>JBGAPN010000431.1:0-4649 GCA_044221235.1 Limisphaerales bacterium
AACGTCCACCAACACGGCGGCTCAAACCAATTCGGCGGCAGGTGCCTCCAATGCGCCGGCCAAGCCGTTCAATCCGCTGGACCTCCTCAAGAAGGGGGGGAAGTAGGGCCACCCCCGGGCTGGGGAGGCGGGAGGAGGAGCGGAATCCGGTTCTGCCTCTTCTTGACCTACGGCTCCGGCATCCGGAGTCTCCGGCCCGGTTGACCTACCCCCTGGACTGTTTTTCCACGCATGATGCATTCCTGCTGAACGACCCCATTTCGCCATCGTCCTTTCATGTCTCTCCCCAACGTCCTCGCCCACCTCGCCGCCAACGAAGCCCGCTACATTGACGACCTCTGCGACTACGCGCGCATTCCCAGCGTGAGCGCCCAGTCGAAGCATGCGGAGGACCTCCGGCGTTCCGCCGACTGGATTGCGGAACGATGCCGCCGGGCCGGCCTGCAGACGCAAGTTCATCCGACGTCCGGGAATCCCGTGGTGGTGGCGCGCACGCCCAAGGCGGATTCGTCCCGCCCGACCTTCCTGGTCTACGGCCATTACGACGTCCAGCCGCCCGAGCCGTTCGAACTGTGGAAGACGCCCCCGTTCGAGCCGCGTCGCGAGGGACGCAACATCTTCGCCCGAGGCATCAGTGACAACAAGGGGCAGCACCTCGCCCACCTCAACGCCGTGGAAGCCTGGTTGCAGAGTGGAACGCCCCTCCCGTGCAACCTGATCTTCCTCATTGAAGGCGAGGAGGAAGTCGGTTCGGGCGCCCTGTACGAGTTTCTTCCCGCCCACGCGGACGAACTGGCCTGTGATGCGGTGGTGATCTCCGATAACGGCATTCCCAGCCTCAAGCATCCCACATTGACCTACGCGCTACGGGGCATCGCCGCCCTGGAAGTGCGCCTCGACGGTCCGGACCGCGACCTTCATTCCGGCATCTTTGGTGGGTCTTTGGAGAATCCGGCCATGGCCCTCTGCCAGCTGCTGGCCAAGATGCGGGATTCCCGTGGTCGCATTACCATTCCGGGATACTACGACGACGTGCGGAAGCTCTCCGCCTACGAGCGTCGCCAGATGGCCAAACTACCGTTTCACGAACAGAAGTACCGCAAGTTTTTGGGCGTCCCGAAACTGTTCGGGGAAACGGGATTCAGTCCGGACGAGCAACGCACCTGCCGTCCGACCTTTGAAATCAATGGACTCACCAGCGGTTACCAGGGCGAGGGCAGCAAGACCATCATTCCGTCGTGGGCCAGCGCCAAGATCACGCTACGGTTGGTGCCCGACCAGGAACCCGCAAAGGTGATCGCGGCGGTGAAACGGCACCTGAAGTCGCTATGCCCGCCGACCGTGAAGCTGACGGTGAAGGCCGGTCACGGCGGAATGCCCTATCTGGTTGACCCGTCAGGTACCCGGGCGCAGGCGGCGCTGCGGGCCATCAAGGCCGGATTCGGTCATGAGGCCCTGCTGGCCCGTGAAGGCGGCAGCATCCCCATCGTGTCGGCGTTCAAGAAACACCTCGGCGCAGACACCTTGCTCATCGGCATGGCCTTGCCCGACGACAACGCCCACTCGCCCAACGAGAAGTTCTCCCTGGACTGCTATGCGGCGGGAATGCGGATGAGTGCCCATCTCTGGCCGGAATTGGCGGCTGCCTGAGGGCGGCCGGGGGCAGTGCCCAGCCCTTCACGGTCCTTCCCGATTTTATGTCCCACCTGGAACATGAAATCGGTCAGTGACTCCAGAATGGCAGGCGCCTGATTCCAGTGGGTCGGTGAAACGGGCCGCCGACCTGCGGACCACGCTCGGTTCGTCCCGCGGGACACCGGATCACGAGCTACCGCAGCGGTATTTCCGCGGTGGTCATCGATCTTGGTTTCAGTCGGGCGGCCACCCGCCGCGCCAGATTCCATGATGGAAACTCGACCAGCCGTGCAAAGAGGTAACACACCGGGAAGACGGTCAGGATGCGCAAGAAGGAGAGCATCAGCAGGGGAAGATCCGGCCGGCCCAGGGATTTGAGGATCCAGCCCGTCGTAGGAGGGGCGGCCACATGGAACAAGTAAATCGAGTAACTCCAGCTGTCGGCCCATTCGAGGAGAGGCGGTGGCGGATTCCGGCGCCACCATCGGATTTCACGCTCCAGCCAGGCCATCGACAGCACGGCGAATATTTGGAGCGTCCATGGATAGCCCACATAGGGAAATGCTGCCGGAGGATGGAAGAAGAGCGCCTGGAGGGCGGACGACGTTGCGGCCACGCCCAGCCGCCAGAACCAGATCCGGCGTCGGGAAATGACCGTTTCCTTGAACGCTTCGAAATTCTCGGCGAGCAGGACGCCCAGCAGCCAGGACGGAAGACCGATCCAGGGCGTCAGCGTATTTCCAAAGTGCGGAAAGAACCGGGCGCCAGGGTCCGTGGACAAAATGGCGAGTGCGACGGCGTAAGATCCAGCCAACAGAGCCATCCAGGAACACCGGACGGACAGGCGGAGCAGGAGCGGATACAATGCGTAGTATGCCATTTCCGCCACCAGGCTCCAGAGGATGCTGGCAGTCAGTTCGGCTTCTTCGCGGTGGGCCGAACTGACACGGAAGCTTTCCCAGCCGATTTGGAGTCCCCGCAGGCCGGCTGCGTAGCCGATGGCCACCGCCACGCCAAACGGGATACCGATCCGGATGAATCGGCGCGCGTAAAATGGCACGACGGAAAACGGCCGGCCGTTGCGCTGCGGGAAATGGATGCAGAAGCCTGAAATGACAAAGAACACCATCACAGCAGCCGGTCCACAGAACAGGTTCTTCAGCAGTCCACGGAGAACCAGTTCGGCGGGATGGTCCTTGCCCAGCCATTGATTGGTGGGGAACGGCGGAATGTGGGAGAAGACCACCCACATCGCGCAGACCCAGCGAAGCGTGTCCAATCCGGGAACCCGTTCCCCTGATCTGGAGGCGGACGACGTCACGGCGGCGGGAGGACCGCGGCGACCGGACGGGCCACCTGCGGAAATGCCGCCGCATAATCCTCACCCACCAGGGCCGCGACGGTTGCGGCCACCTGGGCCTGGAGAACGGGTGGAACATTGGTCCGCTCGCCCAGGGGCGCCGTGTCCGGTCCGATCACACCCAGCCACATGTACGCCGAATCGGTGATTTCACGTCCATGGCTTTTCCACGCGATGGGCGCCGGGCCCCGCCCGTGGTCCGCTGTAATGACGAGGGACGTGCGCCCCCGGTACCGCGGCATCGACTGGAGTTGGGTCCACAAGGAGCCGAGGAACTGGTCGAATTCGTTCACCGCCTTCAGGTACCTCTCGTAGTGACCTTCATGCGCCCAGTCGTCCGTCTCGCCATAGGCCACGTACAGCGCGCGTGGCTTGCGGTCCTCAATGGTGTGGTGCGCGGCGAACCCGACAAAGGTATCCAACAGGACTCCCGACCACACGGTGCGGCCGTGCTCCACCATGTCGGTCAGCGCCTTCGGCATCGGGAGCATCCGGGTGCCCTCCGGAACGTCGAATCCGCTCCAAACCGGGATGCCCGACCGTGGCGTGTTGAGGATCCAGGGAATGCAGTCCCAACTGACCACCGCCGCCACCTTGCCCCGGAATCCCGACCGCGTGTTCAACCACTCGAAGACGTTGGTGTTGGCGTTCAGGTTCTTGTCGTTGCTGTCGATCTTGGGGTCGGCGTATCCGGTCAGAAACTCGTTGTAGCCCGGGTAGGAGAAATTGCGGCCGTTGGTGACCCGGACGGCGCTGCCCTTCGAACGGTTGCCATAGAGCTGCCCCTGTTTGGCCACCGTGCCCCACAGGAACGGCATGAGCGCGGCACGGCGGGCGTCGACATCGGGACGCCAGAACCGCTTCTTCAGTTCATTCGTGGCGGAGACGTTGCCGAATTCCTTTGACATCAGGATCTCCTCTGCGCCCTGAAAGACTTCCTCCCATCGCAATCCATCGGTGGTCACCAGGACGACGTTCCGTGATTTGACCTCGCCAGCGTTGGCCTTGGTGGGAGCCCACAGCGCCCAGGTCAGGAGGAAGGTGGCAGCGCTTTGGAGGAAGGTCCTTGAGAGGCGAGGCCGGTGAGGAAGAGACGGGGCAGTCAATGGCGTCACAGCGACAGGCTAGGCTGGTGTGCCGTCGGTGAACAAGCCGTCACGAATTGGGAGAAGCCCTCACCCCAACCCTCTTCCTTCTTCCCGGAGTCGAAAGGGGGAGGGAGACCGGGCGGCCGCGAGGGTGGATAAAGGCTGCGAAACACCCTCCGCCGGTTTTACGATCCCGACGCCGGACCCATTCTCGAGTGGGAGGCCCTACAGTAACGCGCCGGTGTGGACTCCCGCCGGCCGGTGCGGATAGGGTTCCGACGTGAACGACTTGGTGCGGCTCCAGTATGATGCCCTGACCCGGCAGTTGGAGCGGATGCGGGCGATGCAGTATGCCTATCACCGGAAGTTTTTCGGCCTGCTCTTGGTGAGTTCACTCGCCGCCGGCGGATGTCTGATGATCCCGTCGGTGTTCTCCCGGGTCTTCCTCTGCTTTGGGATCGTCAGTACCGGCGTGACGGCGGCGTTTTTGCTCCACTTCTGTAACTTTGCGCGCATCCATGCCCGGGCGCTCGAAGGTCGGATCAATGGGTTGCTACAGTCCCGTG
>JBGAPN010000432.1:0-4635 GCA_044221235.1 Limisphaerales bacterium
GGTCGCCCCATCGGATTTCAGCGGGGAATCGAACGTTCCGTTTCCTCTGAAATTGGGCCCGTTTCTCTTACTTCTTTCTTCTGCCGTGGGGAGGGTTAGTGGTTCCAATCCAGCCCAGCCTGGGTGCTAATGACAGGATTGGTCTACTCTTGTGCAAGCGCCGTATAGCGGGCCGGGGCCGGAATGCCGCTAGTTCATGCCGCTGCGAGGCGCCATGACCGCTGCCATCTCCAATCCGACTCATCCTGCCCTTCCGGGGATGGATTCTGCTCCGCGTGGAGCAGCGGGGTCGGCGTGCTTCCATTGTGGCACGCCGTGCACCAGTTCCGTTCACCGTACCGGGGACCGGAACTTTTGCTGCGCCGGATGTCTGGCCGTCCACGAATTGCTGCGCAAGAACGGCCTCGATACCTCCTACTACTCGCTGAACGCCGCGCCCGGCCGCCGCATTGATCAGGAGCCCGGACCGGACCGGTACGCATTTCTGGATGAACCGGCCGTCCGCTCCCGGCTGTTGGATTTCGAGTCCGACCGGCGGTGCCGGGTCACGTTCCATATTCCGGCTATTCACTGTGTCGCCTGCGTCTGGCTACTGGAGAATCTGTTCCGGCTTCAAACCGGCATCGGATCCAGCACGGTCAATTTCCTGCGCCGCGAGGCATCCATCAGCTTCGACCCCACCCAGGTCCCCTTCTCCCGGGTCGCCGGCTTGGTGGATTCCCTGGGCTACGCGCCCGATCTGAAGCTTTCTGACTTGGATGCCCGGCGTGGGTCCGAGGTGCCGCGTCGGCTCTGGCTGCAACTGGGAGTTGCGGCCTTCGCCTTTGGGAACACCATGCTGTTCAGCCTTCCGGGGTATTTCGGGCTCGATACGTTCAGTGGGCCGGCGTTCCAGAGGCTGTTCGGAATCCTGAGTCTGGTCCTGGGAGTCCCCGTGGTCGCGTTCAGCGCGGCGGATTATTGGCGGACGGCCTGGTTCAGCCTGCGGCAGCGTCGGCTGAGCATCGAGGTTCCCATCGCCCTGGGCATTGCTGCGCTGTTTTGCCAGAGCGCCTACGAAGTGCTGAGCGGTCACGGCGAAGGCTACTTCGACTCCATGGGCGGGCTGTTGTTCTTCCTGCTCTGCGGCCGGGTATTCCAGCACAAGGCCTATGACCGCCTGACCTTCGACCGCGACTATCGCGCTTTCTTCCCGCTCTCCGTGATCCGGGTCCGCGACGGCAGTGAGGGCAGCGTTCCATCAGAGCAACGCGTGTCCCTGGCCCATCTCTCCGTCGGAGACCGGATCCGGATCCGCCACGGAGAACTGGTTCCGGCGGACGGACGACTTCTTCAAGGCACAGCGTTGATGGACTACAGCTTTGTGACCGGTGAATCGGAGCCCATCACGGTCCAACCCGGCGAAAGGGTGCACGCCGGTGGTTGCCAACAGGGAGGCACCCTGGAAGTCGAAATCACCCGACCCGTCTCCCAAAGTTATCTCACCTCGCTCTGGGATCAGGAGACCTTCCGCAAGGAGAAGACCGACACCTTTGGGACACTGACCAACCGATACAGTGTCCGGTTCACCGCCGTGATCCTGGCGATCGCCGTTGTTTCCGCGATTTTCTGGGCCTTTCAGGACCCGTCACGTTCGGTCCGGGCCCTCGTGGGCGTTCTCATCGTGGCCTGCCCGTGCGCACTTGCCCTGGCGGCGCCGTTCACACTGGGGACCGCCGTCCGGGCGCTCGGCCGGCGGGGAGTATTCCTCCGAAACGCCCAGGTGATCGAAACTCTGGCTCGCATCAACACGGTGGTGTTCGACAAAACCGGGACCCTCACCGCGGGGGGTGAAGCCGATACCGTCTTTGAGGGCACGCCCCTCTCGACCGAGGAAGCCGACTCGGTCCGGTCCCTCGCGCTGCAATCGTCCCATCCCCTCTCCGCTCGAATTGCGCGGGTTCTCACCTCGGGAGCGGACCGGACCGCTTCGGTCGAGAATTTCCATGAATCGACAGGCCGCGGAATCTCCGGACGTATCCAGGGCCGGCTGTGGCTGTTGGGTTCGGCGGAGCTGCTTCGGGAGTCGGGAATCGCCGTGGATTCGACCCACTCGGAGTCAGCGGTTCATCTGGCCGTCGATGGGCACTACCGGGGCCGGTTCCGGTTGGTCCATCCGCTCCGGCCGGAGGCGGGTGAACTGGTCCAAAGTCTGAACGGACACTATCAACTCGCCCTGCTCAGCGGGGACAACGACCGGGAACAGCAACGCTTCCAGAGGCTGTTTGGTGTCGGTGCCGCCCTGCAGTTCCGTCAAAGCCCGGCAGACAAGCTCACCTTCATCCAGAATCGTCAGAAGGATGGCGGGGTGGTGATGATGGTCGGCGACGGCCTCAACGATGCGGGGGCCCTCCGCCAAAGCGATGTGGGAGTCGCCGTGGTCGAACACATCGGAGCGTTTTCACCGGCGAGCGATGTCATTGTCGAGGCCTGCCGGGTGCCGCATTTGGGCGAACTGCTCCGATTCTCTCACAACGCGGTGGCGGTGGTCCGCGCGAGCTTCCTGATCTCCACCCTCTACAACGGGATCGGAATCTCAATCGCCGCCGCCGGCCGCCTGTCGCCTGTCGTGTGCGCGGTGTTGATGCCCCTCAGCTCCGTGACCGTCGTCGCCTTCGCCGCCCTGGCGACCCAATGGCAGGCGCGACGGGCACGACTCGGACCCCTGGTCTCTGATTCACTGGAAAACGGATCCTCAAACGCATGAGTGTCATTCTCCTCCTCATCCCTCTCAGCATCGTCATCGCCGGCGGATTCCTTGCCGCCTTCTTTTGGGCGGTCCGCTCCGGCCAATACGAGGACACCGGAACTCCCTCCATGCGCGTGCTGATGGAGGAGGCCTCGGAAGGACGCCGTGAGGGGCCCAAGAAGCACTGACATTTTCGGACATGAACATGGACACATTCAAATATGACAACCGGATCGTGCGCGCCTTTGCGATCGCCACGGTCATCTGGGCCATCGTGGGCTTGGCCGCTGGCCTCCTGGCCGCGTGCGAGCTGTTCTGGCCCGGTCTGAACGCCGGACTGCAGTACATCACGTTCGGCCGACTCAGGCCGCTCCACACCAATGCCGTCATCTTCGCCTTTGTGGGCAACGGCATGTTTACCGGCATCTATTACTCGCTGCAGCGCCTCTGCAAGGCCCGCATGTTCAGCGACAAGCTGAGTTGGTTCAACTTCTGGGGATGGAACGCCATCATCGTCTCCGCGGCCCTCACCCTCCCCCTCGGCTTCACCACCAGCAAGGAGTACGCGGAACTGGAATGGCCCATCGACATCGCCATCGCCCTGGTCTGGGTCGGCTTCTCGATCAACCTGTTTGGAACCATCTGGAAACGCCGTGAGAAGCATCTCTACGTTGCCATCTGGTTCTACATCGCGACGGCGCTCACGGTGGCCGTGCTCCACATTGGCAACTCGATGGAGGTGCCGGCCGGATTCCTGAAGAGCTATCCGGTGTACGCCGGAGTCCAGGACGCGCTGGTGCAGTGGTGGTACGGACACAACGCGGTCGCATTCTTCCTTACCACCCCCTACCTGGGCCTGATGTATTACTTCCTGCCCAAGGCCGCCAACCGGCCGGTGTTCAGCTACCGACTCTCCATCATTCACTTCTGGTCGCTGATCTTCATCTACATCTGGGCCGGCCCGCATCACCTGTTGTACACCGCATTGCCGGACTGGGCACAGTCCCTCGGCATGGTGTTCTCCGTCATGCTCGTGGCCCCGTCCTGGGGCGGTATGCTCAACGGCCTGCTCACCCTCCGCGGCGCCTGGGACAAGGTCCGCCAGGAACCCATGCTGAAGTTCATGGTCGTGGCCGTCACCGCCTACGGCATGTCCACGCTCGAGGGACCCCTCCTGTCCATCAAGAGCGTCAATTCGCTCTCCCATTATACGGACTGGACCATCGCCCACGTGCACACCGGCGCCCTTGGATGGAACGGATTCCTCACCTTCTCCATGCTTTACTGGCTGTTTCCGAAGCTGTGGAACACCCGCCTGTACTCGGTGAAACTGGCCAACTGGCACTTCTGGCTCGGACTCCTCGGCATCATGTTCTACGCGATTCCGATGTACTGGGCCGGCGTCACCCAGGGCCTGATGTGGAAGGAATTCACGCCTGACGGCTTCCTCCGCTATCCGAACTTCCTGGAAACCGTCCTTCAGTTGGTCCCGATGTACCGGCTGCGCGCCATCGGCGGATCCTTGTACCTGGTGGGCGCCTGCGTCGGCGCCTACAACCTGTATCGGACCGCCAAGTCAGGAGTGTTCGAGCCCGATACCGAAGTCCAGGCCGCCCCGCTGTCCGCAGACACCCATCCGGCAGGAACCGGCCATCGCTGGCTGGAGTCCAAGGCAGGAATCCTGACCGCCCTGGCTGTCGTGGCCGTCCTCATCGGTGGCGCCGTGGAGATCATCCCGTTGTACCTGATCAAATCCAACGTCCCCACCCTTTCGAGCGTAAAGCCATACACCCCGCTCGAAGTCCTCGGACGCGACCTCTACATCCGGGAAGGTTGCGTGGGCTGTCATTCCCAGATGATCCGGCCATTCCGGTCGGAAACCGAGCGCTACGGCGAGTATTCCAAGG
>JBGAPN010000433.1:0-4626 GCA_044221235.1 Limisphaerales bacterium
TTATCTTTGGCTGCTGCTGCTGATCCCGTTGGCCCTGCTGCGGGTGGTCCGGGACGGCTGGCCCCGGCGCATCCTGGACGCCTTGAAATGGATGACGGTGATGGCGCTCGTGTTTGCCCTGGTGCCCTTTGTCGCCCGTCAGATCCAGCAGGCGCTTTACCCTCAACTGGAAACCATGGGATCACGGCGGGCCTTCGGCTGGTTCCATCCGGTCCCGCCGCCGGTCTCGGATTTCGAGGTTGTGGAACAACAGGTGCAGGTTCGGAAGGAATTGGCGGATACGCCGGCGTTGGCGGCCGCGGCACCCGCCAATCGACCGGACCTGGACCCAACCCTCGCACGCCGGTATGGACTGGTCCCAAGGTCCACGAGCGCCGGAGTGAGCGTGGGCGGTCGGGTTCTTTCGTTTGCGACGGACAATATGGGCTACGACGCCCAGGCACGAATCCAGACGGGACCGGGCGTTCCAGATTGGCGCTGGCGCGCCGTCAGCTTCGGCTGGAATGGTCCCGTCCGGGCTAACCAGAACATCCGGCCGTTGTTGATTCCCCTCGGACTGGAGCGGTTGTTGACCGTCCTGCGGGTGATCCTGCTGCTGGGACTCTCCGCCGCGCTTCTGGGCCGATTCCGAACCGGCCGACGCAACAATTCCAGCGCCGGCCTCACCGGGGTCGCCGCGCTTCTGGTCTTCTTGGCTGCGTTGGACCAGGGGACATCGCGCGTTCGGGCTGCTGACGTCATTCCGGATCCCGCGACATTGAACCTGCTCCGGGAACGGCTGCTGGAGGTGGCGGACGCCTATCCCAACGCCGCTGAGATCCCGTCGGTGTCGCTCAGTGTGAACGACCGCACCTTGCTCATGGACGTGGAGATTCACACGGCCCTGGAGACGGCGGTGCCGTTGCCGGGACGGCTTCCGGCGTGGTCGCCCGTGAAGGTGACGGTCGATGGGGCGCCGGCATCGTCCCTGCGTCGGGGTGACGGGTTCCTTTGGGTTGTCCTGCCCAAGGGGATCTTCAAGGTCCGTGTGGAGGGCTCCCTGGCGACGGTCACGGATTGGGAGTGGAGTTTTATGCTGAAGCCCCGGCAGGTGAAGATTGATGCGCCGGGATGGAACGTGACCGGGGTTCGGCCGGATGGCGTTCCCGAAGCCCAAGTCTTCTTCTCCCAGGCCCGGAAGGCCGAGGCGGGTCAGGTGACCTATGACCGCCAGGACCTCCAGGCTGCCGTAGCCGTGGAACGCCGGATTGAGCTGGGCCTGATCTGGCAGGTTCGCACTTCCGTCCGCCGTCTGTCTCCGACCGGAAAGGCCGTTTCACTGCGCATTCCGTTGCTCCCGGGAGAGAACGTGCTGAGTGCCGCCTCCGCGGTTCGGGACGGAACGGTCGAAGTGCGGCTCGGGGCCCAGGAGGAGAGTTTCAACTGGGAAAGCAGCCTGGCCGTGACCAACGCCTTGCGACTCGCGGCGACGGCGTCGGACGCCTGGGTGGAACGGTGGCGGTTGGTGGCGTCGCCGGTTTGGAATGTCGCGCTCACCGGACTGGCCCCGATTTTTGAAGCCGACAGTGCCGAATTGGTTCCGGTCTGGTCTCCCTGGCCCGGGGAATCCGTCTCCCTGGCCATCAGCCGACCGGAAGCGATCGCCGGGAGCACGATGACGATCGACCGGGTGTTGCATGAAATCACCCTTGGAAAACGACAGACCGTCTCACGCCTGCATATCCAGGTCCGGTCCAGTCTGGGAGAGGACTTCCTCGCCGAGTTGCCACCCGGAGCCGAGATCACCGGGGTGGAGCACAACGGAAGTTCGATTCCGGTCCGGCAGGATTCCGGCCGACTGGTGGTGCCGCTGCGCCCAGGTTCCCAAAGGATCACGATCGCATGGAAGGTGAACGAACCTCTTGGATTCTCCGCAGTGGCGGGATCCGTCCGCCTGCCCGCAGACTGCGCCAACATTGACACCACCATGGTTGTTCCCGACGGCCGCTGGGTCCTCTGGACCTCCGGACCGCGCCGCGGACCTGCCGTCCGGTTTTGGGTCATCCTGTTCAGCGCCCTGGTCGCGGCGCTCGCTCTCGGCCGGTTGCCGCGCTCGCCGCTGCGATCCTGGGAGTGGATGCTCCTGGTGATCGGCCTGACGCAGGTGCCGCTCCCGGCCGCCATGGTGGTGATCGGGTGGTTCTTTCTGCTGGCGTGGCGTGGGAGCTCTGAATTCCAGAAGCTTTCCAACCTCCGGTACAACGGAATCCAGGTGGTCATCGTATTCCTCACTGTGGTCACCCTCGGCGTGTTGTTGGCGGCGGTTGGAGAAGGTTTGTTGGGCAACCCGGAAATGTTCATCACGGGCAACGGATCCTACCGGACGGCGCTTCGGTGGTACCAGGACCTGTCCGGCGGACTTCTTCCCAGGCCGGTGTGCGACTCCGTTTCCATCTGGTGGTTTCGGCTGGCCATGCTGGTCTGGGCGCTGTGGCTCGCCGCGTCGTTGATCCGCTGGCTGAAAATGGCCTGGGACCGGTTTAGCGAGGGAGGTTGCCTGCATCGCCAAGTCAAGGCCCCGCGTCCCAAGTTGCCTCCGCCGGTGCCCCCCGAAGCCGCAGGCCCACCTGTGGCTGGAAAACCTTGATGGAGGCTTTGCCGCCAGGTGCATGCGTCTTAAACTGGCGGGATGGTGATTCTCCTGAACACGTTGCTCGCCATTGGAACCGGATTCCTACTCTGGGCTCTCCTGTGAAGCCGTTTGGCTATCTCAAGGACCCGCTGTTCGTCCTCGCGGTGGCCGTCTATTCGGTCAACCGATGGATGTTGAAGCCCGTCGTGTCCTCGGCCTTCCTGCATGGCCACTTCAACGATCTGTTCCTGATTCCCGCGGCCTTGCCTCCCCAGTTGTGGATCCAATCCCGGCTGCGGCTGCGGCCCATCCAATTCCCGCCGGGCTGGGGAGAGATGCTGTTCCACCTGGCCGTGTGGTCCGTCATTTGTGAAGGCATCGGACCCCTGTGGATGCACCGGGGCACGGCGGATCCCTGGGATGTGGTGGCCTATGCCATTGGCGGCGTCGCCTCGTGTCTGTGGTGGAGACGGGCCCGGACACCGACATCGGAGGGAAGGGATTCCGCGTGAGCTTCGACCGGCTCGCCCCGATCTATCGGGCGATGGAATGGGTGGCGGCCGGCCGCAGGATGCGACACTGCCGCACGGCATTTCTTTCCCGCGTCCAGGGGTGCCGGAGGGCCCTGCTGATCGGAGAGGGGCCCGGGCAGTTTCTCGTTGAATTGCTGCGGACGAATCCCCAAGTGCGGGTGACCTGCGTCGAGCGGAGTTCTGGAATGATCCAGGTGGCGCGACGTCGACTGGGATCGGGGGACCGGGGAAGGGTGGAATTTCAGTGTGTGGACGCCCTGCACTGGTCGCCCCCTCCAGGTGAGTTCGATCTCGTGGCGACCCACTTCTTCTTCGACTGCTTCCAGCGGCCGGAGGTGGAGGCGTTGGTGACGACTCTGGCTTTGGGCACGTCGGCCCGCGCGCTTTGGCTGATTTCCGATTTTCAGGAACCGGAATCCGGATGGAGACTCCAGAGAGCCCGCGTGGTGCTCGCGATCATGTACGCGTTTTTCAGGGTTGCCACCGGGCTTCCTGCGAAATGGCTTACGCCTCCGGACGAGGCGCTGAACCGAAGCGGGTTCCGTCTCGTGGAGCGCCGAACGGCCAATTTCGGCCTGCTGCGAGCGGACCTTTGGGAGCGACGCCCAGCGGGACCCGCTATTTCAGCGTGCCCAGGAATTCAAGGACGTCCCGCAGATCCTGACGGCTCAGGAGCTGGCCCAGTCCGTCCGGCATGCCGCTGAGACCCTTCTGCCGCGTGTCGATGTCCGCTTTCTTGAGGGTCACCTCGCCTTCTTCCGGTGCAAGGATGACCACGACCGCGTCGGATTCGGACTTCACCACCCCGGCGAAGGACTGTCCGTCCTTGAGCGTGATCACGGCCGTCTCGAATCCTGGGACGATCTGCTGGTTGGGGAAGACAACGCTTTCGAGCAGGTACTCCCGCGTGGTCCGGCTGGCGACGCCGTCGAGCTTGGGGCCGGCGTTGCCGCCGCCGTCGGAACCGATCTGGTGGCAACGGGTGCAGGCCACGGCGGCATTCTCATAAAAGATCTTCCTGCCGCGCACCGCATCACCGCCGAAGAGCGTCTCGCGGTAGGGCGAGAGATGGTCCTTCGGCAATTTCCAGTCCTGGTAGGCGGCCAGACGCGATTTCACCGCGGTGGAGTCGCGCTTCGAGGCCGCGTCCACCACGTCGAGCATCACTTCATTCGCGAGTTCACGCCGCATCAGACGGTCGAGCGCCTCGGCCAGCAGGGCATCCGCGGCATCGGATTTCAGGTCGCCCAGGGTGCTGTAGGCCGCCTGTTGCTCCGCCAGCGACCCGCCCGTAATCTTGGCAGCGAGCTGGCCGGCGGCATTGCCGGGATTGAGCTCTGCATTGAGGCGGGACGCCGCCAATCGCAAGGGCTCCGCCGAATCCGCTGCGGAGAAACTCAACAGCTCCTCGACGGCCGGCTTGCGGGATTCGATCCGGGCGTAGGCACGGAGGGCGGCAGCGCGGACGGCAGCCGGTGCACG
>JBGAPN010000434.1:0-4587 GCA_044221235.1 Limisphaerales bacterium
GACTCCCAAGGCATCGCGCTCCACCGAAACCGCCGCTTTTAGTCCCGCTGCCGTGAGGTGCCCGTCGAGTTTGGCCCGGCTTGCAAGCAATGCGATCCAGCCCGCCAGCGTCAGCCCCACGGGCACACTCAGCAGCAGGGCACCCCATCCCAGCAGTCGCCGGACCCAATTCCGATTCCTTGTCGGCATTGGGGCGAGGCTGGCGGCCCAGGTCCTCCGGGCAAGCGCATTTGCCGAAACCACCGGCACAACCCTTCCCACCCGGCGCAGCACAACGGCATAACGGCCTCGTCCCAATTCCATGTCCCAGGTGGGACGACGAATCGGGATGCCGCAGGCGGGACCGATCGCCAACATGGGGTCACGCATCCGCGCCTGATTGACGGAAAACGCCGGCCAACAGTGTGAACCTCGAAAACCGGCCCTGGCCTTCCACTTCCAGAAACCCGGGGTACCCTCCGGCATGGCGTTTGAGTCCTTTCGTGATTGGGTGAACCTCCTGGATCAGTCCGGGGAGCTCGTCCGCATCCGCCAGCCCGTCGCGTCCGAACTCGAAATCACCGAGATCGCCGATCGGGAGATGAAGAAGCCCGGCGGCGGCCGGGCACTGCTGTTCGAACAGCCCACCGTCAACGGAACGCCGTCGCCCTTCCCTGTCGCGATCAACACACTGGGCTCATGGAAACGCATGGCCCTGAGCATGGGAACCGAGAGCGTGGATGAAGTCGCCCGCGAACTCGGAGCGCTGGTCAAGGCCAAGCCGCCGGGCTCGTTCAAGGAGGCGCTTCACCTGCTATCCATGGGTCTGGAACTCCGCCATGCGCGCCCCAAGCGAGTGAAGAAGGGTCCTTGCAAGGAGGTCATCCATCGGTTCGACCCGCCCAGTACCCGGACGGAACCGTGGTGCCCGGCCCCGGATGTTCGAAATCCGGAGTCCTTCAACTCCGCTCCACCGACTCTTCTCAATCTGCCGATCCTACGATGCTGGCCTTTGGACGGCGGCCGGTTCCTCACGCTGCCGTGCGTGGTCACCCAGGATCCCGACACCGGGGATCGCAATCTCGGCATGTACCGCGTGCAGGTCTATGACGACCGGACCACCGGTCTTCACTGGCAGCTCCAGAAAGTCGCCGCCCGACACGGACGCCGCTACTACGAGACTGGCACCCGGATGCCCGTGGCCATCTTCCTCGGAGGGGATCCCGTGTTTCCCTTCGCCGCCACCGCACCGCTTCCCGATGGACTCGATGAGTTTCTGCTCGCCGGGTATTTGCGAAGGAGATCGGTGGAACTGGTGAAATGTGAGACCTCCGATCTGGAGGTCCCGGCGAATGCGGATTTCGTCATCGAGGGATACGTCGACCCCAAGGAGCCGCTGCGGAACGAGGGCCCCTTTGGTGATCACACCGGGTTCTACACGTTGCCGGAGCCTTATCCGGTCTTTCACGTCACTGCCATCACCCATCGCAAGGATGCCATCTATCCGGCGACCATCGTCGGGATGCCTCCGATGGAGGATTTCTATATGGGTGGCGCGTCCGTGAAACTATTTCTGCCCATCTTCAAGATGAACTTCCCCGAGATTGTCGACATCGCCCTGCCGGCGGAAGGGGTGTTCCACAACCTGGTCTTTGTCAGCATCCGGAAGACCTATCCGATGCAGGCGTACAAGATCATGCATGGGCTGTGGGGCATGGGGCAGATGATGTTTACCAAGTACATCGTGGTTGTGGACGACGATGTCGACGTGCACAACACCAGCGAAGTCCTGTTTCGCTGGTGTGCGAACACGGATCCGCAACGGGACTGCCTCTTCACCAAGGGTCCGGCTGACGTGCTGGATCACGCGACCACCGAAATGGCGGCAGGCAGCAAGCTGGGTGTCGACGCGACCCGAAAGCTGCCGGGTGAGGGATTTCACCGGCCGTGGCCGCCGATCATCCGGATGGACGCGGCCGTCAAGGCACGCGTTGCGGGAATCCTGGGTTAGGCCGGTTCAGCCCCGCCGGCGGGATTCGTCGGAGCAGGCAAAGGGACCGCAGCGCTTGCCCACCGGCCTCTGGAGAGCGCAGGCTTGGAGAATGTACTCCACATTAAGGAACAGGGGAGACCGGTTGACTCAGAGAGTGGTGCAGGCCTTCCACCAATTTGGTAAAGCGCAGTCATTGAGTCTGCCACGCCTGCCCGTCTCCTTGGCAGCCTTGACGCTGGGAACGTTCCTGCAGGCGGCTGAGCCCAACAACCACCCGCATGCCCCCAGTGCCGAACCGGTCGCCGCCACGTCCGCGCGCGCCCAAAATGTCACGACACCCGCCACCGGCGAACACATCGTGTTCATCGGCAACGGACTCGCAGAACGCGACGTCTATTACAGCCGTCTGGAGACGGAACTGCACCTCCGGTTCCCCGAACAGAACCTTATCGTGCGGAACATGGGGCGTCCCGGCGACACTCCGGGATTCCGCCCGCATCCGGCGCGGGTCTCCCAATGGGCCTTCCCCGGCGCCAACCTCTTCCATCCCGAATTGAACTCTCATTTCGGCAAGGGGTTCTTTCCCACGCCGGACCAATGGCTCACGCACCTGAAGGCCGACACGATCATCGCCTTCTTCGGTTACAACGAATCCTTCGACGGTCCACAACGGGTGGCCAATTTCGAGGCGGAGCTGGATGCGTTCGCACGCTACACATTGTCCAAGGCGTACAATGGCACCGCAGCACCCCGGTTGGTTCTCGTTTCGCCCATCGCCTTCGAAAACCTGTCTGGAAAGCGGGATCTGCCCGATGGGACCCGGGAGAACGCCAATCTGGCCCTGTATTCCGAAGCCGTGCGCCGGGTGGCAGCGAAGCACGGACTCACGTTCGTCGACTTTTTTCACCCCACCGAGGAGCGGTACGCCCGACCCGGACTCCCTCCCCTGACCATCAATGGATTTGCCCCCACAGAAGCGGGATACCAGGAGCTGGCGGTCATCCTCGCCGACCAGGCCTTCGGTAAGACGCCGCGCCGTTCAAAGGCCGATCCCGAACGGGTCAACGCCGCGGTGAAGGAAAAGGACTATTTCTGGAACAACGACTACAACCTGGTGAACGGGGTGCATACTCACGGCCAGCGCTACGATCCCTTCGGGCCGCAGAATTACCCGGCGGAAGTGGCCAAGACCCGCGAAATGATGGCGCTACGGGACGCCCGCATCCGGGAGATCGCCGCCGGCAAGACTCGCGAGCTGGTCGTGGATGATACCCAGACGCCCGCCCTGCCCGAGGTCCCCACCAACTTCAAACGGCCGGTGGAGTTTCTGAACGGCGTGGAAGCCATCTCCCGCATGACGGTCATGCCCGGCTTCAAGGTGGAACTGTTCGCCTCCGAGAAGGAGTTTCCGGACCTGCGCAAGCCTGTTCAGATGTCCTTCGACAACCGCGGCCGGCTCTGGGTGTCCGTGACCCCGGCCTACCCGCATTACAAGCCCGGAGAATCCCGTCCCGACGACAAGATCCTGATCTTCGAAGACACCAACGGCGATGGGCGGGCGGACAAGCAGACGGTTTTCGCGGACAAGCTCCATCTTCCGATCGGATTCGAGCTCGCGCCCGAAGGCGTCTACCTGTCGCAGGAGCCGAATCTTTGCCTGCTGGTGGACGACAACCACGATGACCGCGCGGACCGGATGGAAATTCTGATGCACGGATTCGACACCCATGACACCCACCACGCCATCTCGGCCTACAGTGCGGACGCTTCCGGCGCGTTTTATCTGCTCGAAGGCCGGTTCCTGCACAGCCAGGTGGAAACGCCGTATGGCCCCCAGCGAGTGAACGACGGCGGGGCCTGGCGGTTCGACCCGAAACGGTTCCGCCTGGAACGGTATATCCAGTCGGACGTCAACAACCCCTGGGGAATCGCGTTCGACGAATGGGAACAGTGCGTCCTCTCCGACGCCTCCAGCGGCGAGAACTATTGGGCCCTGCCCATCTCGGCCAAGATGCCCTACGGAGTGGAGATCGCGCGCGCGGGGGATTACGTGCCGAAGCGGTCCCGCCCCACCTCGGGTTCGGAGTTTGTCTACTCCCGGCATTTCCCGGACGACCGGCAGGGTCAGTTCATGACCTGCAACAGCATCGGATTCCTCGGCATCAGCTTCGCCTCGGTGAAGGAGGACGGCTCCGGCTTCACCGGAAGCCTGGCCGGAGACCTGATCAGCTCCAGTGATCCGAATTTCCGGCCGGTGGACCTCGAATTCGCACCGGATGGCTCGTTGTACTTCATCGATTGGCACAACCCGCTGATCGGGCACATGCAGCATAACGCCCGCGATCCGAACCGGGACCACGCACATGGTCGCATTTACCGGGTGACCTACCCGTCGCGGCCGCTCGTCAAGCCCGCCACGGTCGCAGCCGCACCGGTCACCGAACTGCTCAACAACCTGAAGCTGCCGGAATACCGGACCCGTTACCGAACCCGGAGGGAACTCCGCGGGCGCCCCGCATCGGAAGTCATCCCAGCCACCAGGGCCTGGGCAACGTCCCTGGACAAATCCGATCCGCTCTACGAACGGCATCTGTGTGAGGCTCTCTGGGTCACCT
>JBGAPN010000435.1:0-4575 GCA_044221235.1 Limisphaerales bacterium
CACGAGGATGTTCGAAGGCTTCAGGTCGCGGTGGACGATGCCCTTTTGGTGCGCGTGCTGCACGGCCTCGCAGATCCGGATGAACAGCTCCAGCCGGTCACGGATGCTCAGTCGGTGTTCCTCGCAGAACTCGGTGACGGGCACGCCCCGGACCAGTTCCATCACGAAGAACGGCCGGCCCGAATCCGTCGCGCCCGCGTCGAGCACCTTGGCGATGTTCGGGTGGTCCATCAGGGCCAGCGCCTGCCGTTCGGCTTCGAAGCGGGCGACGACCGATTTGGTGTCCATGCCCAGCTTGATGACCTTGAGCGCGACCCGGCGGCGGACGGGTTCCTCCTGTTCGGCCATGTAAACCATCCCCATGCCGCCCTCGCCAATCTGCTGGAGAAGCTTGTAGCGGCCCACGCGGGTGCCCGGGCCTTCGGAGGCCGGGTGCAGCTCGGCGAAGCCGACGTTCACCGTGGGCGCAGCGCCGGCTGCGGGCGGGTGCGGCTCGCCGACGGGGCGTTCCAGAAACGTGGGCGCCGCCTCGCTGGCGCGGAGCAGCTTCTCGACGCGGTCGCGGAGGGCGGGATCGCCCGCACAGGCTTTGTCCAGGTAGGCGGCGCGCTGGGCGGGCGTCTCCCACTGGAGCGCGGCGGCAAAGATCGTCTCCTCAGATCCGGGATCGGCGGGCATAGTGGGGGGATTGAGGACGCGTCATACCGCACTCCCATGAGCAAAGCAGCCCCGAAAGGGATCAGAAAAGCTTCAACCTGGAAAAGGCAGCTGGAATCACGGATATCATCGATTAAGAAACCATTGGTGGAAACGAGGCGTTCACCTTGAACGTCTTGCTGGCTGGCCATTGAACTCTGGCGCGAGCTTCGCCTCGACTCCTTCTGGTCCGCTCCGCCTGGGCTCCTCCCGCGAGGGCACCCACCAGGAGACGGTCCTCGCTGCATCTGGCTCACGGACCGGGCATACCCACCGAGGAGGTGTTGGAAGAGATGAAGCGCAGTGACCCGCCAACAGCCTGCTTGGTGGGTACGCCCAAGGGACGGCTCAACACCCTGGAGGCCGATCTCGCCGTAGAACGAATGCCCTCTCCCGCACGGCCCAGTCCCTCAAGCCCCAGCGCGGCGGCAAACAGGGATTCTTCGCGGTTTGGATTCAAGGCTGTTGGCTCTCCGGCTTTCCCGCTCCGCCGAAGCCAGGCGAAGGCGGATCGTTCGCTTCCGCGGCGTCGGTTTTCTCCAGCGAGGGCGCGCGCCAAACCTGCCACGGCGGACCAACGAGGATCACGTCCCCGTCGGCAGTCCATGTGGCTGCGACAAGATTTGCGCCGGTGCCCTCCAACGTCAACAACTCCTGCCGCGTTCCGACATCCCAGACCTTCAGGGCCTCGAGCCCGCCCGAGCTTGAAATCAACCGGCGCCCGTCCGGGGAGAAAGCGATCCCGAAGTTCGAGACGAGGTGGCCGTGGAGGTCCTCGATCCGGTCGTCCTTGGCGGGATCGAACAGCCGCACCAGACCAGCCCCGGTGGCCCACGCCACCAGTCCACCATCGGGCGATACGGCCAGCGACGAGAAAAAGTGTTTGCCGGGAATACGCCGGGGAGCCCGACCGGGGTGTCCCAAATCATAGAAACTGACTTCGTGGTCGTTGCCCGAATCCGTGGCCACAACCAACACCCGCCCGTCCGCGGCAAACTGTGCCTCTCGGATCCGCCCGACGCTGGACGCCACCTTCTGCCCGGTTTCGACGTTCCAGACGCACACGGAATCCCACGCGGCAGTCACGGTCGCCAGGTGGTATCCATCCTCGCTAAAGCGCAGCGGACGCATTTCGGGTCCATCGCCCCTCAGTTCAATCCGACGGGCGGGAGCTGCCAGGCTCGCCAGATAAATCGACGCCGAGGAGGAGCCTTCGCTCCACGCCACGAGCTGGCGCCTGCTGTTGTAGGCAAACCCGGCCGGGCGCATCCCGGACTTCACGGCAATGGCACCGCGTTGAACGAATTCCGTCCCGCGCAATTCGCGGACAACGATCTGGTCTGTTCCGTTCCAATGGCAAAGAATGTTGGTGCCTGACCATTCCAAGACATCGGTGGAGGATCGGATCTCCTGCAGCAGTACCGGCGGAGAATCGCGTTTGAGATCGACCCACTGGGGTGGCTGCTCTGGGGGGAGCAACAACACACGGGAGCCGACCATCCGGAACACATGATCCCGCTGGAGGTTCTCCGGCAGGCGGCCGTATCCATCCGCCCCGCTCTGTCCATCGTCCTTCCACAACATGAGATTCCCGTCCTTGTCCGCACTGGCGATGAGGTGGGCTGCCTCGGAGATGGCGACGGCATGAACCTCGTTGCAATGTCCGCGCAGTGGCGACTGCGATTCTTTCCACGTGCTCGTATCCCAGACGCGGATGGATTGATCGCCCGCCGTCGAGACCAAGCGTCGCCCATCCCGGGTAAATGCCAGGTCGGACACGTAAGTGGTATGGCCGGGGATCCGGAAGATCAGCTTCCCGGTTGCCGCGTCCCAGATGCGGATGGTGGGATCGTCATTTCCAGAGCCCGAAGCCAGCACCCGCCCGTCCGGGGAAACCGCCAACGCAGTCAGGCCGACGTTCCGTTCGGGTTCGGTCTGCCAGGCGGCCTGGCCCGTGCCGAGGTCAATGCACTGGATGCTGGAGCGGTAATTCACTCTGTCAGAATGCGCCAGATTCAGGCGCCGACTGTCAGGAGATAGCCGGGCAGCTCCACAGTGTGGGTTGAGGCTGGGAGCGGTCCGATGGATGCTTTCGACTTCGCCGGAGGACACGTTCACCACCCAGACTTTGTCTCCGAGTTTGGCAACTGATCCCGCGGCGTAGATGACCAGTCTTGAACCGTCCAGCGAGAAGGCCATGTCACGAACCTCCCATCCTCCTTGGTCGGGTGCCCGCCAGAGGGTCGAATCCCGGCCCGAGTCCAGGTCATATAGTACGACCGCCTTGGGCTCAGAGGTGGCCGCCAGGAGATTGCGCACCGGAGAAAACGCCACCCGTCCTTGATGGGCATATTCGCGATCCGTCAAGCTCCGGACCCATCGCCGACCTGGCACATCCCATAAATCGACGTGTCCGTCATACCAACCTACCGCCAGCCGAGTGCCATCCGGTGAAAAGCTGACGGACCAACCGCGCGCCGTCGGCCGGTTTGTGAGCGTGACGAGGGCGCTGCTGCGGGTCATTTGCCAGAGATAGCGCCACTCCCATCCGCGCAGGTCTTCCTCACCGGGCTGCGGGCGGTGCCGCTCCAGCAATCGGCGCGCTCTGCCGAGATTGTTCAGCTTGAGCGATTGTTGGGCCAAGTTCATGTCCGCCACGTAGAGCAGGCGACGCGATTGCTGCTGGCTTTCGGAGGCTTTGCGCGCTTCGGCAGCGGCATGAAGTCGCTCGGTTTCGGCCTCGGCCTGCTTTTCCAGCGCCTCGCTCCGCTGCGTTGCCTCGCCCTGGCGCGCAGCCTCGGCTTCCCGTTGCGCCTTCCGGGCTGCAAACATTTGCCAAGAGCTGACCGCTATACCTGCGACCAAGGCGACTCCCACAGTCGTCGCCGCCGTGAAAACCAGTTTGTTCCGGCGGAAGGCCTTCTGGAACTTGTAGGCCGTGCTGGGCGGACGGGCGATGACCGGCTCATTGGTCAAATGCCTCTGGATGTCTGCCGCCAACCCATTGGCCGTCTCGTAACGACGCTGCCGGTCCTTCTCCAGGCACTTCATCACGATCCAGTCCAGGTCGCCCTTGAGCTGGTGCAGCAGTTTCGAGGTGTCCGCCGATCGGCGCTTCGCCGTGGTCGTCAGTTGATCCGCTCCCAGCGTCGCCAATCGTGTGCTCGGACGCGGCGGTTCCTGCTCACGGATCGTCCGCCGCATCGCATCGATCCCCTGCGACATCAGATCTTTGGGATCAAACGGCGGACTACCCGCCAGCAGTTCGTACAGCAGCACGCCCAGGCTGTAGATGTCGCTGCGCGTATCAATGTCCAGCCCGCTCATCTCCGCCTGCTCCGGCGACATGTACGCCGGCGTCCCAATGAACTGGTGCAACTGCGTGTACACCGTCGCCTCCGTCAGCTTCCCTTCCGTCGCCTTCGCAATGCCGAAATCAATCACCTTCGGAACCGGCACCCCATCGTGCAACGTCACCAGGATGTTCGACGGCTTGATGTCCCGGTGGATGATCCCCTTCTGGTGCGCGTGCTGGATCGCCTGGCACACCTTGATGAACAGCTCCAACCGCTCCTTCGTGCTGAGGTTGGCCTGGTCGCAGTAGTCCGTGATCCGGATCCCCCGCACCAGTTCCATCACGAAGTAGGGCCGGCCGCGGTAGACTGAACCCGAGCCCTCACCCGGCCGTGGGCCACCCTCTCCCTTCATCGGATGAAGGGAGAGGGGCTGGGGGTGAGGGTCCGTCATCCCCGCATCCAGCACTTTGGCAATGTTCGGATGGTCCATCATGGCCAGCGCCTGCCGCTCGGCCTCAAACCGCGCCACCACCGCCTTGGTGTCCATCCCCAGCTTGATCACCTTCAGCGCCACCCTCCGTCG
>JBGAPN010000436.1:0-4574 GCA_044221235.1 Limisphaerales bacterium
ATTCCTCAAATTCCAGGAAAGGGCCTCCTACAAATTCGGGGCTTCCGATTTAGGGTTCCAAGCCCTTCGCCCCAACCAGCTTGTCATGTGGGCGGGGATTCGCCACGCCGCCGCCCTCGGTTGCGCCCATCTGGACCTTGGACGAACCTCTCTGAACAACAATGGGTTGCGCCATTTCAAGCAAAGTTGGGGAGGAACAGAAGAAACTCAGTCCTGTTGGAAGGCTGATCTCCAAACGGGTCGATTGGTATCGATCCCCGATCGAACAACCGGCCTGCAAACAACGATGTTTCGGCTACTTCCCCTTCCCGCCAACCGCTGGATTGGCCGCCTGATCTATCGTTTCGCGGCCTGAGACCTGTCGGATAACCTCAAATAATGAACCATCGCCCCCATTCCGGCATGCCGCTCAATGCCCGACCTCCGACGATCCAGGAGGCCGAGATGGTCGGCGGTGGCTCATTCAAGCCGGCAGATATAGCCTACATTCTATTCCGCCATAAGTGGAAAATTTTGCTCTTCTCTCTCGCGGGACTCATCGCCGCTGCCGCTGCGTGGGGTCGGTACAAACCCACCTTCGTTTCGACCGCGACGCTGTTGATACGCTATGTTCTCGAATCTCGGACGGCCGGGCCGGACAGCGCAGACCAAATCCGGAATCCCGATCGGTCTGGGGATAGCATCATCTCTTCTGAAATCGAAATCCTGATGAGTCTGGATTTGGCGGAGGAAGTCGCCAAAGAGGTTGGTGCCACCAATATTCTCAAAAAGACCGAGGCCAATCCCGACCTCGAGGCAGCCGTCGCCATCCGGAAAAACCTCGACGTTGGGATTCGCCCTCGAAGCAATGTGATCGGGATATCCTTCCGTCATTCAGACCCAAAGGTTGCCCGGGATGTTGTCACAACGCTCATCGCGAAATACCTGAAGATGCACACCCGCATTCATCGGGCCTTGGATCAGTTGGACGATTTGGCCCGGCAGGCGGACCAAAAGCGCTCGGTTGTGGAGCAAACGGAAATCGAGCTTCGGAAAATAAAGAGCGAGCTTGGCATCGTTTCTGTTGTGGATACTCAGAAGGCGGTTGGAGATCTGATTGGCAGGCTCCGATCGGAAATCGTCGAAGCTGAAGCTGAATTGGCGGAAGGACAGGCGGCCATGGCGCGGATCACAAATTCCATACCCGCAACGACGGCTCTCCTGGCAACCAACCAGGCCGTGCTTCCTCCCGTGCCTCAGGATGTCATCAAATCCCACGAGAATTTGCTCCTGCGGTTGGACACGTTAAGAAAGCGGGAGCAGGAGTTGCTGCTCCAGTTCAAGCCGACCAGCACGTATGTGACCCGGGTCACAGAACAAATCGCAGAGTCCGTGGCGGAGCGGGACCGCCTTGAGAAGGAACATCCCGGTCTGGCATTACTTCCGACGGTCACACCTCAAGCGACTGACCGCTCAACCTTGTCGGGGAAGAAGTTGGATCCCACCGTTGAGCAAGCGCGAATTGATTCACTGCTCGCCAAGCTCCAAGTCTTGAAGGCGCAGTTGGAGGATAAGAAAGCGGAAGCCCTTCGGATCGCAGCGCGGGAATCGGAGATCACCCAATTGGAGAGGAAACTGCAGATCACCGAGAAGCAATATGCCTACTTCACAACGGCACTGGAGGAAGCCCGGGTCAACGATGCCGTTTCCAATAATCGATTGGCGAACATATCCGTCGTGCAAAGCGCATCCCCCGGAGCCCGTGATACGGGTTCCTTGATGAAGATCCTCGCCGGTTGCGTTTTTGGCGGCGTCGGGCTCGGCCTCGGCTTGGCCCTTGCAATTGAGTTTTATACCGACCAATCCGTGAGACGCCCCAAGCAGATCACGGAAAACCTTCACCTCCCGCTGTTTCTTTCCCTTCCAAAGTTGGTCCCACCACCCCAGTCCGTTGTGGCAAATGGACAACAGAAATCCATCGGTTCGGGTGAGGACCAGGGCGCACCGGACGCACACGATTCCACCGAAGGCAAGATGGCGAGCTACGCGGAGGCGCTCCGAGACCGCCTCATCATGCATTTCCAATCGAAGGAACTGCACCACAAGCCCAAGCTGATTGGAGTTACCAGTTGCGGTCGAGGGGCCGGGGTCACCACCATCGCGTCTAATTTAGCTTCCTCCCTTTCAGAAACCGGAGAAGGCAATGTGCTCTATGTGGATGTCAGTCAACTCAACGGTCCCGCCGTTCACCCCTTTCACAAGGGAAAGTCTGTCGTTGGCGTTGACCATGTCCTCACGGCGGGTTTGCGGGAGAATGCATTGGTCAGCGAGAATCTATACATGGTTTCCCTAGCGGATCCTGGAGGACGCAAAGTCGGTGTCCTTCCAAAACGCATCGCCGCACTCGTCCAACAGATCAAGACAAGTGACTACGACTACATCATCTTTGACCTGCCCCCAGTCTCCCAGACCAGCGCTACGGCCCGGGTGTCCGGACTTCTGGATACCACCATACTCGTCTTAGAATCCGAGAAAACCCATGCCGACCTGGCAAAACAGGCGGTCGGATTGCTCGCCGAGTCCCACACAGAGATGGTCGCTGTCTTGAATAAACACCGGCGATATTTACCCCGGACCTTGGATTCCGATCTTTGAGTTTGGACAGTTGCGCTGTGGGATCACACGCACTCGGATGGCACGGATCAAGCAACCATTTCCTTCGTTCGCAAAAACGCTTCCACCAGGTCGGGCTGGAAGTATTCGAGTTCCCCGCAAGATCCGCGGTCAATTGGTTCCGATGGCCCCGACCCTCTGAGCTGCACGGCGGCTCTAACCCAAGCAGTGACTTCCTGGAATGACCGGAAGGCACTTCCAATACACAGACTCGCCAATCAATCGCCATCCTGCGAATTGACCGGGACGAAGTCCGTCCTGAAGCCGTCGTAGCCGAAGCTGGAATGACATTCCCGAAAGGCAATCACGCCACAAAAGCTTGGAAACGCAGGGCATGTCGATGTAGATGGGGCAGCATAGACCGAACTCCATAATTCTGCATTCATCCGTGTCGGGCGCGATGATCACTCCACCCCGTTTTTCTCTCAGCTTTAAACCCTCGTCCAGTCGGTGCGTAATCGCCTCTACTACCTTCTAAAGCCCCTCCTCCCATGGTCGGCCCGGATCGCAATGCGACGCTGGATGGCCCGGACCGCCTTAGAAAAGCACCGCGACACATGGCCCATTCGGGAGTCCGCTGGTCGCACCCCGGATGGCTGGCCCGGGTGGCCGAGAGGCGCCCAGTTCGCCGTCGTCCTGACCCACGATGTCGAGGGACCCGAGGGACTCGAACGGGTTCGGCCTCTCGTCGAGCTCGAGCGATCCCTCGGATTTCGCTCCTCGTTTAATTTCATCCCAGAAGGCGCCTACGCTGACCCGATTGAGCTTCGCGGCGAATTGGAGGCCACAGGCTTCGAGGTGGGAGTGCACGACCTGCGGCACGATGGCACATTGTTCTCTTCCGAGTCCGAGTTTCGGCGTCAGGCAGTCTGCATCCAAAAGCACGTGAAATCATGGAACGTATCCGGATTCCGGTCCGGTTTCATGTTCCACAACCTCGCCTGGATCCACGATCTGGGTGTGCATTACGATGCCTCGACCTTCGACACCGATCCCTTCGAACCGCAACCCGGCGGTGTCGGCACCATCTTTCCTTTCTGGGTCCCGGCCCCTTCTCTCAACTCTCCGCACCCAACTCTCAACTCATCTCCCCGCGGCTACGTTGAGCTTCCCTACACTCTTCCCCAAGACTCCACCTTGTTCTTCATCCTCCAGGAGTCTGGAATTGACATTTGGAAACGAAAACTGGCTTGGATAGCCCAACACGGCGGCATGGCACTGTTGAATGTCCACCCCGACTACATTCGGTTCGAGAACGAGCCCGAACGCCGTCGCTCCTATCCGGTTCGCCAGTATCGCGAGCTGCTCGAGACACTTCGGCGTGACTACGCCGGCCGGTATTGGAATGCACTTCCGCGTGAAGTGGCCTGCCTCGTCTCCGAGAACCATCCCCAACCGGTCCAAGTGTCGTCCGTTCCTCCTGAGGTGACGTTATCCGCCAAAACCGTGTCACGCCGGATTTGGATCGATCTGGACAACACACCCCACGTCCCGTTCTTCGAACCCATCATCCGCGAATTGGAACGCCGGGGTCACGAGGTCATCCTGACCGCACGGGAGGCATTCCAAGTCTGCGAACTGGCGGACCAGAAGGGCATGAAATACCGAAAGGTGGGCCGCCACCACGGTAAGAACCCGTTCATGAAGTTTTCCGGTCTATTCCTCCGAGCAAGTCAGTTGGCACCGGTCGTCCTGCCACGGAAGCCCGACTTGGGTGTTTCACACGGGTCCCGATCCCAGAGCATTCTCTGCAATTTTGCCCGGATTCCCTCAGTCATTCTTACAGATTACGAACACGCCAAGGTACTTCCGTTCATGGGTCCAACGTGGGAAATGGCTCCAGAAGTCGTACCCGATGAACTGCTCGCCTGCCCCAAAGAACGCATCCGCAAGTACCCGGGATTGAAGGAAGACGTCTACGT
>JBGAPN010000437.1:0-2740 GCA_044221235.1 Limisphaerales bacterium
GACTTCGGCGCCGCAGCGAAGGCAAATTCGTCGAGGATGAAATTGCCGGTCTGACCCCAGCGACCGGGGCCGTTCTTGGGCAGGCTTGGATCCGGCAGAACCTCAAGCAGGACCGCGGTGATGCCGGCCAGGTCCGTATCGGCTTCGACGGTGATCGTGTCATAGATGGGGTTGACGCCGACCCCGAGAAGCGAGCCGTCAGGAAGGTTGGTATAGCCGGATCCCCCCGTTGAATAGGCATTCTTGAGCTCCAGGACACGCCACGGATCCCCCTTCTTCGCCACGAGCTTCTCCCACTGAGCGCGCTCCGCGGCGAGCTTGGCTTCCGCAGCCGCGAGCTCCTGACGGGTTTGCTCCAGTCGGGAACGAACAAAGCCCACGGTCTGGCTCAGGTCCGGTGCGGGCACCTCGACATTCGGTCCGAGGCTGTAGTTGCCCGCGTCGGTCGAGTTGTTGAAGAACGCATAGAGCCCGTAGTACTCGGAGTGGGTGATGGGGTCATACTTGTGGGTGTGACACTCGGCGCAGTTCAGTGTCAGGCCGAGCCAGGCGGTACCCAGAGTGGCGACACGGTCCTTCACAGCCTTGGTCCGATACTCCTCGGCATCGCCACCGCCCTCGTCGTTGACCTTGGTATTCCGGTTGAACCCGGTGGCCACCCGCTGCTCCAGGGTGGCATTGGGAAGAAGATCGCCCGCCAATTGGTCGATGGTGAACTGATCGAACCGCATGTTCTGGTTGAAGGCGTTGATCACCCACTCCCGGTACGGCCAGATCGAGCGCGCGAGGTCGACCTGATATCCGTTCGAGTCCGCATATCGCGCCAGATCCAGCCATCCGCGCGCCATGTGCTCGCCGTAGTGTGGGGACGCCAGCAGGCGATCGATCACCTTCTCGTAGGCATTCGGGGAGGTGTCGTTCACGAAGGCCTCGACCTCCGTCCACTCGGGCGGAAGCCCGGTGAGGTCGAGGGTCACCCGCCGGATTAGCGTGGCCCGGTCCGCCTCGGGACTCGGACGCATGCCTTCCTGTTCGAGGCGAGCCAGGATGAAGCGGTCCACGTCATTGCGAACCCAGTCCTTGCCCTTGACGGACGGCGGCTCCGATCGCACCGGGGCCTTGAAGGACCAATGCTGCCGGGGGTCCAACTCCGGCCAGAGGGCCCCCTCGGCAATCCATCGCCGGAGCGAATCCACTTCGGTGTCCGTCAGCCGCGCTCCCTTCGGCGGCATGACGTCATCCGGATCGGTGGTGGTGACCCGGCGCAAAATCTCGCTGTCCTGCGGCTTCCCCGGAACCAGGGCCGGTTTCCCGGATTCACCCGCCTTCAATGCGGACGCCCGGGTGTCCAACCGAAGGTCGGCCTTCTGTTTGTCCGGTCCATGGCATTCCGAGCAGCGCTTGATCAGAATGGGCTCGATCTCCCGCCCGAAATCCACGGCTCCACTGGCACGAAAGCCGAGGACCGCCATGGCGATTCCGGCGAAACCCACGATTCCCGTTCGGGAGAGAAGTTGGACAGGCATGTACATGGAATGGACGGAGGCGAACTCGGGAAAATTTGACCGGAGGTGACGGAAACAACCAGCCGGGAATTGCTCGAAACACCTCTGAAAATGGGCGGGTCTCCTGGAGCGAGGCTGGGTTCGAACGCCCTTCAAGTCCTGGATCGGAGAACCAAGTTGATGAAGGCAGCGAATGAAGGAATCCAGCGCGTCGCATGCCGTCCACCCCACTTCAATGGTCGGAATCGGTCCCCGGGAGCGTTCCCGGGACGACGGCCCGCGATTGCTCCGGAATATCTTTGACCCGCTACCGCCCGACTGGAACCTTCCCGCCCCTACATGACTCCGAACCGCATTTTGCCCGATTTGCAGTGCTCCCTGCTTGTGGAAGACGTCCGTCAGGAGGCTTCCGGAAACATCATCCTGATCGGCGTCCTGGGAGTGATTCGCGTTCCCCAGGTTCCCATTGCCGCCCCGAAAGTTTGCGTCGTCAACCGCTGGTGCGCCGGCATCGGCCAGTTCACCGAGCAGGTCCGCTTGGTGGCTCCCGACGGCCAGCAGGTCCTGCGCAAGAGCAACGCCAAGTTCGCCCTGCCGGATCCCACCCAGACGGCCACGCTGGTCAGCGTCTTCCCTGGAATCGAATTTCCGACCGCCGGTGTCTATCACATCGAGGTGCTGGTCGATGACGTCATGAAAATCCGCTATCCGATTCCCGTAGTGGTGGTCCAGCAGCCCGGACAGCCGCAACAGGCTCCGGCGGCCTGACGGGAGCCGAAGCAGCGGAGCCCGCCCTGACCGACGTTTCCGAACGTTCAAGACCTGCCAAGGCCCGTCCGGGTAGCCGCCCGGGCGGGCCTTGTTTTTGTGGGTTGGCCCGGCCCGTATTTCGCTCTTCTATCTCCCCGGTGGGCGAACCCGACCAAAACAACACGAACGCGGCAGGGCGATCCCGCTGGACCCTCGGCCCGTGGCAGCCGTTGACCGGCCGGGGCATCGCGTCCTTTGCGGCGGCGGGTTTCGACCGGCTGCTCGCGGTGCAGCTGCTGTTTGCCGTACTGACGACGCTGACCGTGGTCTGGAGCCTGCGTACCGCCTGGTTTCCGGCGGTGGACAAGGCCATTTCCTCCCTCCCGACCGACAATGCCGGCATTTCAGGCGGGCGGCTCGCGTGGCCGGCATTCGACGCCCAGTTGCTGGCTGCCACCCCGTTCCTCGCCTTCGTGGTGGATCCC
>JBGAPN010000437.1:2762-4560 GCA_044221235.1 Limisphaerales bacterium
GTGGATCCCGCCTCGTTTTCCGATCTGGGACTCAATGCCGATCTCCAGATTGAGTTCCGCAGTGCCGATCTGGGCCTACGCGGATTGCTGGGGCAGGCCGTGGTTCCCTATTCGCGTTCCCTGTCGCTGCCACTGGACCGACTCAACGCCGCCGCCGCTTGGGGAGCCTGGCGAAAACCGCTGCTGGTGATGACCGGCGTCGGAAGCACGCTGGCCTTTTTGACTCTCAATACCCTTCTGGGTTTTCTGTTCATCCCCGCCGTCGCCCTCGGCGCGTGGATAGCCCAGCGTCCCGTCACCGCGGGCGGAGCGTGGAAGATCGGAATCGCCGCCTGGCTGCCCGCGAGCCTGGTGTTGGACAGCGTGGTTATCCTGTATGCCCGCCACTGGATCAGCCTCACAACCCTTGCCGCCGGACTTGGGCTCACCCTGCTCGCCGGACTCTACTGGACGGCCAGCGGCATGTGGAACCTGCCGCGACATGCGCCCGCCCAGGCCGCGCCCAATCCGTTCGGAGACGAACCGCGTCCCGTGGTGACCAGTGCTCCCGGCCGGTCCCGCAATCCCTTCGGTGGTTGAAATGCCTCCACGTCTGCGCCATGAGCGACGCCCTGCCCCCAGACCCCTCCACGAGTCCGATCCCCTCCCCCGCTGGAATGCGGCATTTCTTCACCGGCCCATTCATCAAGACGGATCTGCTGGTGATCTGGCTCGAGAAGCACGGCATCCGGGCCATCGCTGAATCGGTGAATCCCAACGACGACGAAAACGACCTCGGACGCGATGTCCACGTCCACGTACCGGTGGCCGACTTCGATCGCGCGTTCCAGCTGTTTTTCGCCGAACGGCAGGACGAATTATGAACCTGGAAGAATGGAAAGCCCGGATGGAGCGGCTCGAAGGCAGCGTGGCGCACCTGGAGCGCCTGGCCGACCAACTCAATGAAGCCTTGATCGACCAGGGCCGGCAGATCACCCGCCTGAACAAGCGCCTGGATCTCCTGGGCGAAACTATGCTGAACCGCGATCACACCGCTCCCCTGCCGCCCAACGAGCGCCCCCCGCATTACGGGCGCTAAGCCGGATGTCCCGCGAGCAACTCCTCGGCATGACGTCGCGCCGCCACCGAATTCATGCCCAACATCCGGGCCAATTCCTCCACCCGCCCCGCTGAATCCAGCCGTTGGACGTGGGATTCCGTGCGGCCGCCGTGCACCTCCTTCGATACCACGAAATGGGTCTGCCCCGATGCCGCAACCGGGGCAAGATGCGTGATGCACAGCACCTGGTGCTGGCGTGCAATCTGACGGAGCTTGAGGCCCACCGCCGTCGCCACTTCCCCGCCGAGATTGGCATCCACCTCGTCGAAGACCAGGACCGGAATCTCATCCTCATCCGCCAGCACGGTCTTGAGCGCCAGCATGACCCGGGCAAGTTCGCCGCTGGAGGCGATGGCCCGGAGCGGGCGGGCGGGTTCCCCCGGATTGGGTGTGAACTGGAATTCACAGGCATCGAGGCCGCTGGACGTCGGTGATTCCAGCGACGTCAACGCGATGTCGAAATGGCTCTGCCGGAATCCGAGTGCCGACAATTCCTTCGCCACCGTACGGGCCAACTTGGGGATTCGCTGGCGACGCGCGCTGGACAGTTCCCTTCCGGCGGATTCGATGTTGCGACTCAGGAGGGCCCGCTCCGCCTCCAACCGCGCAGCTTCGGCCTCCCGGCCTTCGAGTTGGGCCAACCGTTCGCGGGCCGCTGCGCCGAACGCGAGGACCTCGGCCACCGATCTGCCGTACTTG
>JBGAPN010000438.1:0-4579 GCA_044221235.1 Limisphaerales bacterium
TGTTGCGGAATGTAGACCGAGTATTCCCGAATCGTTCCCGGGAACACGCTGTTGGTCCCCGCCGCGAATACCCCCTTGATCACCTCACCCTGGGGAACGCCCTCCTGCTTGAGCGAGTCTGGGCCGGGCGGATAGGGGTTTTCGGCGCCACATACGGCCAGAGTGACCACGGCCACGAGGGCGAACAGAGGGAATCGATAACGGTTCATGGCAGGATTCGGCTGGATCGGCGAATCCACGCATGGCGTTGGGTGGGGCTGCAAGCTCAGGAGTCCAATCCTCGGTGCCGGCGGGAAATTCTGGAGAAGCCCTAGTTCCAAACCGCCGATTCCCTAGGGGAGGTGCGGGCTGGGTGGACGGGGCTGGCGCAATTAATGCACCACGCCGTTCTGCATGAGGTCCACGACCCAGATTGTTCATCGCGCGAGCCGGTTGTTCCGGTGGCTAATCGTCTCATTTGTCTGCGTTGCCGGCGTTCGCATAGAAATTGGTGCCTCCTCCACCCAGCCGACCTTCGAGTGGGTTCAGGTGGCGGCGGGTCGTGGTGCGGAGCGGGTGGGGACGCTGGCGCTGAATGGCGCGGACCAGGCGTTCGTGGGCGGGTCCTTCAGCGAGGTCATCCAAATGGACGACCAACTGCGGTACAGCGTGGCAGGCACCGACGTGTTTGTGGCCAAGCTGGGGTCCGACGGACGCTTGCTCTGGCTGTCGACCCTGGCCACCGGGCTCGGTGACGACTGCCGGACGGTCGTGCCGGAGGAGTCTGGCGGCTGTCTGGTCGGCTGGGGCGTGGCGTTGAGCCTGTTGGGGGCGGATGGGACCGAACTGTGGACCCGCGAATTCCTGGATGCGGTGGGAACCTTCGGCGTGGTCCAGATGGACGCCGGGACGGCGGTGGCGCTGGTCCAGGACACTGAAGGCCAGTTTTCCCTCCACCAAGTCGACCTGGAGATGGGCGAAGACCGTTGGGTAAAGCCGTTGGGAATGATGGCCTCATCCGCCCGGTTGGTACGCGACGATTCCGGCAACCTGGTGGTGGCGGCAGTGGTGCGGGGTCTGGTGGAAATCGGAGACCAACGGTTTCGACTTCCTCCCGGAAACGACGGGACCGTGATGTTGTTGAAATTCGACCGGGACGGCGTTTTTCAATGGATGCGGTTTGCCGAAGGGGCGGAACGCATGGACCTCCGCGTGTTGAAAGCAGCTCCCGGAGGACGGGTTATTCTGGGCGGCGCTGCCTCCGCTCCATTCACCTTGGGCGGTCGCCAGATTGGCCGGACCAACGGAGTCCAGCAGGGCTGGGCGGTGCAGTTGGAGTCGAACGGACTTTGCCGGTGGCAACTGGGTGACCAAGGTGTCGAGGTGACGGCGGCGGGTCCGCTGGGGGCCGACGAACTGGTCCTCTCCCGGACCGTTCTGGGAGTCGGGACGGAGCTTCGTCGGATTCACATCGAAACCGGACGGGAATGGAACGTGTTTGGGGCCTCGGCGCAGGTTGCGGATGTCGTGGCCCGGACCAATGGTTCCACCTGGGTGGCGGGGCGTTACCTGGGCACTTCAGGCCTGGGTACCCGCCCCTTCGAGCCGCCCATCATGGGCGATGACGGTGCCTTTGTCGCGCGGCGGGCCCTCATTGCACCGCTGGTCCTTCTGGATCCGCAGTCGACCACCAATGTGGCGGGCACCTTCGTCCGGCTGCAGCCGGAGATAGATGATGCCGATGGCCGGGTCCGGTACCAATGGTACAAGGATGGGAAACTCCTGCCCGGTGCGACCAATTCGACCCTGGATTTCCCGGAAGTGACGCTGTCGAATGCGGGTGGATACAGCGTGGCGATGACCAATGTTGATGGCGGGACCAATAGTGCTGTGGCCCGGTTGTCCGTGGTCTTTTCCCTGGAGACACTGGCGTCTGGAACCGGCCGGGTGGTGGCTGATCCAGGGACCTCACCGTTGGAGCCGGGGCGATCCGTGGTGGTGAAGGCTTTTCCCGGCGAAGGACAGGAGTTCGTGGGTTGGACCGGAGACGTGGAGGGGCTGGATCCGATGGCGAATCCGCTGAACCTGACCATGAACCGGAACCGCCGGCTCGTGGCACGATTCCAGCCGATCCCACGGCTGCTGAGTTCAACCGCGTCGGACGGATCGGATCGGTTCCAGCTGGTGGGTCCTGACGGTGTTCCCGCCGTCCTGCAGGCCTCCGAGGATCTGAAGACGTGGAAGACCGTGCTGACATTCCTGCTGTCTGCCGATCCGGTGGAAGTGGGCAACCTGCTTCCGTCGGCCACCAAAACGTTCTACCGCCTGGACGTGAAGTAGGGGCATGCTTGGCGCATGCGCGTCCTGCATGTCCACGCCCATTACGATGATTTCGAGTTTGTAGCTGCCGGCACCTTTGAACGGTGGCGGCGCGCCCTTGGAGCCGACTTCCAGGGCCGCATCGTGGTGTGTACTGACGGGCGCTCCGGGCATCAGTTTCGCAGCCGGCAGGAAACCGCCCGGGTGCGGCAATCCGAGCAGGAACGGAGTGCGGAACTTGGCGGATACGAGTTTCGTCAACTGCTGGCGCCGGGCGGACAGGCCTTCGGGGAAGCCCGAACGCTGACGACCGACCTGCTGGCGGCCCTGTGGAACGCCATCCGTGAGTTTGAGCCCGATTACCTTCTGTGCCCGCCCCTGCCGTCGGATCCTCTGGCCGGGGTGCATCCCGATCACATCACCGTGGCCGAGGCCGTTCGAAGGGTCGCGTACATGATCAATGTGCCCCACGCGTTTCTGGATGAGTATCCGGTGGCGGATGAAACGAAATCCCGATGGATACGGACCCCGGTCATCTTGAACACCTATGACGGATACATGGCTGGGGCGAATTCCTATGACCTGGCGGTAGACGTGGACGAATGCTTTGACCTGATCGCCGCCGAGTCGTGGTGCCACCAGAGCCAGATCAATGAATGGCTTCCGTGGGTGGCTCGGCACCACATCGAGCCGACGGCAGATCTGGAAGCGTGGAAGAAGAAGCTGCGGGAGCGGTTTGAGCGTCAGGCCCGGGAGCTGGGGCTCGCTCCGGGCCGGGCGCATGAAGTGTTTACGGTGACGGCGTGGGGCGTCGTGCCCACCTTCGATCAATTGGCGCAGGACTTCCCTGCCTTGGTGTCGGAGCCGGGACGGGAACAGCGCCTGCGCGCCAAGCTGTCCCGCACGGGAGGCTGAGTTTGCCCGGCCGTGCGGTGGGTGATTCCGGCGTCGCTGGCGTTAGTGCTGGTGCGGAGTGGCCGCGGGCGCATTGGTGCCCACGTTATGGTCCTTCTGGTCGTGGCCGCACATCTTGCATCGGGACGGGTTGGCCGGATCCGGCTGCATCATGGCGCATTTGCATTTGCAGCAGGCCATGGCGTGGCCGGCGTGCGTGGAGTCCTGGGAAGCGCAGCCGGCGGCCAGCCCGAGGACGAATACGGCGGCGGCGGTCACAGCCAACTTGAGGGAGAAGGTCTTCATGTCGATGAGGAAACGGTTTCGTGGGAAACCTAGACCCGTCGCCGCAGACGGTCATCTCCAAGTAAACCCAAAGAGAGAACTCCGAGTGCCCGTTTTAGTGAGGTCATGTTCTTCGGTTGAGTTCCCGAAGCGCGGCCAGGAAGAGCACGCCCAGGCCTGCCATGACCCATCCCAGGATCTCCAGGGTGGTCTGGGCGGCGATCCAGCCGAAGAGGGCGGGAAACAGGGCCCAACCCACATAAGCGGCACCTACCTGCCGACCAATCATGACGGGTGAGTCCGCGGCGGTGAAACGACGCGGGGTCTCATGCATAAGGCATGGGTATAGCGGCGCCAATCCGATTCCCATCAGAACCAGTCCGCCCCAGGGCAGCCAGGAGCCGGTGGGGATGGCCAGGATTCCGGAGCCCAAAAGGAATACCGCTGTCCCGCCGGCGATCAGTCTTCGGTTTCCCCAGTGGTCCGCGATCATGCCTGTGATCATCCGGCCGACCATGATGGCGGCGAAGAATGACGCGGCAAACAAGCCGGCCCGTTGCTGGGGAATTCCCCGAGCCAACACCATGAGGGAGTTGGCCCACAGTGCGATGGTCGCCTCCATGCCGGAGTAGAGCAGGTAGAGGGCGATGGATAGCATGCCGGCACTGGACGCCGCCAACGCTGTTCCGTGCCGGGTCAATTCCGATGAAGCGGCGGCAGGATGGGAGGCGGGACTGTATTTCCAGAGCGGCGAGCTGAGGAAGAGCGTTACCGCCATGCTGAGTTGAACGAGCCCGAGGGTCCGGTATCCGCCGGTCCACCCAAGGCTGGATCCAAGGGTTGCCGTCATGATCGCCGGACCCAAGGTGGCCCCGGCACCCCAGCAAGCGTGCAGCCAGTTCATGTGCCGGGAGCTGTAGTGGCGTGCGACAAACTCGTTGAGGCTTGCGTCCACTCCCCCCGCTCCAAATCCCAAGGGGATCATTGCCAGCAGGAGCGACCAAAACGGGGGAGACACGGAAAAGGTCAACAGTCCGATGGAGGTCAGCAGGCAGCTCCCCACCACAATTGACGACGTGCTCCAACGGCGGAGCAGGGAACC
>JBGAPN010000439.1:0-4527 GCA_044221235.1 Limisphaerales bacterium
ACCGGAATCGCCGGTGAGTTCACGGGCGCACTGGGCAACGACGGGAACCGCATCCGTCTGCGGGGTCCGGTCCAGGAAGTGATCCAGGACCTTGTCTATGATCCGGATTGGGCCCCGCTCACCGATGGTGTCGGATTCAGCCTGGTGCCGCGGGACGAATCGGCCGCCCCGGAATCGGCCGCGGACGGCTCCGCCTGGAGACAAAGTGCCCGCCCCGGAGGTTCCCCGGGCGCCGTGGACGGGACGTCCGCCGTCATCGCGCCGGTCTACGTCTCCGAAGCCCTCACCCACACCGATCCTCCCTTGCTGGATTCCATTGAACTGTTCAATCCCGGGAGCACTCCCGTCGCCATCGGCGGATGGTGGCTTTCCGATGACTTCCGGACTCCGAAGAAATATCGCATCCCGTTGGATGTCGTCCTGAAGCCGGGCGGATACTGGGTGGTGACGGAAACCGACTTCCGCGCAGGATCCTCCGGTTTTTCGTTCAGCGCCCTGGGGGACGAGGTCCATCTGTACAGTGCCGATGCCTCGGGAGAGCTGACCGGATGGCATCATGGATTCTCCTTCGACGCCTCGTTCAATGGCGTGAGCTTCGGCCGGCTGGTCACCAGCGACGGCCTGGAGCATTTCGTGCCGCAAACGGGGCGGACCCTGAATGCCGCCAATTCGGGTCCCAAGGTGGGTCCAGTGGTCATCACCGAAATTCATGCCCAACCGCCCCTGGCCGGCGTGTTCAACAACACCCGCCAGGAGTTCATCGAGATCCGGAACGTCACCTCGGCACCCCTGCCCCTGTTCGACCCGCTCCTTTCGACCAATCGGTGGCATCTGCGCGGCGGAGTCGACTTCGACTTCCCACCGGGGGCCACGCTGCCTCCGGGTGGGTTTGCGCTGGTCGTGAGTTTTGACCCCGGCTGGCCCTTCAGCCCGGAAGCGGACTTCCGCGCCGCTTTCAATATTCCCGCGGATGTTCCCATCTGGGGTCCGTGGGACGGTACCCTCGACAATGCCGGTGAGCGCTTGGAATTGAAGCAACCGGACGAACCCATCGGGGATCCTCCTGCCCTCGCTGGACAGGTGCCGTACGTCCCGGTGGAATCCATCCGCTACCGTCCCACCGCACCTTGGCCCACGGAGGCGTCGGGCACCGGCAAATCCCTGCAGCGCCTCCGCAGCCTGATGTTTGGCGACGATCCGGCCAACTGGGAGGCGGCAGTCCCCACGCCAGGCCGTCAAAACAACGCCGGCGACAGCCTGAATGCTCCCGCGGATGCCGATGCCGACGGATTGCCGGACGACTGGGAGATCGCCAACGGTCTCAATCCAGCCTCGGGAAACGGGGAGGACGGCCCCACCGGCGACCCGGATCTCGACGGGATGACCAATGCCCAGGAGTACGTTGCGGGAACTCATCCCAAACGGTCCGATAGCGTGTTTTCAGCGGCCATTGAACCCGCGGAGGCGGCGGTTCAAATCCGGTTCCAAGCCGTGGCCGGGCGTCGTTATACGGTCTGGTACACCGACAGTCTGAGTCCAGTCGACTGGCGCGAACTGAAGACGTTTGGCGTGCAGCCCACCGATTCCGTCCTGACAATCGGGGACGACCCCACGACGGGTCTTCGTTACTACGCCGTCACGGTGGCCCTCCCGTAGACTCCCGTCATTCCAACATTAGGGCCAGCCGCATCAGGCCGTAGCCCAGGGCACCCGTCATGGGCAGGGTCAGAACCCAGGCCCACAGGATGCGTTCCACCACGTTCAGCTTAAGCGCACTGAAACGCCGGGCACATCCGACACCCATGATGCTGGTGGTGATCGAGTGCGTGGTGGACACCGGCATGCCGAAGTGGGCGGCGGCCATGAGCACCGTGGCGCCGGCCGTTTCCGCGGCAAATCCGTTCACCGGCTGAAGTTTCACCATCTTGTGGCCCATGGTCTTGATGATGCGCCAGCCGCCGGCCGCCGTTCCGGCGGCCATGGTCAGGGCGCAGATGACCTTGATCCAGGCCGCAATGGCCTCCTTGCCGGAGCCATCGGTCACCATCGGATGCCGGATAAATCCAAGCCAGTCCGGGAGGGAATCGAGCGAGCCCGCCTTGGCCCCCGCCGCCAACGCCAGGGCGATGATGCCCATGGTCTTCTGCGCGTCGTTGGACCCATGGGCGAAACCCATGTATCCGGCGCTGACCAGCTGCGCCTTGCCGAAGAACTGGTTGACGGTATGGGGCTTCCACTTCTGGAGAAGGAGATAGAGCAGGACCATCACGGTGAATCCCAGGAAAAGTCCGGCGACCGGGGAACTGAACATGGGGATGACCACTTTGTAGAGCAGCCCGTCGCCTTTGTACCAGGGAGCGCCCGCCTTGGTCTTCGCCCAAATCAACGCTCCCCAATGGCCGTGAGCCGTCGCAATCGTGGCGCCGCACAGGCCGCCGATCAGAGCGTGGCTGGAGCTGCTTGGGAGGCCAAACCACCAGGTGACCAGGTTCCAGATGATCCCGCCCAACAGGGCGCAGATCAACGTGGTGCTGGTGACGAACTGCGCATCCACCAATCCGGATGAAACCGTCTTCGCCACGGCATTGCCCGCAAGCGCACCCACAAGGTTGGTCAGAGCCGCCAGCACAATGGCCTGACGGGGAGTCAGGACCTTGGTCGAGACGACCGTGGCGATGGAATTGGCCGTGTCATGGAAGCCGTTGATGTACTCAAAAACCAATGCCACCAGGATGACGGTGAAAAGCAGCGTCATGGTGAAGCGTCAGGAGTTCTTGAGGACGATGTAGAAGATGACGTTGCCGGAATCCCGACAGCGGTCGATGACCTTCTCCAACAGGTCATACAGGTCTTTCAGTGCGATGACACTCACCGGGTCGAACTTGCCGGAGTACAACCCCCGCATGAGCTCCACGATCAGCTTGTCGGCTTCGCCCTCCAGGTATTGCAACCGTTCGTTCTGCTCCTGGATCACGGACAGCCCCGGATTGGAACGAAGTTCCTTGGTCATCTTCAACACGGTCTGGGTGGCCTGATCGAGCAGCTCCAACTGCCGGCTGAAGTCATAATTCGGAAGACGATCCGGGCAGAGCGTGATCCGTTCGCAAAACTTCTCCAGGGTCTTGGGAATCTTGTAGAGCGCGGTGCTCAGGGCATCGATGTCCTCGCGTTCCAGCGGCGTCACGAAGGTCTGGGTCAGGAGTGCCCGGATCTCCTGGGTCACCCGCTTGTCCTTGCGCCGAAGCAGTGTGAACTCGTCCAGCGCCACCGTATCGGGTTTGGCCTTGGACATGGCTTTGCGAACCAATTCGACGCTCTCACGCGCCTCGGAGGCGGATTCCTCAAGGAGGTCAAAAAACCGGTCGTTTCGTCCAAAAAACTTCTGGAGGGAAAACATCGCGGGGGGCTTGGTAGCCAAAGCGCCCGTCGTTGGCTCGAAAAAAACGACCTCGCAGTGACATCAAAATGTTACAATGAGGTTACAGGGTACACCCCAGAACCCCATGTTCGACATCCGATCGCCGACCGACGAATTACCGAGCTGAGATCCGGCCCGACGGAAACCCCACCCCTTTTGTCCTCCGGCCACGCAATTCCGGTGGAGTCGGCTCCACGAGTCGGCCCGAATCTCCGATGGAAAATTCTGGCCCGCCAGCGCGGGACAGAGCGAGATTTGGACTATGAACTCCGGGAGCCTGCTCGCCTTCCTGCGGCCCTGCCTTGCTGTCCTGGCTGTGGCGTCAGTCCTGCCGCCGGCAACCGCGGCGGCAGCGCCCACGACCGACTTCAATCGCGACATCCGCCCCCTGTTCGCGAAGCACTGCACCGCCTGTCACGGCGGAGTAAAGGCGGCGGGCAAAATCTCGCTGGTTTACCGCGACAAGGCCATCGCCGACGGCAAGTCGGGGAAGCGGACCATCGTTCCTGGCAACCCCGACGCGTCCGAACTGATCCAGCGGGTGATCTCGACGGATCCCGACAAGCGCATGCCGCAACCCGACCACGGTCCGGCACTGAACGCGGAAGAGGTGGCCGTGCTGCGTCGTTGGATCCAGGAAGGGGCGGTTTGGAGCGAACACTGGTCGTTCGTTCCGCCCCGCGAACCCGCCGAGCCGAAGGTCAAAAATTCCAAGTGGGTTTCGGCCCCGCTCGACCGTTTCATCCTCGCCCGTCTGGAGTCCGAGAAACTCAAGCCCTCTCCTGCAGCGACTCCCGCGGAATGGCTGCGCCGGGTGTCCCTCGACCTGACCGGACTTCCCCCCACACCGCGCGACTATGCTGACTTCATGCAGAGCCGCCAGAAGGATGCCGCCCGGGCCCGGGAACAGGTGGTGGACCGGCTTCTGGCATCGCCCCAATTTGGCGAACGCTGGGCTTCGGTCTGGCTGGATCTGGCCCGCTACTCGGACACTTTCGGCTTCGAGAAGGATCCGCACCGGGACATCTGGCCCTGGCGGGATTGGGTGATCCGGGCCTTCAACGCCGACATGCCGTTTGACCAGTTCACCGTGAAGCAACTGGCGGGTG
>JBGAPN010000440.1:0-4611 GCA_044221235.1 Limisphaerales bacterium
GGGTCCCGCCTCCAATTCGGACGCCAGTTGGTGGACGAGTTGGTTGGCGGGATGCGACGCCGGAAGGGTGGCCGCGCTGACGTCAGCGGGAAGATTGACCGAACAGCCCACTTCGGCGGCCACGCGTTCGAAAAACCACCGCTCGAATCCGAGCATCAGGACATGGACGTCCCCATGCCACTGGAATGACATGGGAGGACCGGCCGGAGTAAACCGGGACTCGCCTTCTGCGTACTGGAGTGAATGGCGGCCACCCGCGGCTTGGAGTTCGGCCGACAGGGGCCGAAGCCACAGGTAGAGCATGTGTTGCCGGATGCCCGCGGGGTAGTGCACGGCGCCGGAATTCCCTCGTCGCTCCTGGAGGAAGAGTCCCGGCCATCCGCGGGACCGCCGCACCACGGTGATCGCCGCCGGGACATAGGTTTCCATGTCGACCGGTGGCAGTCGGGTTCCGGAGGGTTCCACAGGAAACGAATTTAGGAGAGGCGTCGCCATCGGCGGGCCTTATGTTCGAAACGGGGCAGGGAACCGGGTGCCACCGCAGTGACCGGGATGCGCAGGGACAACGCCCGGTTCAGCCGTTCCCTGAGCGCCGCGGCGACCGGATCCGGTGCTTCCACTTCGAGAGCCAGCTCCGCCAGGGAACTCCGGGTATCCAAGGTGACCCGGTATTCATCCACTTCCGGGCAGGAACGGATGAGCTCATCGACGGCGGACGGATAGACGTTGACCCCACGGACAATGACCATGTCGTCAACCCGTCCCCGTATGCCTCCTTCCAAAAGCAGAACACCGTTTTCCCTGCGGGCAACGACCCAATCTCCCGTCCGATACCGGATCAATGGAGAGGCGAGACGCCGCAAGGTGGTCAACACCAGTTCTCCCGGCTGTCCATCCGGAACCGGCGATCCGGTGGCGGGGTCAATGACTTCCGCCAGAAAGCTGCGCTCCAGGACCACGAGATTTCCAGGATGGCCGGGACGTTCGTGGGTCACCGGGCCGGTCTCGGTCATGCCATGGTGGTCGAACACATGGGCTCCATTCCAGGCGGTCTCGATCCGACGGCGTACGGTGGGCTGGCTTCCGCCGGGTTCGCCGGCCACCACCACGGTCCGGATCCCCGTTCCCGCCAGATCCAGTCCCTCGGCGCGGGCCACTTCGGCGAGGTGGAGCGCGTAAGTGGGAGTGCAGCACAGCACAGTGCAGGCGTTTTCCTTCAGAACGCGGAGTCGGGTGCTGCTGCTCATGCCGCCCCCGGCCAGACAGAGCGCACCGAGGCGCTGACCCGCTTCGAACGCCAGCCAGAACCCCAGGAAGGGGCCGAAGCTGAAGGCGAACAGGATCCGGTCTCCGACATCGACGCCAGCGGCGCGAAACACCTCGACCCAATCGTCGATCATGGCACTCCACGACTCCGGCGTGTCGAGCCAGCGCATCGGTGCACCCAAGGTTCCGCTGGTTTGATGGCACCGGGTATATCGATCGATCGGAAAGGACAGATTGGTGCCGTAGGGCGGGTGGGCCTGCTGGTCGGACACCAATTCCGCCTTGGTGGTGAACGGGACGGCGCGGCGGAAGGCGTCGTAGGTTTCGGGAGGAGAGTTGAGTCCCGTCGCCGAGAGTTTGGTCCGATAGAATGGGTTCCCCTCGAGAACGGTGCTCCACAGGCGTTGCAGGGCCCCGGTCGGCAGCGACGGATCGGACATGGCGGTGGAGAACGCCCGCCCGATCAGGCTTTGGCGGGTGTCACCGGCGAGCCCGGAACGATGGAGGCGGCACCGGGCTTTTTCGGTGCCGGATTCGGTTTGAACTTGGTCACCATCCCGCCCCCGACCACGGCCAGCACGATTCCCAGGTAGAAGGCCGGACTGACCTTGCCGAAGTCGATTTCGTGACGGAACAGCCAGAGCGAAACCAGCGCGTTGACCACGGGGGCGCCGGCGAAAACGATGGACATCACGACGGCCGGAGTGCCTTTGGCGCCGAAGGCCAGCAGCGTGCCGAAGGCTCCGATGGCGCCCATGATCCCGGCAACCAGCGACCAACTCCAACCCGCCGTGGTGTAGCCCGAGAACGCCGCCCCCTTCGCCATCAGGAGCACCAGAGGCGCAAGAACGGCGGTCAGGAAGTAGGCAATTCCCACGAACAGGAACGCCTTGTACCGGCCGTTGGCGGGATCTGCCATCAGGACCTGCCCCTTGTGGAGAAGGATCCCGTAGACACCCCACGAAAAGACGGTGATCAGGGTGTAGTAAAACCAAGTGTTCCCCGCAGAGGCATCGGCCGGCGTTGAATTCATACGTGTGCGGAGTTTACGGTACGACTTCCGCCCGGCAATCCGATTTCCGGCCCTCCGGAACAACGGACATCCCAGGGCTTCCGCCTTTGGGGCGGTCCCGGAGTCGTGGCGGGCGATCGAATGCATACTTGTCTGACACGTCCCATCCCTGTGCGTGTGTTGTCCCGTCTGATTCTACCGGCTCTGCTGCTGGCGGGTTGCGCCACTTCGGCCACCGATCCCTCCCAGATCGCGAAGCGTCGCGCCGAACGTCGCCGCCTGCTGTACTCCCTCACCCAGAAGGAACTGGTGGATGCGAACAAAGATCCAGGTGGGGAATGGTGAAGACGCCGTTTATCTGGCCTGGGGAAAGCCGGCCCAGGTGCTCAACCGGGGTGATGCCTCGGGTGAATCGACGCTCTGGCTCTATTCGGGCAGCACCACGGACGAGTACATCAACTGGAACTACGTCGAAGTGCGGGGTCCGGGGGGCAACCGGTACCTCGACCGGGTCGTGACACGGGACTATGCCTTTCGGGATTACGTCAGTGCGCGCCTCATTTTCCGGGAGGGGCGGGTCACCGAATGGGAAATGCTGCCGGCGCCGGGAAGCCGGACCATCATCTCGCCCGGATCGTAGGTCGAACGGCGGCTCCGATCCGTGGTTCCAGTCTCCATCTCAAACGGGACCGGAAGGCGCGAGCAATTCGGGCGGGGCCACTTCGATTTGATCCGCCAAAGCCTGTGGAATCTCCACCGATTGCATCCGGCCGTCGGCTCCCTTCTGGACACAGACCACCACCAGCCGGCCCACGGCCACGTCCTCGACGGGCCCGGGTTCGATCCGCCGGAACCGGATCTGGTAGGTGAGGGCCCTGCGCTTCTTCTCCACGACCAACAACTGCAGTTCGACCATGTCCTCAAACCGGAGCGGACGCCGGTAATCGCAGGAGGCGTGAACCCTGGGGAATCCCATCGGCGGGTTCTGGTCCGTCATCACCACCGAAAACCCCAGAGAGCGGATAAATGCGTGCTCCACCGTCTCGAAGTATCGGAAGAACACAGAAAAGTGGACGATGCCGGCCATGTCGGTGTCGCTGAACTCGACCCGGCGTGTGGCTTTAAATTCGTAGGGCATGCGGACGCGGGAGGCTCCCGCTGTGGAAGACCGGGACGCAACCGGAAAGATGGCCCACCCCCGTCCTCGGATTCCGGCAACAACAACCTGACGTGGAGACCGGGGTCGCAACGTTCGAAGACTCCGAAAAGGAGCCCCCTCCGCGGAACAGTACCAGGAATCCACCGACGGTCATTCGATGGTGGCACGAGGCGAAGGGTGGGGGAATCGAGATGGGGCCAGATGCAGTCCGATCTTCGCCCGAGGTCAGGTAGCTCAACTTTTTTAAAATCCTTTGTAAGAACCTTGCGGTTTGCTGCGTTCCTCAGGGGATCCTCCTATCCCTCAGATTTATACCGATTCAGCCAACTCCATGAGCATTCAGAATCCCCCCCCAAGAGGTTCTTATCAACGGCCCGCCTGACCTCTCGGTGCCGGAAGGCGTTCGTGTGGTGTGCGATCAGCGTCGGAGTCTCGATTCTGGGTACGGCGCAGACCAGCAATTCGGTTGCGCCCCTGGGGTTGGCGGGCACGAGCGGGAATGGTGATTCCAGAACTACACTGCGCCCCTTTTCCCAGGCTCCCGCCAAGGCCTCGATGAAACGAGTGCCGACCGACCTGCGCAGCCGGATCGAGGCCGGTGCCCGCGAACGGATGGGCACCACGGGTCCGGTCGGGCCTCTCGGATCGCATGCGATCTCGGAAGAGGAAGAACGCGAACTGGACGCCATCTACGCCCAGGCAGAAGTCGCCTTTGAGAGCTCACGGAATCAACCCGGAGGCGGAGCCTTGCGGCGCAGCGCGGTCGTCGAACTGGCTCGCCAACTGGAGCAGTTTGTCGACAACCATCCCACCAGTGCCTGGACGCCTTCGGTCCATCTTCAAATCGCAGCGGACCAACAACGCCGTCTCAATTACACCGTCGCGTTGGAACACCTGCGTCGAGCGTATGCGTTGGCGTCGCCGTCGCCCGACCAACGCGGACAGGATCTGGCGGACTCCGCCGCACGCGATCTGGGCCGGCTGCTGGCCATGACCGGCCAGTTGCAGGAGTTCTATTCACTGGCCCAGGATTATAAGGTTCGCCATGGACCCACCCGCATCGAGGGCATCCATCAGGGCCTGGAATTGGCCGCGTGGATCTCCAAGTATCCCGATTCAGCCTACATTTGCGGTCTTCAATGTTTGGACCAGATGGGGCGGATCACCCGTCCAG
>JBGAPN010000441.1:0-4517 GCA_044221235.1 Limisphaerales bacterium
CCCCCGGTTGGGTTGTCTCAACGTCCACACCTCCCTGCTTCCCCGATGGCGGGGTGCGGCCCCCATTCAATGGGCCATCGCTTCCGGGGATCCGGAAACCGGCGTAACCCTCATGAAAATGGATGCCGGACTCGACACCGGACCGACGCTGGGAACCCTTCGCACGCCGATTCTGACGGAAGACAACAGCCAGACTCTCCATGACCGACTGGCACGACTCGGAGGGGAATTGCTCCTGCACTGCCTCCCTAAGTATGTTGCCGGGCAAATTTCTCCCGCGCCCCAGCCCGCCGAGGGCGTGACCTTGGCCCGGAAGATTTCCAAGGAGGATGGGCGGATCGATTGGACACTTCCGGCAGGCCAGTTGATGAACCGCTTCCGAGCGTTCACGCCATGGCCGGGCTTCCACTGCTTCTGGCCTGCGGGGGACCGGACCCGACTGCTCAAAGTGCACGCTGCCCAACCGGTAGATCGACCGGAGGCGGCCCGGCCAGGTCAGACCCTGCCACGCGGTGCGGCGCGCCTGGTGGTGGCCTGTGGCGAAGGGGCGCTCGAATTGCAGGAAGTCCAGTTGGAAGGCGGAAAACGATTGCGCGCTTCGGAGTTCCTGGCCGGCCACTCCGTCACTCAGCTGGAATAAGCGCGCGGTGCATCGTCCGGGACAACGCGCTCACGGTTCCATGTCCCGCGTATAATACAGGATCCGGAAGCAGTTCGGACAAAAGACAATCTCCTGCTGGGCCTTGGCCTGAAGGAATACTTGCTGGGTCAGCTTCATGTGGCATCCACCGCACGTCCCGCCGGTCACGCCCACCACCACGTTGTCCCCTTTCTTCTCCACCAAGCGCACGTAACGGGCGAGAGTTCCGGCGTCCACTCCGGCCGCCAGTCGCTCCCGATCCGCAAGGACCGACTTCAACTGATCCTGGAGATTGACCTCCCGGGCATTGAGGTCGGCGATCTGGCGTTCAACCGCCTGCTTATCCGTGTTGGCCACCTTTTCGGCGGCGGACAGCTCCCGAGTCGCCACTTCGGTCTGTTCCATCAGCACCAACTCCTGGTCCTCCAGGGCGGAGATCTCCCCCCGGGTGGTCTCGATCTGATGGGTGAACCGGCGGTATTCCTCGTTGTTCTTGGTGGCACCCTGCTGGGTTTCGATTTTCCGGATGAACTCCTCCTTGGACTTCACCTCCAACTCGAGGCGCTTACGCTCGCTCTCCAGGTTCCGGGTCCGATGGCGCAACTGGGCTGCCATGGTTGTCGCCTGGGCCACTTTCTCCTCCAGCCGTTTCCGCTGCCGGGGGATGTCCGCCAATTCCTCCTGGAGCCGGAGACGTTTGCGGTCGCGGTCCTGCAGGACGAGAAGCTGCTCGATGACGGGAAGCATGTCCCTCCACGCTATCGGCGCGGATGCCCGGGGGTCAATGGTCGCGGCGCAGGGTTGCAGGAAGTGACCGCCGGCCTAACCTGCCGCCATGAACCGCATTGGCAGGTGGATCGCCGCGGCCGCTGTTGCCGGGCTTCTGGGAACAGAGGCAGCCGACATCAAGCCCCCCAGCACGGCCCGCGAGCTGGCCCGACTGCTCAATCAGGCCTTCATCGAGGTGGCCGATGAGGTCTCGCCCGCCGTGGTGGTCATCGACGTTGCCCAGCGCCAGGACGACGAATCGGATGCCCTGTCCGGCCACCCTTGGTTCGATCTCCTCCCCGACGACTGGAAGGAACGGTTCCGCCGTGAGACGGAGGAACGTAACGAACGGCAGGGACGGGAGGAGGAAAAGCCGGAATTCAACGGACAGGGCTCCGGCATGATCATGGACTCCGAGGGACACATCCTCACCAACCATCACGTCGTGGGGAACGCCGACCGAATCCGGGTGCGGCTCCGGGATGGACGTCAGTTCGACGCGGAGGTCCGGGGCTCCGACGAGCAGTCGGACCTCGCCGTCCTTGAGCTGAAGAATCCGCCACACGACCTGCCCAGGGTCCGTTTCGGTGATTCCGACAAAGTCCGCGTCGGAGAATTCGCCATCGCCATCGGCGCCCCCTTCCGCCTCGACTACACCGTGACCTATGGGCACGTCAGCGCCAAAGGCCGGAATTCCGTGGTACCCGCCATGATGGGCGGCGGGCTGATGGACCAGGATTTCATCCAGACGGATGCCAACATCAACCCGGGTAATTCCGGCGGTCCCTTGGTCAACATCGAAGGCGAGGTCATCGGGATCAATTCCATGATCCGCGGCCTGAACTCCGGGATCGGCTTCTCCATTCCCTCCAACCTCGCCCGGGAAATCACCGCGCGGCTGATCCGGGACGGACGGTTCAACCGGTCGTGGCTGGGCATCAACATCGGGGCCCTCCGGGAGCTGGAGGAGATCCAGTCGCTGGTTCCCGGGCTCGCGGACGGCGTCGTGATCACACGGATCATTCCGGACGGCCCGGCCAGCGAGGCGGACCCGTCGCTGTTGCCCAAGGACGTGATTACCGCCGTGGACCTGTTGCCCAAGGACGTGATTACCGCCGTGGACGGGAAGCCGGTGGCCAACCCCGCTGAACTGAGGGCCATTGTGACCCGCAAGGAGCCGGGCAGCGTGGTTCAACTCGATATCCATCGGGCCGAAAAAACATTCACCGCCAAGGTCTCCCCTCGAGCCATGCCGGAGGAACTCACTTCGGCCCGCCCGTCTCGTCCACGCACGTCACCCGCGTCCAAGCCCCTTCCCGACAATCGAATCCTGGGCATGAAGGTCCGGCTCCTCTCCCGTGAAGCGGCAGGCCATGCCAAGGTGGACGGGGGCTTCGAAGTTCTCGACATCGAGCCCGATAGCCCGGCCGCGCGCCAGGGCATCCAGGTGGGTGACATCGTCACTGAGGTCAATCACCACGCGGTCACCACACCAAGGGAATTCGCCGACACCCTCAAGTCCCTCGATGCCAAGAAAGGCGTCGTGTTTGAGATCTATCGAGACGGCAAGCAGCAGTTTTCCGTCATCAAGGCCGAGGAGTAACGGCCCCGGCATTCGCCCCTTCCGAATCCGGCGCGGACAACTCCACCTGTCCCCGGAAAAACTGGGCCAGCCGGCTGGTGGTTCGGCCGGTGCGCAGATCCTTGATTCTCGATCCGACGCCGAGGTCATAGCGCCGAACCTTTTCGTCCAGACGCGCATCGGGGCGTTTCGCCGTGACTTCCGCGTGAAACACGCGCGCCGCCTGCTGGAGAGCCGCCTTGCGATCACCGGCAAACCAAAGATCGAGGGACCGGATGGATGGCTCGTGAAATCCAGAGATCCGCCAGGCAGCACCCTCGACCAACCGGGCCTTTCCCGGGGGCAGCGCCACCGACTTCAGTCCCGCTTGAGCCATGAACTTGTCCCCGGGTTCGGCCCCGACCGGAACCAACCCCACCTGAATCACCGTGCTGTCCTGATGGGTCTGCTCACGCCCGCTTCGGGGATTTTTCACCCGCATACGCCGGTTGAACTCGTGGAGCCCGGCTTCCCCGGCCATGAGCGCCACTGCGCCGAGTCCCAGGATCTGGACGACAGCGAGGTCCGCCTTCTCATCGACCCGTTCCGCGATGACTTCGGCCTGGAAATGCCTCCTTCGGGCCAAGCCGCAATAGGTCCCCGCCAGCAGCTCCACGGCATTGATGGAATCTCCCTGTTGGGAGACGCGGCTGATGAACACCAACACATCGGAAAGCTCAGCGGAACTGGGGTGATGGGCGATGAATTCCAGCTGATCCAGTTCGGACTCCAGTTCGGCCACGCGCTCATCCGGGACCGCCCGGGACCCCGTCGCGCTCTCGGCGGAATCTCGAAACAGCCGGTCCACCGCCTCGCGGAGACGTCGGCGGCGCTCCAGGAACTGGTCAAGACGGTTCAGTTCGTCGAACGTCGAATCCCTCAGGCCCGCGTCCTGGTAGAAACCGGGTCGCTGGGTCGCCTCCACGAGTTCCGAGCGTCTTCCGGAGGGCGGCCATCCGGAAGACTCCAGGACACTCAACCGCTGGCGAAGTGCCCGAACCCGGCGGGGCATGGGCTCCTCCGATTCAGCGGGTGAACGGACACTCCTTTGAGGCAAAGGCTCCAGGGGAGTCGGCTGGGTCAATCGGATGCTCACGGAATCGCCCTCGGCGTGCAGGGTCAACAGGCTTCGGTTCCCGGCCCGGCCGGTGGCGATGGCCCGGGCCAGGGGAAGGAGCACCAGTTTTTCGACCGTCCGTTTCAGGGGACGTGCCCCGAAATGGGGCGAATACCCCTGTTTCACCAGCAACGATATCAGTCCGGGATCGATATGAACCGTCAGTCCCCGTCGTGCGATGCCACTGCGCTGTAGGACTAGGTCCAATTCCCGGCGGGCAATCCGCTCCGCCGTCTCAAGCGACAGGGGCTGAAAGTTCACGATCCGGTCGATACGGTTAAGAAACTCAGGCCGGAAAAACCGGGTCAGCTCGCGGAACGTCCGGTCGGGGTCCGATTCGGGGGCCTGCGGAATCCGTCCAAAGCCCAAAG
>JBGAPN010000007.1:0-32577 GCA_044221235.1 Limisphaerales bacterium
GGCTGGGAATGGCGTTATCTCTGGAAGCAGACCCGCAGCGACGCCCTGTTCACCCTCTGTCAGGAGCCCGCCGAGATCCATTCACTGGCGGCTTCGCCCGATGGGCAGTGGCTGGCCATCGGCTCGGTTCATCAGGAGGAGGTGGCGTTGTGGGATCTCCGGACGCGCCGGGAGTGGGGCCGTCTCGCGAAGAATGAAGGCCGTGGGCTCGTCGCCTTTTCTCCGGTGGAACCGATCCTGGCCTTGACCAGCGTTCGCTATTCGGACGCCGGACTTCCCAAGTACTCGTTGCGGCTCTGGAATACGGTGACGTGGCAGGTGATGGTGGAGGTCCCGCTGGATGACGATTGCATCGGTCTGGCCTTTGCCCGCGATGGACGCACGCTGGTGACCTCGACCCTGGAAGGTCACATCACGGTTTGGCAGGTCCACTCCGGAACACCGGTGGCCAGCTACCCGTCGGAGCAGGCAGGGGGTGGTCCGCAGGTGGGATTTGCTGCGACGCCTGACCTGAGTTTCGCCGTTTATGCGCTACCGCAGGGACGGATTCGCGCCGTGGACCTGCGGAATGGGAACACGCTTTGGACCACCCGGGCGGCAAAGGAGTTTGTCACTACGCTGGCGATATCGCCCGATGGGAAAACCCTGGCGTCCGCCGCCGGCTACACCGAGTCGGGCATCCGCCTGTGGGAGGTGGAAACCGGGAAACCACTCGGGAGTCTGGAAGGCCACAGTTCCTGGGTGGGATCCCTCGTGTTTTGGCCGGATGGCAAGAAACTGGCCTCGAGCAGCGCCGACCAGACGATCCGCACCTGGGACCTCGAGAGTGGGAAATGCCTCGATGTCCTGCGGGGCCATCGACTGGAGGTGTGGCGGTTGGCCCTGTTGCCCGATGGCAAAACGCTGGTGAGCGGAGGCAAGGATGGCACGGTTTGTTTTTGGGACACCTCCTATTCCCATGACCGGAAGGCGCGGACCACGATGCCGGCAGAGAATGTCGTCAACGCGAACTTCGCGTCCGACGGCCGGTCGCTCCTTACGTTGAATAAACAGGGCCGGGTGGAGCAGCGGGCGGGCGCCGATTTTCAGTTGGGAACGCCGCTGCTGGAACTGGGGAGAAGGTGTTCACCTCCTGTTTCTCGACGGATGGCCGGCGGGTGGCGGCCCGCTGGACGAACGGAACGCTTCAAGTGTGGGATTTGTCCCAACGGATCCTGCTGCATCGGCTGAACGTTGCCCCGGGCATGACTCGGCCCCGGGCCATGCGGGTGTCGGGGCAGGAAGTCTTCGTTCCAGGAGGGAAGAGTCTGATCGGCTGGTCTGAGCGCGATAACCAGATTCATGAGTGGAATCTGTTCTCAGGCGAGGAAGAACAGGCCTGGCAGGCTCCGCTCGCCTTCAATTCCTTCACACTTTCGCCGGACGGTCGGGAGAGCGTCGCCTTTGGGTGGGAGGGAGGGGTTTGTGCTCCGCAATCTCACTGACCGGAGTCAGCGCTCCGGTCGACTTGTACTCGAAACTGATGTGGGCGGCTATCGCCCGGCGGTGTTTGCCGTGGCGACGAGCACTGGGTTTGGGCGGGTCTGGGGTCACCCGGACCTGGGCAGCCGGTGGCGACCTTGCGCGGCTTCCTCAGGGCGCACACACGCTGTCCTTCTCCGCCGACGGCAAACGATTGGCCATCGGCGGCGACCACGAAGCCGTGAAACTGTGGGATGTGGAAAGCTGGCAGGAGGTGTTCACCCTGGAAGGCCAGGGCACCGGCTACATGGGGGTGTGGTTCTCTCCGGACGGCGACACGATCATCTGGGGAAATGCAAGCGGCGTCCTGCACTTCTGGACCGCGCCCTCGTGGGAAGAGATTGCTGTTGCAGAGGTCAAAGAGGCGGAAAGCCAGCACCCTTGAATTCAGACCACTCCTTGATTCAAATGTCCCAGCCTTCCCAGGACTCGCATTCATGAGACCCTTCCTTTTCCTCCTACTCACCCTCGGCGCCCTGTCAGCAACGGCCTCCAACTGGCCCCAGTTTCGCGGACCCAATGCCTCGGGAATTGCGGACGACGCCCGGCCGCCGGTCCACTTCGGGCCCGAGACCAACCGGCTCTGGAAAGTCGCGGTGCCGGGCGGAATCTCATCACCGGTAATCTGGGGTGATCGCCTGTTCCTGACCGCGTTTGAGAATTCCCGGTTGCTCACGCTGGCCTACGACCTCAGCAATGGTCGGGAACTTTGGCGCCAGGCCGCACCGGCGGAAAAGATCGAGCCCTGTCATGCGTTCAGTTCGCCCGCTGCGTCCACGCCCTGCACCGACGGCGAGCGGGTGTATGTCTATTTCGGTTCGTTCGGGTTGATCGCCTACACACTCGATGGCAAGGAACAGTGGCGCCGGCCGTTTGAAACCCTCCCGTCGGAGTATGGCACCGCCACCTCCCCCATTCTGGCAGGCGGCCAGCTGATCCTGCAGCGTGATGGCGACAGCACGAATTCCCAGCTCGTCGCGCTTGCCCCGGCCACCGGGCGGACCGTTTGGGAATCGCCGCGACCTCTTGCCGGGGCGTGCTATTCCACGCCGATGGTGTGGCGACACGGGGGTGTCGAGGAGCTCATCGTCCAAGGCAAGGGTCGCGTCGCGTCGTACCCCATGAAGGGTGGCGAACCGAAGTGGTGGGTCCGCGGCTGGGGGTTCGCCGCGGTCACCACGCCCGTGGCCGGCGACAGCCTGCTCTTCGCCGGTGGTAGCGGCATGGGCGATCCTACCGAGCCGGATGATCCGTTGTTCGACTGGAGCAAACTCATCGCCGCATACGATGCGAACAAGGACGGCCAGATCGCCCTCGATGAGATGCCGATGTCCGTGGTCTGGCACATCCGCAAGGAGATCCCGATCGACGTCCCGGGGAATGGATTTCCCATGCGCAACCTGATGGCATTCTTCGTGGATACGGACAAGAACGGCATCGTCACCCAGGCGGAATGGGATGCGTCGGATGCCTTCGCCAAGGACAAGTTCAACGCGGACCGCTTCGTCGCCATCCGGCCCGGTGGACGGTCTGACAGCACTGATACCCAGGTGGCCTGGGAGACGACCAAGGGGCTGTCGGAGATGCCTTCACCCCTGTTCTATCGCGGCCGACTGGGTTTTGTGCGGGATGGTGCGATGTGGACGGTTGTTGATCCCGACACGGGCCGTCGACTGCTCGACCGGGAGCGGCTGGGGATCGGCGGCCAGTTCAGCGCCTCGCCCATCGCTGCGAACGGGTTCATCTACGTGGTGAACACCTCCGGAACCTTCGCCGTGTTCCGTGCCGGCGATGCTCTCGACGTGGTGGCGGTCAACAAGCTCGGCGAAGATGTCCGCTGCACCCCGGCCATCGCGGGCAACCGGATTTACGTTCGCGGCGCTGGCCATCTGTGGGCCTTTGGCCAGTGAGCGGCGCACACGAACCACCGATGATTCCCTCCCGCAGACTTTGCCTGGTAAACGTTGAATTGGCCTATGAATACACCTCTGACTGAGAACAACACCGGTCCAACTCTTGGCCTCATCTCGCCGGAAATGTCCGGCGCCGTCTACCTGGGCAATTTCAAGCCAGCCGCCGGCGGCAAGGTTCCGGTCATCGACAAAGCCTCGGCCGAAACGCTGTTCGAGGGCGCCTCGGGCAGTGCCGCCGATGTGGCGGAGGCAGCCAAGACTGCCAAGGCGGCCCAGGGAGCTTGGGCGGCACTGCCGCCGACGGCGCGGGGCGATATTTTGCGGAGGTTTGCGGGCCTCTGCGAGCAATACGTCGAGGAGATCAGCCGCTGGATTGTGCGGGAGACCGGATCGATTCCACCCAAGGGCCCCTTCGAAGTCATGACCTCCGCCCGCGAGGCGATTGAGATTGCGGCTCTCACGGGCCAGCCTGTCGGACATATCCTGTCGAGTTCGCTGACCCGCGCCAGCTATGCGCGGCGCATTCCGCTCGGTGTCGTGGGCGTCATCACCCCGTGGAACGCTCCCTTCGTCCTGGCCGCGAGAGCCGTCCTTCCGGCGCTGGCGATGGGCAATGCCGTGGTGGTGAAGCCCGACCTCCAGACCCCGGTTTGCGGCGGCTATGCCGTTGCCAAGCTGTTCGAATTGGCAGGCGTCCCCAAGGGCGTGTTGTGTGTGGTTCCGGGCGGGCCGGAGGCGGGCGAAGCGCTGACCCTCGACCCGAACGTCCACATGATTTCGTTCACCGGCTCCACGGCGGCCGGGCGGAAGGTGGCGGAAAACGCGGGAAAGACGCTCAAGAAGGTGGCGCTGGAGCTGGGGGGCAAGAACTCAACCCTCGTCTTTGAGGATGCCGATCTCGACGCCGTGACTTCGGCAACGGCGTTCGGCTCGTTCTTCCACCAGGGCCAGATCTGCTTTGCGATTGGCCGGCATCTGGTCCATGAGTCGATTGCCAAGGCCTATGGCGAAAAGCTCGCACAGCGGGCGCGGAATCTGCACGTGGGAGATCCCGGCAAGGGCCCGGTACACCTGGGGCCGATCATCAATGAAAGGCAGGCCGCGCGGGCCGAACGGCTCGTGAACACCAGCGTCGCCGCGGGTGCCCGGGTGACCGCTGGCGGCGGCCGGCAGGGGCTTTTCTTCCAGCCCACCGTTCTCGAGGGGGTCAAGCCCGGCATGCCCGTCTACTGTGAGGAGACCTTCGGTCCCGTTGCCTCGATTCTGACGTTTCGAACCGAGCAGGAGGCCATCGCGCTGGCGAATGACACGGAATATGGGCTGGTCGCCTCGATCTTCACCACCGATCAGGCACGGGCCATGCGGGTCGCCGCGCAGCTCCGGACGGGCATCGTTCATATCAACGACCAGACCATCAACCACGAGGTCTTCGGTCCCATCGGCGGGATGGGCGCTTCCGGAAACGGGGCCCGCTCCGGCGGCCCCTCGATCATGGACGAGTTCAGCCAGTGGCAGTGGATCACCGTGAATGACAAGGTGCCTGCCTATCCTTTTTGATCTTGTTCCTCCGTCACAATACCACGCCCTCTTCCAACAACATGAAATCACTCATCGCAACCGCGCTCATCGGATGGTTCGCCTGTTCCCCTCTTTTGGCGGCGGGGTCGGGGACGGATTTGTCCGACCTCCTTGACGCTGTCCGGAAAGGTGACGCCGCGGGCGTTCGGAAGCGGCTTGGGGCCGGCGTGGACCTCCAATCGCGCGATCCGCGAGGGAATACCCCGCTGCACTGGGCCGCGTTGTCGAGCAACGAGCGGGTCGTGGCGCTCCTGCTGGAGGCCGGTTCCGACCCGCGCGCCACCAACAGCGCTGGCGCGACACCGCTGCATTACGGCGTGGGCAACGAGCGGGTGGTGGCTCTGCTGCTGAAGGCCGGCGCCAACCCCAACATCCGTTCCGCCGCGGGCGGCACCCCGATGCATGCTGCGGCGGGGAGGCCTGAATCGTTCGCGACGATCAAGCGGTTGGTGGAAGCCGGCGCCGAAGTCGACCCGGGCCGCGTGCCCTCGGGTCCGTTTGAGCCGCGCGACACGCCCTTGAGCCTCGCAGCCTTTATGGGTGACGAGCGGACGGTGAAATTCCTGCTGGACCGCGGCGCGGCTCCCGGAGGGAGCGGAGGGACGAACAGCACGTTCTCGCCCGTTGCTGCCGCGGCATTCGCGGGGCGGGAGCAAATCCTGAAACAGCTCGTGGCGCGCGGGGGCTCGGTGAACTGCGACGACGACTTCGCCGGGAATGCGTTGAACCTCGCCTTCTATGCAAGGCACACCCAGCTGGTCCCTTATCTGATCGAACAGAACGTTGACCTGCACAAGAAGTCCTCCTTTGGCGAAGCCGTTCCGCCGATGGTCTGGTCGGCTTACAATGAGACGGGCGATCAAACGTTCGCGCGGGTCCTGCTGGATCGGGGGGTGGATGTCAACGAGCCGAGCAGCGCCGGCAGCACGGCGCTCACTTGGGCGCTCAAGCGGGGCGAAACACCGCTGGTCGCCTTTCTGCGATCGCACGGAGCGACGGAGATGCCTGCCAAGCGCAAGGGGGTTCCCAACAATCCCGTCCCCGCAGACAGCCGCGAACGGGACCGCGCGATTCGCAGCAGCGTTCAGCGCGCGTTGAGCTTGTTGCAGGGATCCTCGGATGGCTTTCTGGACAATGGATTCGTCAAGCAAAGCGGTTGTGTTTCCTGCCACAACCAGACCCTGCCGGCCGTCACATTCGCCCTGGCGCAGGAGCGCGGGTTCCGGCTGGACGAGGCTTCCCTGGGGCGGCAACTCGCGGCACAGCAGACGGGTTGGTCCAAGACGCGTGATCGGGCTTACGAGATGCACGCTCCGCAACCGGCACCCGCGGCGGTGATCGGCTATGGCCTGCACGGGTTGCACGCGCTGCACTACCAGGCCGACGAACTGACGGACGCGATGGCCTGGTATCTCGCGGAAACGCAATTGTCCGATGGCTCCTGGGCGGACTTTGATTTTCGTCCGCCGATGGAAGAGGGGCCCATTGCTGGAACGGCGCTGACGCTCAAGGCGCTGCAATATTATCCGCCGGCCGTTGGAACCCAGCCGTTGAAGAAGAGAATTGAACGGGCGCGTGCCTGGCTGGAGCGCTGCCAACCCACGGACCTCAGCCAACGGATCTTTCGCCACCACGGCCTGGGCTGGGCCGGTGCATCGCCCTCCGAACTCCGACGGGAGACCAAGGCCTTGTTGGCACTGCAACGTCCGGACGGAGGGTGGGCGCCGTTGCCGACGCTGGAGAGCGATTCCTGGACGACCGGGCACATGCTGGTGTCGTTGCACGAGGCCGGGGGCCTGCCCACCTCCGATCCGGCGTACCAGCGCGGCGTCGACTTCTTGCTCCGCACCCAATTTGGAGATGGCTCGTGGTGGGTCCGGAGCCGGACGTGGCCCTTCCAGCCTCACTTCGACAGTGGGTTTCCGCATGGCAAAGACCAATGGATTTCTGCGGGCGGAACGGCCTGGGCCGCCATGGCGCTGCTGTTGACGATCGAGCCGGCTTCGTCGACGGGGGTGTTTCCCACGGCGCAACAACTCATCGCTTTGACCGAATTGAATCGGAAACGGCCTGTCGATCCTGCCCGCGAGCCCCAATCCGGTGCGGCTCCGACCATCTCCGTCGATTTCAATCGCGACATCCGTCCGATGCTGGAGCGTTCCTGCGCGGGTTGTCACAGTGGCGAGAAGCCCAAGGGCGGTTATGGCGTGACCACGCGCGATTCGGCGGTGAAGGGTGGCCAGAGCGGCGAACCGGCCATCATTCCGGGCCACGGCGATCGCAGTGCGCTCCTGCGGTTCGTCCAGGATCAGGTGGAAGACCTCGAAATGCCGCCGCTGGGCAAACGCGAGAAGTTCCCGGCGCTGACCCAGGAGGAGACGGCGCGGCTTCGCGCCTGGATTGATCAGGGCGCAACGTGGCCCGAGGGAGTGACCCTCCAAGCACCCGGGAAGTGAGGCATCACGGTAGGGACCGACTGCGTCGGTCCGTGGCCAACCCGCCGCTTCGCGTGGAGTCGCCGACGCCGGAACCCTGGGGTCGGTTGCGTCCACCGTGCCGTCGTGGTTGGCGTCGAGGGCGGAGACGACCGGACGCGAACCCCGGCGTCCTTCGGGCCGTCCTGGGCGATCGCCCAATCCATTCGGCGGGACTTGGGATCCTGGGCGATTCCCGATCGCCCTAAAATCACGGATCCGCCGTAATCGCCAACAGAAAGGGCGCCGCCTGAGTGCCTAGCCAGGAGAAATCCACGGACACCACTGGGACTGCAGGCCTTGGATTTTCCCAACCGAGGTGAAACAGCCTAAGCGTACCGGACGGGGAACGCCGTCGCATCTGGGGATTCTTCCCTGCCCACGCAATGTCGAATCGGCTGGCGTCCTCGGCCGGATCCGACCACCAATCCGCCAGATTGTGACCGACGACCAATGGAACCGTGATGGACTGGCCGTCGGCGTAATGGATCACGTACTGGCCAATCGCCTCCCTACGATCGCGAGGAGCCCGGATGGAGGAATGGAGAAAATGAAGTCCGCGGCAGCTTTGGTTGACCGGGATTCCGCGGACGGAATCGGGATAGTGGGTGCCATTGACGTCAAGATCACCGACTTGAATCAATCCCCGAAGGTCGTAATGCACTCCCCTCAGCTCGACCACGCCACGAGGAACCTCGGAAAGGTCGCTGCCGCCGTCATTCCCAACGCCGATATGCCATTCGTGATCTAAGTGGGCGTTGTAGAATTCGCTGAGATCAATCAGGTAGGATGGTGCCGCCGGATCTCGCCGTGGCCTGTTCCGAGTGGTCTCGTCCGCGGGGCGATCGAGGAAGACAAGTCGACGAGTCTCAGGAGCCCGCCCGGCGCCGGCGACAGTTCCCGGCAGGGCGCCTTCCCAACCCAGCCCCATTTGGTCCAATTCTCGTCGCACCGCCGCGAGGTCCCACAATTCGAGGTCGTCGGGATGCCGATAGGCTGCGAGCCAATTGCCATCGTCGCTGATCGCCATGGTTGTGAGCATGCCAGTTTTGGATGATGAAAGCGTGGTCATATGCTTACCGTCCGAGGCTCGGCGAATTCCCATACTGCTAAACTTCTCGCGACTGACGCAGAACTGCCCGTCTGGACTAAAGGTCCAAAACGAGTCCTCAATAGGTACCTCCACTGGGAGTCCAGGCTTCCAACCCCAACATTCAACGGATTGTCGCTAACTGTCCGCTCCACGGTCAGTGAGCCTTCATCAGATTGAACATGAAGTATTCCGGTCAGCTCAGACACCAGTTTAAACGCCGGACCGTCCCAGATCGCATCGGCCATGCCACCAGCACGACCCAACGTCCTGCGCGGATCAACGGAGAGGAAGCGCGACCCAAGGGTGAGTTAATTTGAGCTCGCACACTCAGCGTGCCGGCGTCCAGGACCGTTAAACGAGAGTCTTGGGCGGAAACAACTAGCCCGCTGCCGCGGGCGCAACCGACCAACCCGCCCATTCCGAGCATCTCCCCGGTCTTAGAGACACGCCGAGTACCGTTGGTGTCCGGCGGACTGAAACCCCAACGGGTCAACCCAAAATACCCGCTGACGATGATATTAGTCTCAGAATCGAAGCAAACTCCCTCGACGGCCAGGGTGGGGAACCGGCCGAGCAAGCGGAAACTCCGCAAGTCATATAAGGCGGCGCCAGCATCATCACCGCAGGCGAGCAAGTCACTACCTCTGCCAAATGAGAGGAACAGCTCCGTGCCAGGACCAGTGTACGCACCGAGGCCATTGATTCGTCTGGGCTGCCGGCGGTTGCGAACTTCGGAAGGGCAGGCCACCTCAAAAAGCGAAGCCATTTCGCCTCCCCAACGATATGAACTAAGAAATCGATCATCCTCACTGAATCGAAGATCAAACCCCGCGGCGTCTTGCTGCCGTACCAGAAGTTGGCCTGTTTCGGGATCTGACAAACATACGGCATCATCCCAGGAAGATGACGCCAGAATCTCACCCGAGTGACTGAAGTTTAGTGTAACGACGCCATTGAAATGGTGCCGGAAGGTAAGAGGTTCCCCTGGCTCATTCACCGCCCAGATAAATACGACCCCGTTGTCCAACGATCCCGCCACGCGATTTCCATCCGGATGCCAGGCCAATTCGCGCACAATTGGCCCCGCCTTCCACGAGCGGTGCACCTCACCTGTCTCCGCATCCAGAATCAGCACACTTTCGTGTGCCTCGCTGGAAACCGCTAGCCAACGGTTGCCCGGGCTGAGGCGCGCTCGGTCTGCACCGGCTGGAACTGCAAAACGTCGAAGCTCCCGGCCTTGCGCTGTGCCGTAGATAACGACCTCCGATCCTTGTTCAGAATGTTGCGGAAACTCACAGAATGTAACCCACTGGCCGTTTTCGCTGAAAAAGGGCCATTTCGCGGGAGCCCGACTTTTCATCAACAATCGCCCCGACGGGATATCCAGTAGGCCACCGGTCTCATCTTCAAACAACAGTGCAAGCTGGGTTCCCGTTGGATTGAAAGCGAGGGACCAGGGATCCGTCTTGAGCGGTGGCAGGTTGGTGACGCTTGCGTACAGGGTGTCGGTCGCCGTGGCAAATATTTGCAAGGCGCCGGCCCGGTGAATTCTAGCGTAATGGGATCCGCTCGGAAGGAAGAGGACCATCTCCATGCCGTTAGTGGAGGAAATGCGGCTTCGCTGGCGCAGGTCCGGTAACGCCAATGCAGCGATGGCCTCATCGCGGAGTTCCTGGCGTAATTGGGGAGACGGGTTCAGTTGAACGGCCTGCCGAATCGCTTCCAAGGCCTCGAAGCGGTGGCCGGCGCGCGTGCTCGAACGCGCTGACCGGGCGCTTGCAAGCAAGGCGCGCTTGAGTTCCTCGGTTGTGCGCTGATTAGCGCCTTGGACGCGCCATGCAGACACAACGGAAACGATGCTAATTGCCAGCAGCAGTAAGAAAACAGTCGCACCTGCGGAGGCGAGGGCGGGTTGGCGACCGCACCATTTCCAGACCCGTTCGAGAAGAGTAGCCGGCCGGGCATGAATCGGTTCTCCCGCGAGGTAGCGGCCAAGCTCGACCGCCAGTTCTCGGCCGCCGTTATAGCGACGCCTGGGATCCTTCTCGAGACACTTCAGGCAAATGGTTTCCAAGTCGCGTGGAATCCACGGATTGAGGACTCGTGGAGCGACCGGCTCGGTCTCCCGAATCTTGGCCAGCGTCTCCGCCAGACTCGGTGCCAGAAATGGTGGCCGGCCCGTGAGACATTCGTAGAGGACTGCACCCAGCGAGAATAGGTCGGCCTTTCGCTGGTCAGCAACGCGACCGGCGGCCATTTCAGGCGCAACGTAATTCGGTGTCCCTAAGACTTGGGCCGTCAAAGTGAGATCGGTATCGTCATCCAGCCGCTTGGCGAGACCGAAGTCGGTCACACGCGGTTGCTCAAACGGATCAATCAGGATGTTCGATGGCTTGAGATCGCGATGCACGATTCCGAATTCATGGGCGTGGGCCACAGCGTCGGCGACGGCGACCATGTAACTCGCGGCCACTCGGTGCGGCAGGGGTCCATTCCGCAGGCGATCTGCCAGCGTGCCGCCCTCGACGAAATCCATGCTGAAGAAGCGTTGCCCTTCGATTTCGCCGACTTCATGGACGGTCACAATGTTCGGATGGCGCAGTCCGGCGGCCGCCTGGGCCTCCCTCCGAAAGCGGGTCACGGCCTCGGCGCTCGCGAAGGAGCCCAGCAACAACATCTTGAGCGCCACGATGCGATCCAGTTGGCGATGGCGAGCACGATAAACGACGCCCATCCCGCCGTGCGCCACCTCTTCCAGGAGGTCGTATTCGCCGAACCGGCGCAGCTCACGGTTGAGTACCAACGGTGAAGACCCGAGGGCTGCTGCCTCCGATTCGTCCGTGATCGTGAGCGTGGACGAATCCGCCTGCATCACTGCGGCCAGCATGCACGCGCCGCAGACCGGGTCGCACGCACTCTCGGACAGTGGTGCATCGCAGCGGGAACAGCGGCGTGTGGCATTCATCGGGCGGGATTACTGGGAGAGAATCTGGAACAGATCGGATAGTTCCGCTTCAACGTCGCCACTTGATTGAACGGTCCGGCGGATTTCGGCGCGCAGGAGCTCACCGAATCGTTTCCGCAGTCGATGAACCGTCGCCTTGATCGCAACGACAGTCAGGTTCAGTTGAATCGCGATCTCGACATAGGGAACCCCTCCTGCCTCGCGAAACAGATGCGGACGGAGCAGCTCGAACAGTTCGATTCGCCCGTTCGCTTCAAACTCCTTTGCCAGCCGCTGCATGACGTGATCGATGAGGGTTCGTGCCCATTGGCGATCGAACTCGTGATCCGGACTGGAGGACGACGCAGGAGGTTCCCACGAAGATCCGTCAACGCGGGTTTCATCGAGGGAGACATGCGGATTCCGGCCGCCACGTTTCCAGGCGAGCGAATGGCTGCGCTGGTGGTTGAGAAAGTTTTCCAGCGAACGCACTAGGAAATTCCGGAATCGCCCGCGTGCGGCCTCCGCTTCGACGATCGAATTGCGTTTCAGCAGGTCGGCAAAGAACGCTTGAGTCAAATCGCGGGCCGATTCGGGATCCGCCCCGCGGCGGCATACGTGGTTATGGAGGGGAAACCAATACTGCTCGCAAAGGTAAGCCAATGCGGACTCCTGTGTCGGTGACTCCCCTTCGCCGGCCCGTGCGACCTGACTCCAGCGGGTCGTCCTAAACTCCGAACTGAACTGGGCGGACTCATTCATGGAAACCAGGGGACCAAGGCCGTCACTGGAGAAGGCGACGGGACCGCGTTTTGCGCAGGAGGCTGCTTGGTACATCTGCCGAAATGGCTGACATGGGCGAATTGCATCGATTGGGGAATTTGCAGGCAGGGGACACCCACTGTTCGTGTCCTGGGGCCGAGACCCGTTCGGGGAGTCCATATGGGTTCCTTCATGGCTATTACCCCGTCAACGATTTTCTCGTTCGCTGTCTGGCTGGCTTATTAGGTTTGGCGGTTCCGGCGCCACCGACTCGTTTAGTTTCGCGTCGGAGGTAATGGCCTGGAAGGCGCGCCTAAAGCGATCGTAGGCGAGGGGATAGCGGCCGGCGCTAAACGCGGCCTCACCTTGATCGAGATACTCCGCGCTCGACTTCGTCTCAAAGCCAAGTTGTTTGAATCCGGCGACCGTTTCCGAGGCGACTTGACGAACCAAGTCGAGGGAACCTCCCGCAGATGCGGGCAGATAGAAGCTCGCCAGGGGTACGGATCCGGGAAGCATCAACTGCTGTTCGATCGCCAATCGAGTCAAGTAGTCCAACGCGTTGGTCGTATAGTTGGCGAGACTTCCCAGATTATCGTTTGCGTGCATCAGACCACTTTGCGTCGCTCCTGTGACCGCCGCGCTAAAGCGAGACTCGGTCAGGAGATTCAGTTTTCTGGCCAGATCATCGACACTCGATTGGGAGGCGCGCGAAGCGACGTTGGTGTCGAGGCGACTCGAATTGATGGCCCTGACCAGCTGCGTTAGCGCGTCCAGACCCGCCTGCGAAGCCCGACTCGAGATTCGGCCGTCGAGATTGGTGAGCACACCTTGACCACTCAGTGTGGTATTCAACATCACCGTCGCGGTCGTCGAAGCTTCTGCACTGAGCTGACTATCCGAGACAACGATTTTGATTTGATGAACTCCCACTGCCAACGTTCTTGTGAGGTTGAGTTGCGTCGACGTTGGGCTGGTTCCGCCGGGAACCGTAACGGTCTGCACGTTTTTGCCGTTCACCTTCCAAGTGACCGTAAGCGGATTGCCGTTGGGATCGCCTACCGTGGCGGAGAGCGTCACCGGGATTCCTGCTGAAGTCGGCGCAAATGTCGCCACGGGATCGCCGAACGCGACCAACGGGGCGATATTGATCCCGGGCAGACTCGGAAAGTTGACGTTCACGGTGCTGGAGCATTCGCCGGTGAAAGTGCCGTCGGTTACCGAAACGCGAACCGTGTGGCTGCCCGGAAGCAGAACCTGAGTCAGGGTGGCGGTTTGGGAAATCGGGGTGCCGTCCGCACTGGAGATGGGATCGGTCTTGACGTTGGTTCCGTCGACATACCAGTTGACGGTGAGGAATCCGCCATCCCGGTCGGCGACCTGGGCGGAGACGGTCGCGCTCACTCCATCCGGGGAGGTCGACGTCAGGGACTGGGACCCGGAGCATGACACGGTGGGCGGCCGCGGTGCCGGAGAAGAATAGACATAGAGCTGGCCATTCGACGTCCAAGTCCCGTCAGTCGGTTGGACCGCCTGATACAGGGGTGACACGATTGCCAGGGCCGTAGAGCTCAGGGCGACTGATTCACCGAACCGGGCGCCGTCCTGACCGTCGGTCGGTCGCACCTCCTGCACCTTGCTCCAGGCTGTTCCGGACCGTTGATAGACATAGGCGGCACCGGGACGCGAGGGCGAAGCGGGCAACAGGGAGCGTTCGCCGGGTGCGCCCACCACCGCCTTGTCGGGCAGAAGTCCCGCAGACCAGCCCAGGCTGGCGCCGGGCACCGCCCCGATACCGAGCCGGGTTGCCGTCCATGTGGCGCCGTTGCGTTTCAACGCAAATGCCGCGCCTAGGTACTGATGATCCTCATCGTAGCCATAACCGGGAGCTCCGACCACCATGGTGTCACCTTTGATCGCGATGCTATGGCCCAGGCTGGCCCCGTCATTCAGGTCGGTCCGGGTATCGCGCTGTACATCGTCCGATGTGATTCTGTTTGCGAGCTGCCAATTCGGTGAGCCGCTGGGGCGTTCATAGACATACACCGCTCCGCGTGCTCCGTGGCCGGGACCACCGATCGCAATGGTATTCCCAGCAATGGCAACTCCATCTCCGAAAAAGCTGCCCGCGGCTTCTCCTTCGAAGGTGTCGCGGAGCGCCCAGGTTCCGTTGTTGCGCACCCAAATCTGCGCGACTCCCGCATTCACCTGGCCTCTGGCGGATGCGTTGGGTGCGCCCACAGCCAATATGTCTCCCTCCAAGGCCACATGCAGTGGACTGTCCGGCACTTCAGACAGTGCGGCTTGCCCTATCCACGAAGATCCGGACTTCTGGAGAATCAGCACCGCGTGATAAAAATAAAATGGTTGGGGTTCGTTTAGGAATTCGCCGTCCAGCGCGACCGCGATCGAATTGCCGGAAGCAGCCAGGCTGGTGACATCTGCGAGGCCGATTCGAAATGTGGGAGGCAAAGACAGGGTGCCCTGAGTCAGAAGGTGGATTTGAGCTTGATTCCAAGAATTGTTGGATTGGGTCCGAATCGAGAGTGCGCCACCTTCCCATGGCTCGATCGTTCCGGTAAAGATTACTTCCGCTGACGATGTTACTAATGCGGACGTCGGTCTGTAAGCATACGATCCGCCCGGACCGATCGGGTACCGCTCCTCGCGGGTGTATCTTTGGGCGAGAACACCAACAGGTAAGGCCAAGAGCAAAACCAACCATCGTAGTTTCATTACCTGGCACTAACGAAAACCTTTTGAAAGGTTGCTAGGAAAATGCGGTCAACAATGACCTTTCCCGAGACTCGTTTTGAACAGGTGCCTGCACTGAGCGCCGCTCTTCTCTCGCACATTGGAAGCAATGGGTTCGCGTCCAATCATTTGACCCGGTTCTCCCTGCCGGTTACGGCTATTCGCCCATCAGCATCTGGGACTTTACGGTACAGGGTAACGTGGATAATCATGAGCCGATTCCTGGCGTAGCCTCATGAAACTCTGGGACGCCAAGGAGATTCAGGAGGATCTGGCGTTCCCTGGGAGAGGCGCCTTCAGTCATTTGGCGGGATTCAGCCCACATGGCGACACCATCCTATCCAGGCCGTTGGGTGGGAATGGCAGGTCTCTGCGGAGACACCTCTGTAGCACGCCTCGCGAGCCACACTCGCAATGCAAAAGGTCCGGAGGCTGGCTCCGGACCCGGACCTGCATGAGATGAGGCCTGTTATTCGGTCGGGGGAGCGGGGCGTTGACCGCGGCGTCCACCGGGTCCTCCAGGTCCGCCCTGGCCTTCGGGGCGCTTCGGCATCAGCTCATCGGGGGTGAGCTGGCCGTCACCGTTCTTGTCGAGGGCCAGCAGTGCTGCGGATGCATTGGCGATCTCGGTTGCGTCGATCGTACCGTCCTGGTTGGTGTCCAGGGCGGATACGATCGGGGGGGCTCCGCGGTGTCCTCCGGGACGGTGACCCTCGGGGGAATCCTGAGCAGTCAGGCTGAGGCTGGTGACGGCGAATACTGCGGCGAACAGGGGATTGAGAATGCGTTTCATGGGATCGTTGTGTTTGTGGCTTTAATTGTTTTTTGTTTCGTGGGCCTCGAGCGGTGTCGCTGCCCTTCACCCAGAGCAGACGCCCCGTTTTTTTAAGCGGCCGTGCGGAAAACCACCGAAATTGTAAAACATTGGTAAAAGAGGTCTGGCGCGGCGCGGCTGCGATTCCTGTCGCTGAATTCCCGGATTGGGATGAAGGTTTTCGGCGGATCCGGCGTCGGTCAGGCCGGTCGCTGTCTCCCAGGCTGACGCCTTGCGAGATTCCCAAGACATGAACGCCTCTCCCGATTCCACTCCGCCAACAAAACCGTCCTCGGCCGAATCACGATTGATGTCCCTCGATGCCCTGCGCGGGTTCGACATGTTCTGGATCGTCGGGGCGGAGGGCCTGGTGGAAGGATTGGAGAAGGTGACTTCGGGCGGCCTCCTTGGAGTGGTGGCCGACCAGCTTCGGCACAAATCGTGGGAAGGGTTTCATTTCGAGGACCTCATTTTTCCGCTGTTCGTGTTCATCATCGGGGTGTCGTTGGTCTTCTCGGTGGGAAAGTCGCTCGAACGGGTGGGACGGAATGCGACACTGGTCCGAATTGTCCGCCGTTCAGCGCTCCTGTTTTTCCTCGGGATCCTGTACTACGGCGGGTTCTCCCAACCGATCGAGAAGATGCGGCTGTTGGGCGTCCTGCAGCGGTTGGCGTTATGCTATTTTTTTGCCAGCCTGCTGTTTTGCTACCTGAAACCCAGGGCATTGATCGGCGTCTGTGTAGGAATCCTGGTGGGCTACTGGGCGCTGTTGACCTTCATTCCCGTGCCGGGTCATGGGGCGGCCAACTACGCCGAGGGCGCCAACTTCGCCAACTATGTGGACAAGCTCTACCTGCCGTTGCGCCGTTACGACGGCGACCACGATCCGGAAGGAATCCTCAGCACGCTTCCGGCAGTGGCGAGTTGTCTGCTGGGTGTTTTCGCTGGGCTCCTGTTCCAGGATTCCAAACTGTCGAGTGGACAGCGAGTCGGGCGCCTGGTGGCCCTGGGACTCGGCTGCCTGGCGGTGGGATGGCTCTGGCACCTTCAGTTCCCGGTGATCAAGAAGATCTGGACCTCGTCCTTCGTGCTGGTGGCCGGCGGCTACAGTTACCTGCTGCTGGCGGCATTTTACCAGATCATCGATGTCTGGAAGTTCCAGAAGTGGGCCATGCCGTTTGTCTGGATCGGGGTGAATCCCATCACCATTTATTTCGGCGGCCGGTTCATCGACTTCGAGGCACTGGCAAAGCTGTTTGTGGGTGGCCCGGTGGCGGCGGCCTGCGGTTCGTACGCCCAACTGGTGTTGGCGCTGACGACCCTGCTGTTTGGCTTCCTATTCCTGCGCTTCCTGTATCAGCGTCGGATCGGCACGGAACCTTGTGGACGTGGAACATTCCACTTGTAATCGAGTTGGGACGCACGGAAGTTGACCGGTACTGTTGGGATTGGCCGACCCGCTTGGGTCCGATAGCGCGGACCCGTTTTCAGCCGTCTTCTCCAGTGCAGCACTTCGCGCCGGAGTGAAGTTGCCGCAATGCCGTGGATGTTCCCGCCGTTGCACCCCCACCAGAATCAAGTCCGCAGCCCGTACCATCGCGAAAATGAACTCCCCCACCTGCCGTGCTGATGAACCGTGTCCCCAATTGGGTCTGCCCCGGAGTTTCAATCCGGTGCAGGTCGTTTGGATCCTGGCCGGCGTCTCCCGAAGCTTCTGGTCCGGACTGACGCTGATGCTGGCTGTCGCCGGTCTTTCCCCGGGGAGTGCCCAGACGTTCGGGCCGATTGTGACCATCCCGATCGAAAAGGTCCGGGAGTCGTACTATCATCCCGCCGAAGACGGGACCGGCAAGAGCTGCGGGGTCAAGTTGTACGGCGAATGGACGGCGTACCGGATCTATACCAACCGGACGTCGTACCGCATTTACACGCCGGGGCTTCAATCCATCCCGAGCCCGCAGAACTCGGTCGAGGTCGGGGGGCGGTTTCGCTTCTACTGCTACTTCAATGGCGTCGCCACCCCGTTCAATGATTCGCCGTGCCCGGACAAGATTGGCGAGGACCTGCCCGACTGGTACGTGGAGGTCCAGCGTCGAGGGCCCACGGCGTCGTTCACATTCCGGGAGCTTCCTGCGACTCCGGGCCAATTCGAATTCAAGTCGATCTCCACGGATCCCGAGGGAGAAACCTTGGTTGAGCATTGGGATTTCGGTGACAGCGCGACCGGCGCCGGGGTCAGCCCCATCCACCGTTTCGCCCAGCCCGGTCCGTTCCTGGTTTCGCTGACCGTCACCGACACCGATGCGTTGACCAACCGGGCCCAGCGGACCATTACGGTGCCGGCTCCGAAGCCGTCGGTGTCCATCCGCTTGCTCAACAAGCATTCCCGGAACCGGATCGAACTCGGTGAGGAGTTCGCGGTCCAGGTGACGGTGCAGGCAGGTTCCACCGGCGTGGGCGCCCTTTCGGAACTCGCCTTTACGGGAACTCCCTTGGTGGTTCCGGAGTTGTTTCGGGTGGTCCATGCACCGGAGGAGACCGGGATCGGCACGCTTCAACCGGGCGAGAAGAAAGAGTTCAACTGGACCCTTCGTGCCGACCGCGCGGGAGAATTTGCGCTCATCGCGTCGGGCGTCGCCGGCAAGGACGCAATTGCACGACCGGTAGCGGGGGCAGGGGCCACCGCCCGGGGCGAGGTGACCTCCCTGATTGTTGGCATTGTGCAGCATCCGGCCAAACTGGTCCTCGGCGGGGATAATAACCAGGATGGCGAGACCAATGCATTGGATCGGCGGGTCGAATTGGTGGTGGGCATCACCAATGTATCCCAGCAGGACGTGACCGGCGTCCATGCGCTCATCGCCGAGGATCCGATCCAGCTGACCAGCCTTGCCGAGGATCTCAACATCTGGCTCACGCCCATGGATGTCCCGTTGGGCGAATTTGGGACGATCCGGCCGGGGGCGGCGAATGCGGTGCTACGGACCAATGTCTACGAAGCCTCGGATCGTACATACGCCGAGGCATCCATCGTGGTCCAGGGCAAGGTCGGCGAAGCCGGGGTCCAGACCCGGGGCGAGGGGCTGGTGGACATCGGTGGAGAGACCCTCATTGAAGCCCGTTTTGATGTGGAGGATCGCGATTACCGGTCGGGCCAGACCGTCCGGATTTTCGGCAAGATCAAGAATGTCTCGCGCTTCAAGAACAGCCGGGGCGAAGTGATCGATGAAGGCAAGACGGTGGGCGTGGTGGTTCATCCGACGACCGAAGGCAATGGGATCGGGGGGTTTCCGTTTTTGAAGAACAGTGGCGGGCGGACCCCGGATGGCCCGACGGCGTTCCTGCTCGCCCCGGACGAGGAGATCGAGATTGGGGCGATCGTCCCGACGGCGGAGGTCAACACCAACACGACCGTCGCGATCACCTACCAGGTGGCTGCGTTTGTGCACGGTGAGGGAGCGAAACCGCGCCGGGCCCGTCCGAGTGAGGTTGAAGTGGTGGAGCGGGTCACCGAGGGGTGGTCTGCCCGGCACGAAGTGGAGCTGGCCGGCGTGGCGGAGACCACCGACCCGTGGCTGACCTGCCCCACGGATTTGTCCTTTGGCGGGTTTGTTTCCTGTCGATTCACGGAGGGGCTGGGCAATGCGGGCGGCGGCCTGGTGGGGCTTGCCCTGTTGACCGGAAGCGGGCTGAAGGAAATTGGGCTGGGCACAGTCCGGATGGTCGGTTGGGGGCTTTGGGCGCTGGAACAGACCCTGGCCGGACTGGAGGATCCGGTGGCGCGGCAGCGACTGGCGGCGGAGGTCGCGAATGATCTTCAGGCGCTTCAACAGGTGGGGGTCGAATCGCTTCAGGGCGTCCAGTTGGCGGCCGCGGGCATCGGACCGGCGATCGAGCGAACGATCATCGAAACGGGCCGGACCCTGGAATCGGGTGACATCAAACAGATTGCCGGCGGTCTGGCCCGGATCACGGGCGAGAACATCGATGTACCGCTGGAGGCTCTGGTGGCGGCCCGGGCCCTGCGCAAGGCGATGCTCGTGCGGGAGGGCGCCGAATCGGCCGCGAAACAGGCGCTGGAGGAAAGCTTCGAACGCCAGGCCCGGGAGTTGGGCGGGACCGTGGATGACTATGCCGCCCGCGGAGATCTGGCCAAGCTGCCGGACAGCGATGACCTGCCGACAGGAATCAACGTTGTCAATGAACCCCGTGTGTATCGTGACGCCTATGGAGTCCGGACCGGGGAGTTAAAGAGTTTCCTGCAGGTCGCGAAGGAGGAAGGGGTGATTCTCGCCTTCCGTTCGCGCTCACCCAAGGCGGCGGCGCTCCTGGATGCCGTGCCGCTGAAGCATCTGCTGAAGCCCCATGGTGTCTCCGTCAAGACGGTCAATGAAATCGACGTAAAGTACCTGAACTATCCCGCCCAGTTGGAGGCCGAGTGTGCCCTGGTGGAGCCACCGATAGACTGGGTCCAACCGTGGTCCGACAAAAAGGCCAACATTCAGAATCCCGTCTTTGTGGATCAGGCGAACAGATACCTCGATCGCTATCCCGAGCTGAACTTGGGAACCGAAGAGTCCCAAGCGCTCCGCTCCCAAGTATACCAGCGGCTTCAATTCCAGATGGAGGAATATCCCAAGCAGGCGCAGAATTTTTTGAAATACAGTCGGGAGGGCATTGACGTGAACTTCCATGCCCAAAAGCAGCAGCTCGGTCTCGGCCAACATCTTCTACCAAACAAGGAGGCCCGGCGGGCGGCGCGCCTGGAGCCGCACCACTTTTCTGACCCCTACACCGGCCAGCCTCGGGTCGCCTACCGGCTGCTCATGGACGATGGAACCGGCAGCTTCAAGGCCATCACCGGTGACATCGATTTTCTCGGCATTTTCAATCCCGATGGATCGATGCCAGGACTGGTCAAGCGCATCCGGGTTTATCGCAAGATGATCGCCCTCGGCATGCAGCACGGAGAGTCCTTCACCTTTTTCCTGAAGGATCTCCGCGAGAAGTTTCTCCGCTGCTGCTCACCCAAGGTCAGCGGCGGAGATGGCGAGAAGATGCTTGCCGCCACGCCGTATGGCGAACTGCTCACCACCCAGTTTCGGGATAAACTGTCCGTCGTCGCCGAGGGTCCCAACGCGGCCTTGAAGGTCGGCAAGGGCGAGTTTGCATTCCTGGATGGGGCGATGTCGGAGGTCAATACGCTGGAACGTGCCGCATCCGATGCCCTGCCTAATGCGGTCCGCCAGGAAATTGCACCTCTGGTCACGGTCAGTGCCCTGGCGCGGATGGCCGGGGAACTGGAGGTCGAGGCTGCCCGTAATGGCGGTCAGGCCGTGCGCATGGGCGCCGATGGAAAGCCCGAGATCTACGATGTTGCGCCCGACAGCAGTCCGGCGTCCCCCATGCTGATTTCCAACCACCGGGCCAGCGTCCCGCTTCGCCAGACCGCCGTCCGCCCGGCGTCCGAAACGGAGGAGGAGGAGCTGCTGGCCGTGCTGGACGGTCTGGTCGATGCCGGGTGGGTCAACACGCGGGAGCCGGGAACCGTCGGGGTGTCCGGCGGTCAATGGCGTCCCGCGACGGTGGAAGAGGTGCGGGGCGGACCGGCGGGTGGTGGACTCAGGATTTCACCCTACACCTATCTCACCCATGACGTGCCTGCGGGCACCACCGTCCTTCCCGTGCTTCCGGCCATTGAGGTCGGTTGGCCTTCCAACAAACCGCTCTTCGCGGTGGGCGACCGGGTGGTAATTGATCCCGGCGGCCCGGCCGAAGAGTTCGCCAGCATCCTGAGCGTGCAACCGTTCACCCTGAGCCGGCCGCTGCAGAACCTGCAGGAGGAGGGCGCCATGGTGCTGTTCCTTTCCGGCGTAACGGAGTCGGTGAGGGTGCCGGGCGCGCTGCCGGCCCAGGAGAATCTCCTCGTCTGGCTCCGCGCGGATGCGGGGCTCGAACTCGAAGGCACCAATGTCGTCTCCTGGACGGATCAGTCCCGGAACGGGTTCGTGTTTCGCCCCTCTGGGGTCACCACCCAACCCACCTGGGTGGCCAATTCGACCTCGGGCGTGCCGGCCCTCCGATTCAACAGCTCCAGTACCCCACGGCTCATCGGCAACCTGGACCGCACGCTGTCCAATGCCACCATTTTCACTGTTGCCCGCTACCTCAACAACAGCGCGGGCGCCCGTTACATTTACGCGTTCGGCACCCGGGACTTTTCCGGTCTGATGATGACCCTGGCCCGGGAGGGCGGCGATGATGTCTTCCATTATGATGGCGCGGCACAGCGGACCGCGCTCAACACGGTTCCGGGAACCGGCTTCCGGGTTTTTTCGCAGGTGTTCGGCGAGGGCGGGCCGGACCGGCACCGGCTTGCCGTGGACGGTCGTACCGTCATCGAATCGCGCACCACTGTGGGCAGGGCCTATTCGGCCGTGGCCACCAACGTTGTCCTCGGCAAATACGTCACGGCGACCTACGGGTTCACCGGCGACCTCGCGGAATGGATTGTCTATGACCGCGCGCTGTCACCCGCCGAACGTTTCGAGGTCGAGGAATACCTCCGTCAACGCGCCGGCATTCCGCCCTTCGTGCCGGTGGCCAGCCGGGACCTTTCGCAGTCGGAGGTGGTCCCCTTGGGCGTGCCGCCAATGGAGGGGGCGATGTGGAAGCTCGATGCCGCCAACCGTGAAGCCATCCCGGAACTGTTGACTGGACCTTCCCTGCTCCTCACAGGGCCCGGAGTGTCCAATCAGGTCGTCCGCACCCACCTGAATCCGGGATCGGGGGATGGAACACTCGGCGTGGTGTTCGGCCAGCAGGACGCCGGCTATTTTCACCTTTTTGACTGGCGGGCGCTGGCCACCAACGATCCTGTGCTCGGGCCGGTGGCGCCCGGCATGACGTTGCGTTCGGTCCATCTTCCTCCGGGGGAAAGCGTGACGGGCACCGATCTCGGAGCGACGCCGGATTCGGCCCGCGTGACCGTCTGGCGTACCAACGGCATACCTTGGGTCGCTGGACGCACGTACGAGGTCGTTCTTCGCCTCGGGAACAATGAGACCGTCCTCGAAGTGAACCACTCCGGAACAAATCTGGTGGTGTGGAACCTGCCGGAACTCGCTGGTGTGACCGGGCGCCTGGGTCACTACGCGGTGGCGGCTCCGTCATCCCGTTTCGGTCCGCTCGAGCTCCCCGGCGCTGGACCCGTAATCACCCGGCTGGAACCTCTGTCGGGCGGACTCTGGCGGCTGGATTGGGTGGATGGCGAAGGGCCGTACGCAATAGAACGCCGGCTTCATCTAGGCAATGGCGAATGGCTGCCCGTGGGTCCCTCCACCGTGAACCCCAGCCTGGTGCTGCCGGGGTTTGAGGATTCGGTCCTGTTCCGGATCCGCAGCGTGGAACCCCCTTCGCCCTGAGGCCCGCCCGTGGGCCGGGATTTCAATTGAATGCGATCCGGCTGCGGGCGTCGGTTTTCCGCGTCTCTGGAAATGGACCTTGATTGAAAAGACCCTGGAGGGGGTTGGCGGCCTTCGCGCTGGTGACCCTCGGAGTGTTGGGTTGGCGAATGGGATGGCCCCATCCCGTGACCCGCTGGCGGCTCCCGGGCGGCACCACACTGACCTATCTGGGTTTCACCTGCGGCACGCGTCATCCCTCGCCCCTGCGGTTTCCCTGGGAACGGTGGCCGATTCCCACCGTCATCGCGCGATGGCTGCCGGCGAAGGGGTGGGGCCCGGAACGGCCAGGTTACGTTCCGGAACTTCGCCTCTGGTTCCGGTCCGACCGTGATTTTGCACCGGGTGATTTCCGATGGGACCTCGTGGACGAATCGGGGTTCAGCATCGCGGACTTTTTCGAGAGCCATCTGGTGGCCACCAACGGGCAGACCGGACTGCGGCTTGACTTTGGGATCTTTCCGCGAGCGGGTGCCCAGCTGCGTCTCGTTGGCCGGCATCGCGACCGGGAGTCCGGACGGTTTCTTCCGGTCATGGAACTGGAGGTGCCGAACCCGAAACCCGAGGGGCGGTCGCCGAGATCCGTCACGAATTCGCCACTGCCGCAGACCGTGTCCAGCGGCGACGTCGAATTCACCCTGACCCGATTTGAGACCGGACTGAATGGCCGCCCCGGATACCAACGCGTTCCGGCCGCTCGCTCCGAGGAACCGGTGGCCTGTCTCGACTTCGTCACCGCGATCCACCGGGTTCCCAATCGCGACTGGTTCCCACTTCGGATGCGAGCCGAGGACATGGAGGGCCACATTCTCCCTGTCTCACCCAGGGAATGGCTGACGTCGGCCAATGGGTGGACGCTCAAGATTCAACCGGCTCCGTGGGCGGGTCCGACGTGGCGCCTTCGGGTCGAGTTCTCGCGGAATGAAGGGTTCGCACCGGAGGAACAGGTCGTTTTTCGGAACCTGCGACTGGCCAGCCTCGAGGGCCTGGACGTGAATCAGTCCGCGTGGGTCGGACAGCGCGGTGTGGAACTTCGGTTCCTGAAGCGGGTTCACTCCCAGAACCGGGAGTGGGGGGCGGATGCGCGGCTGGGTCGGCGGGAACCGGGAGTCAGTCTCACCTTGGTCGAAGCCCGCGATCAACTCGGCCAAAAGCTCTGGAGGCACCCGCGACACCTGACCTTCCGCGCCCTGTCCGACAGCGAAACCGTGGACCTCACCTTCGCCGTCCACGAAAGCCGCTTCGCCGAATTCCAAGCCACGCCCGTGGATGTGCGGAAACCCTGACGCGGGTTCCCGCCCGCCAATCACCTTCTTCGAACGCTTGTCCCTGTCTCAGGCCTTCCACTGGGGAACGGTGCGGGCGACCTGCCACATCAACCGGTCGAGTCGGGATCCGGCCTCGGGCTTTGGGCTCCGGGTGTTGATGGAGACCGCCCAGCTCAACCCGGATCGGGTATGAACCATGAGGCTCTGGGTGCCGGGCAGGGATCCGGCGTGCCAGGCATTGCCTTCGCGGTTGACGGCCAGACCGCAGGCGTAATTGGGATTCGCCGTGGATCCCGTGGTCATGAGCTTCAGGCTGTCGGAGCTCAAAATGGCCGTCGCTCCCTCGTTGTCCGCGGGCGAAAACAGGCCGGCGAGGAAGGTGGCCATGTCGCTGGCGGTGGCGATCCAGCCACCATGGGAATCCATCCGAAAAATGGGAAAGCCCTCGGGATTTTCGCCGTCCTGGCCGTAGTAGTGCACTTCGTTGGGCGCAGGTCGATGGGTGCCGATCCGCATGTCATGGACTTGGACGGGGCGCAGGACCTGCTGACGCACGAATTCCGGGTAGGTCTGGCCGCTGGCGTGCTCGATCACCCGTCCCAGCACGCAATAGCCGAAGTTCGAGTAGGCGTATTTCTCTCCGGGCGGATTCGCCAGCGGATGGGTGCGCAGAGTCCAGCGGATCAGTTCCGGGTGGTCCAGACCCGGCCTCTCGAACATGGGATCGTTCTGCTCGTTGGACCATCCCCCCTCGGTGTGGGTGAGCAGTTGATGTACGGTGATGGCGTGGATCCATTCCCGGTGCTCCCCAAGGTCGGAGAACTGGCGGAGGATTCCATCCGGTGCGAAGACCCGGTCCTCCAGTCGCAGCTTGCCGGCTTCAATGAGCCGGAAAATGGCCGCAGCGGTGAAAGCCTTTGAGCAGCTGGCAATTCGGAATAGGTTGTCCGGACGAACGGGTTGGCTGTCGCTCCGATCGGCAACTCCGAAGCAGCCCTGGTATAGCACCTGTGCGCCCCGTCGATAGGTCAGTTGCAGGCCCGGCACGGAAAACTCGCGCATGTAGTCGTCCAGGAGCTGGACTCCCTCATCAGGCAGGGTTGGGAGAGGCGCGTCGCCCTGCGACGGAACCGTCAGCCACCGTCCCAGGACCCAGGTGCTGGCTGCTCCCGCCGCCCGGCGCAGCATCGTCCTCCGTGTGAGCCTCCCGCCGGATTCTGAAGACAACAGGGGCGGATTCGGGGGGACGTCGGCGGATGTTGTTTCGGGACTCATGGTGACGCCTTGCGGCGAGGACGGGCGTGAGAAGTAACGGAATGCCCGCCACGGGACCAGTGTTGGTGTTCGTCACGGTGGTCTTTCCACTACGGGAGCCCCGGTGCGCGGCAAATCGATTAGACGGGGCGGACGTTGCTGCCGGACAGCACGATCCGGAAGCCGATGCAACCGTCGTGGGCCTCCCCATCCATCTGGTAACGATTGGAAACGGTGCAGTGGACGGCGGGACTGGTGCACAGGCCCCGGAGAGCCCGGCGAAGAAGAGACTGGCCTGGAAACGAAAACCGGCGGTCCGCAATTCAGACCACCGGTTGGGCATGTGGGCTCTCTGCGTTGTGAGGCATCCGTTTAGTGATGTTTGTCGTGTCCGCCGCCGTCGGCCTTCATGGCGCAGCAGAACGCCGACTGATCTCCGCACATCCCGCAGCTGTGCTTCAGGACCTCCTTTTTGTCGAGACGTTGCCCGGTGATGGTGATGGTCGACTTGCAGGCGGTGCACGGATGGGTTCCGACCAATTGGACCGGCTGGCCTCCGGCGGCAAGGACCTCGGCCCCTTTGGCCCCTTTTCGGACGGTGGTCACCCAGACCGTCTTGCATTTGCTGCACACGAAGGCGATCGAGTCGTTGTCCTTGAGGGCGTTTACCTGGTCGGTTGTCTCCAAGGCATGGAGCATCAGCAGGTGTTCCGCTCCCTTCATGGGTTTCATCGGCTTCGAATCGTCGGCCTGTGCCAGGGGTGACACAACCAGCGCCAATATCGTGATCGTGCAGGACGCCAGGGCGGCGAGGGTGCGTGTGAGTGTTTTCATGCTGTGTTCGTCAGAGTCGCGGTTCAATGGGCTCCGGCATCGGTTGAATGGATTTCCATTCGTTTCCTTCCGGTCGGACGCCTGCCGCATCATCTCTTTCCTACGCCATCGCCATGGGAATCCCTCATTCCATTGTCAAAAACTGGAGACTCCCGATCCGGTCAATCCCGGCGACCTCACGATTCCGGTGGTCCCGCATTGAATCCAGTCTCGATGCCCAATCGGTCCTGCCGGCCGGGAGGAGGCGAGCTTCAGGGGTTGAAAGGAATTGGACGAACGCGTGGAATCCGTAGGCATGGGTGAAGCGTTCAAGGATCATTTTTCCGGCGTTTCCAGGGCGTACGCCGCGGCCCGTCCCACGTATCCGCCGGCATTGTTTGACTGGCTGTCCGGGTTGCCGGCGAAACGGGAATCTGCGGTCGATTGCGCCTGCGGCAACGGCCAGGCGACCCTTGACCTGGCGGCGCGTTTTGACCGGATCACCGGGATTGAGGCGAGCGAGGCGCAACTCCGGTCAGCCCCACTGCGACCAAACATTGTCTGGCGCGTGGCCCGGGCCGAGGACACGGGGCTTGCAGGCGGCTCCGTGGACCTCGTCACCGTGGCGCAGGCCGCCCATTGGTTCGATCTCGACGCCTTTTACCGGGAGGTCCGGCGGTTGCTTCGGCCCGGCGGGGTTCTGGCGTTGTGGTGTTACGGATTGAACCGGGTCGAGGGAGCCGGACTGAGTGAGATCGTGGAGGATTTCTACTCGCGGGTGGTGGGACCGTACTGGCCCCCGGAGCGTCGCCATGTCGAATCCGGCTACCGGACCCTCCCGTTTCCCTTCGAAGGGATCGAGGCACCTCCGTACGAGATGTCGACATCATGGACGCTGCCAGAATTGCTGGCCTATCTGGCGACCTGGTCGGCAGTGAGCCGGTATCGGACCGAGACTGGCCACGATCCGCTGTTGGATCTTGAGCGGGCCCTTTCAGGTCCCTGGGGTGACCCCGGGGTGCGCCGGCGCATCGTGTGGCCCCTGTCCGTTCTCGTGGGACGTGTGGGAGCAGTGCGGATCTAAATCTTGGCCAATAGGAAGACGCTGCGGAGGAGGCGGTGGAACCCGCGCAGGTTGGATGATGGATGGGGCGCCGTGACGAGATCGAATCGAAGTGCTGCCTTTTCACTCCGCGTCCATGCCTATTCCCACTCAAGCCACTCCGCTCATGGGTTAGGCATCTCCGTCGTCGTTGTCGTCTCCCCAATCAATTTCCGGCAACTGCTCCAGTGCCGAGACGTCGTCGGCCCGAGGAGGATTGAAGCTGGAACGCGGAAGAGGTTCACGGATCGATGCGGAAGGCGCAGAATCGGAACTCGCACAGGATCGACGCAAGCGGCCTCTGCGGCTACGATCAAGCCATGCACACTTCAGATCAACGTCGCTTCGGCCGGTGGAAATCGGTGCTGTTGGGGCTCGGGATCCTGGCATTGGTGGCCACCCTGTGGCTGCGCCGCGGTTCGGAGTCCCAAGTATCGGCACTCCGGGCCCAGGGTTATCCGGTGAGTCTGGCGGATCTCGAGCAGAGGCTGGGTCCGGAGGCCGCGCTGGGCCGGACGAATGCGCTCAAGCTGATCCAGGTCGTTGAGGCACTGCGACGGGACAGGAATCGGCTCGTCCCACCGCGTTCGAAGTCAGCTTCCGCAGAGGATCGCATCTGGGCGGAGCAGCAGTTGGGCCGGGAGAATGCAGACGGGCGGACTCAACTTCACGCGTTGCTTCAGACCGGGCCCTGGTGTTTCGCCGATTACAGCGGGGGGATGACCAATCCGAGCATCATCACGCTGGGAGGCGTCAAGTCGATCGCGGTCGCCTTGCAATCCGAGGCCGTCGCCGCCGCAATCCTGGGCGATTCGGCGCTGGCGGGGCAGGCGTTGATAGACACCGTGCGGGTCGGGCGAATGGTGGAGTCGGGGGGTGTTCTGATCGATTATCTGGTGAGGATTGCCTGCGATGCCATCGCAGCGCAGACCGCGGAATCTGTGTTTACGCGGGTAAGTTTGGACGATTCCACGCTCGTGGAACTGCAGCGAGGATTCCGGGCCGCCGAAGGAACCAATGCCCTCGCACGGGCCCTTGTCGGAGAGCGCGCCTTTGGGATCACGGGATTCCAAACAACTGCGGGGCCGGGGCCGATGTTTGGTGTCTACCGGACGTTCCTGTTGCCGTCGGATCAACGATTCTACCTTACCCGGATGGCCCGGCTGATCCGGGCCGCTGAGAACAAAGGGCCTGCCGGACTGAAGGAGGTTGCCGAGATGGAGAATGAACTGACTCGGGAGCGGTTTCCGTTTCGGCGGATGCTTTCCCGGATGATCCTGCCCAGCCTGTTTAAGGCCATGGAGAAGAATGTCCGTCATGTAACGACCCTTCGGTGTGCCCAGGCCGCCTGCGCCGTGGAACGGTATCAACGGAAACACCAGTCGTTGCCGCCCACGCTGGAGGCGTTGGTGCCGCAATTCCTCGATGCAATCCCTCAGGACCCCCTCTCGGGACAGCCATTGAAGTATCGGATCCGGGGCGAGGGCTATGTGGTTTATGGAGTCGGGGAGGATGGGACAGATGACGGCGGGCAGGAGCCGCAGAAGAAGCCGAGCGGATGGGATTACACCTTCATGGTCGAATAGCTTCAGGATCGTTACGACCCGTTCCACTCCCCCGAGAACTCACAGGGGTCGCTGTCCTTCAGGCCTGCTCCTTTGGCCGGCGTGACTGGCGGTTGGCGCGGTCGAGACCGGAGGAATTGGGCTCGTCCCACTCCGGCGGCGACGCCACGTTTGCGGTGCGTGTGAGCCAGTCATCATGAATTCAAGTCAGGCCGGACTCCGGGACGGCAACAACCCTGTTCCAACCGGTCCCAGTCCAGAGCGCCTCGCAGCGCCGGACCCGTTGTATTTCCTCGAGGCTCGGGCGTTGGCGGACGCTCTGCGGTCGGGAACGGTCTCCGCGCGTGAGCTCATGGAGGTCCAATTGCAGCGTGTCGCACGCCTCAATCCCCGTCTGAACGCCCTCGTGGCCCAACTCGACCATGATCGGTGTCTCGAACTGGCGGAGGCTGCGGACGAACAACGGGCACAGGGTCGGGACTTGGGGATCTTACATGGGCTCCCATTTGCGGTGAAGGACACCGAACCCGCGGTGGGGTTCCCATTTACGCTGGGGTCGACGGTCTTTCGGAACCAATTCCCGGCCGACGATTCCGTGGTGGTGGAGCGAATTCGTCGGGCAGGCGCCCTGATCATCGGCAAGACCAATGTGCCCGAGTTTGGCATGGGTTCGCACACCTACAACCGGGTCTATGGCACGACCGTGAATCCGTACGATCCGACCCGGAGCGCGGGCGGATCCAGCGGCGGTGCGGGTGCGGCTTTGGCGGCGGGTCTCGTGCCGTTGGCGAACGGCAGTGACCTGGGTGGTTCGCTCCGGAATCCGGGCAACTTCAACAATGTGGTGGGTTTCCGGCCCAGTGTCGGACTGGTTCCCAACGCGCCGACTTCGATGCCGTTCGGGGATCTCGCCGTCAAAGGTCCCCTGGCACGAACCGTCTCGGACGCCGCCCTGCTCCTGAGCGTGATGGCCGGTCCGGACGACCGGGATCCGGCCTGCTATCCCTCCGATCCGTTGATCTTTCGCCGGCCATTGGAACGCGATGTAGACGGAGTGCGTGTGGCATGGTGTCCGGACTTGGGCGGGCTTCCACTGGATCCCGAGATCCGGGAGGTATTGGAGGGGCCACGATCGATCCTGGAGCGACTGGGATGCGTGGTGGAGGAAACTGCGCCCGACCTTTCTGGTGCCGACGAAACCTTCCTGACGCTTCGCCGCTGGCGGACGTGGAGCCTTCTGGGACCGTTATTGCACCTGCACCGTGCGGAGCTTAAGCCGGAGGCGGTGGACGAAATAGAGGCCGGGGCGCGAGTGACGACCGCCGAACTCACCCGGGCCCTGTCATGTCAGGCCCAAATCATGGAACGCCTGAGAGTGTTTCAGAAGCGATTCGATGTCGTCGCCTGTGCCGTGAACCAGGTGCCGCCGTTTGACGCCCGGCTAGACTGGCCGCGCGAGATCGACGGGGTTCGGATGGAGCATTACATTGGGTGGATGAAGTCCGCCTACTGGATCAGCACCACAGCCTGTCCGGCGATCTCCGTACCGGCGGGCTTCACCCATTCCGGCCTTCCCGTGGGAATCCAGTTCGTGGGCCGCTATCGCCGCGATTTTGAGTTGATGCAGTTTGCCTTTGCTTTCGAGCAGGCGACGCAGATGGGCCGATGCCGGCCGGCAATGGCCGTGACGTGAGCGGAAAGACTGTGGAAGGCGGCGCACCGAGCCCTGGAACTTCGGGTCTCCGTTTTGCTTCGGATCCATGAGCGTCTCGGCCGTTTTTTGGAAGAATCGCAGGTATCCAGCCGGCGAGGCAGGTACCGCATTTCCCTGGAGCCCGAATGGGGCGACCGTGCAGGTCGTCTGGCTCAGTCGTGCGGGCCACACCAAGCCAACCTGAACCCAACGGCTGGACCCATTCGACTCGAAATGTTACGGGTCCAATACGCTCTTTCCCTCGCGACAGCGGAAACGGACTTTGTGGTAAGGCGCAGGATTCCTGTCGGGCTGCGAATGAGGGAACGGGTGTCCCCTTTCACGATCAAGGCTGTCGGCGCGGCTGGCTTATGGTTGTATCGCACTTGTGAGGACGCCACCGAATCCACGGGAGTTCGTCGCGGCGGTTTTGGGGCCCGGGGAGGACCTAATCTGGAGTCAATTGCCGGGTCCGAGGGCACCCCTGCGCCGCAGTCCGTTTCGCATCATGGTGGCTGTGGTGGGTAGCGTTGCCGCAGTGATGACGGTGGCGGCGACAGTTATTGTCACGCAGGTGCTTGCGATCCGTGATCCATGGGCGTTTCTGCCGGTAGCGATCTTCCCATCCGTTGGCGCCTTCGTGGTGGTGGTCTTGTGGTTGCACAACCGGCGGTTCCTGCGAACGGGCTTGTACGCCGTGACAAATCGGCGGTTGGTGATTCTGGAGAATGGGTCCATCCGCTCGTTTCCCTTCAGGGAACTGGGTCCGATCGAGCGGGTCCAACGCGGTCTTGGTCGCGGGGATCTCCTGTTTTCGGCTGAGCGTTCGGAAATGTGGATCGGGATTGGCCCACTGGGATTTTCCGTGCCGCTCAGCCTCCGTCTCGGCTTTTATGACATCCAGGGTCTCGACGAAGTGGGTCAGTTGGTCACGCACCATCGGCAGCGCGCTGCGGAACTGAATATCGCTTCGAGGATGGTGCCGGCTGAAAGGGAAGCGGGCCCGGCCGGGATGCCGAATGAGTTACAGTTTGGTCAGCAAATACCGCGGTGGTCCGATGGAATCTTCCTTCTCATCTGGGGGACGCCGTTTGCCGTCGGCGGAATGCTGTCCGTTCTCGAGAAACCATGGCTGGCGTTGATCTTCCTCGCAGCCGGTCTGGGCGCCATCGCCTCCGGCCTTTGGATGCTGTTGTGGCGGGACATCCTGAGCATCGACCGGTTCGGACAGACGTACCGGCGTCACCGGGGTTGGGCGCCCTGGCTCAAGGTTCAGGATGGCGCGTTCGCAGAGTTCGCCGGCGTCCGGGTGGTCGCCGTTGCAACGGGAAATCGGCGGGCGCCTACCGGGCAACGGTGGGCCGTGCAACTCGTATTGAACCCGGCGGCGGGGAAAGCAGGAATTTTCAACCTGGTGGAGCTGTCCGATCCCATCCAGGCATCGATTGAGGCGAAACGTTTGGGCGCGGCCCTGTGCCAGTCCGTCGACGATTCCGCCATCGAGCGGAAAAACCAGGCCGATGCCAGGGAGCGCGAGCAGGACGAAGCTCGCTCGCGCCGGCTCAG
>JBGAPN010000442.1:0-4504 GCA_044221235.1 Limisphaerales bacterium
CATTACGCGGCCGACGGATTTCCAAATTCGCCATCCTGGGACCCGGATGCCCAAGTTTCGACGATCAGAACCCTTCTCCACCACGGATCGAATCCAAACGCCCAGGACGCCAACGGTGCGACTCCCCTTCATCGCGCGGTTCGGACTCGTTGTCCCGGCGCAGTCGCCACATTCCTGGACGCTGGCGCCGACCCCCTCGTTCCCAACAACTCCGGCTCAACACCGTTTCACCTCGCCGTTCAGTCAACAGGACGGGGTGGCTCCGGCTCGCAGGCCTCCATCCGGGCGCAACGGGAGATCATTGAACAGTTCCTCCGTGCGGGATTGAGCCCATCCCTGCGCGGAGCGGGGAGCAAGACCGTCGCCGAGTCTGCACGAAGCGCGTGGGTTCAAGCCCTTTTGGCGCCACCTTCCTGAAGGTTGTCAGGGAGCGCCATGGGGACTTCAACATCGGAAGGATCCCTCCGGCCCGCCACAGATCGCCGCCGGCGCGCGCCCCAGCGGGGGGGCGCTGAACCTGCGGTGGCATGGCGCATCCAGTTTGGTTGGGTTGGCAGAGATGAGTAAGCCGATCACTTCGGCTCCGTTTGATATCGGGATTGCTCCACTCCTCGGACACCTCGGAGCCGGTGATCGGCAAATAAAGATCTCCAGCAGGGCTACCGGGAAGCGTCCCCCCTGAATCCTCCTTTGGGGTCAAATCATGGGATCGGGTCGCGAACTGGTTCCTTATGAGGGTGAGTCGTCCTCAACGCGGTGCCGCCGATAAACAATCCCATTCCGACAGTGACCACCGAAGTCGTGCGCTGTCATCAGCCAGGCTTCCCCGGTTTGCCAGTCAACGAATCCCATTCAGTTCCTCCCACACCACCCCATTCGTCCCAAGGGAAAAGCACTTCGCCCCATCCCGGCACCAGTTCATCCGTTTCATTTTGGCCAATCGCGCTTCGATCCGTAGATGGTGGAAGACGCACCCGCGATTCCTAGTCTTGATAGCTCTCCCTATTTATATGGACAAAAAGCAGACGGCCCATTCCCTCCGACGATTCAATGATCCTTGGAGATACAGTCTCCTCGTTTTGGGCATTCTGGTCGGCGCCTTCAGCGGCGGCGCCGCAACCATCAACTGGTATGTACCGAAGCCGGAATACTCCATCGCTCGCAACTGGAATGAGCGGGCCCTGGAGGGCATCCGGATGGACACTCCGCATCCTCCTGGCCAGGCCAGAAACCTGTTCAGTTTTGCCGTCTGCATGTACGACGCTTGGGCGGCCTACGACGCCAACGCCGTCGGATTCATCTATCACAAAAAGCACACGGCGCCCGATATCGCGGCGGCGCGGCGAGAGGCGATCAGCTACGCGATGTACCGGATGATGCTGGAGCGGCACGCCTATTCTCGGACCGCGACCAACCAGTCAACGGCGAATCCCGCCTTCATGACCGCCCTGGGCTACGATCCGGACAACGCGTCGCGCGACACCAGCACGCCTGCCGGGGTCGGCAACTCCATTTACGACGCCGTCTCCGCCTATTTCCTCGAGGATGGTTCCAGGCAGACGGCCGGGACTCCCTATCCCACCGCCAATCCTCCCGTGGCCTACCCCGACTATCCGGTCGGCCACCCCCGACGCTATGTCTTTTTCAATCCGCCGATGAATCCGTTCCTCCATGGGATCAGCGACGGAACCAACAACACGGTCTTGGACATCAACAAATGGCAACGTCTCATCGTCGCCGGTTCCATCGACCAGAACGGTTTTCCGCAGAATCCGCTGCAGGGATATCTGGGGGCGCAGTGGCTGTGGGTGAGATCCTTTTCCCTTGGCCGAATCGACGGCGACAAGCCCTGGATTGATCCGGGACCGCCGCCCTTCCTCGGTGGCGCGACCGATGCCGAATTCAAGGAAAACCTGGTGGCCGTCATCCGCGCCAGCAGTCAGCTCACCACGGCCGACGGCGTGATGGTGGACATTTCACCGGCCACCATTGGTGACAACACTCTCGGGGCCAACGACGGGCACGGCTACACCACCAATCCAGTGACCGGCCAGCCCTACGTGCCCAACAACGTATTGCGCGGCGATTTCACGCGGGCGCTCACCGAGTTTTGGGCGGATGGTCCGACTTCGGAAACTCCTCCCGGACATTGGAACGCCATCGCCAACCACGTCTCGGACGACATGACGACCTACCGGATCGGGGGCACCGGCGGCGAAGTCGATCGCCTGGAATGGGACGTGAAGCTCTATTTCGCACTGAACAGCGCCTTGTTTGACGCCGGATGCGCGGCTTGGAGCGTCAAACGCCACTACAACGCCTGGCGTCCGATCAGCGCGATTCGCTATTGTGGCGGCGCCGGTCAATCCAGCGATCCCAGCCAGCCCTCCTACCACACCAACGGGCTGCCCCTGGTGCCGGGCCTGATCGAACTCGTCACTGAAGCCACCGTGGCCTCCGGGCATCACACCGGCCTGACACCGGGAAAAATCGCAGTCCTATCCTGGCCGGGGCAGCCGGAGTTTCCGGCGGAACAAACCAGCGGAGTGAAATGGGTTCACGCCGAAGACTGGATGACCTATCAAAAGAAGACGTTCATCACTCCCGGATTCCCCGGGTATATCTCGGGCCACAGCACCTTCAGCCGCGCCGCCGCCGAAGTCATGGCCGCCATCACCGGCACCCCGTGGTTTCCACACGGCCTCGGGAGCTACACCCTTCCCTCCCTCGTGAACGAGGCCGGCCCGACCCAGCCGGTCACCCTGCAATGGGCCTCGTATTTTGACGCGGCCGACCAGGTCGGACTTTCCCGCATCTGGGGCGGCATTCACCCACCAGCCGATGACTTCGCCGGACGCCGGGTCGGCTCGGAGGTTGGCAAGTCCGCCTGGGCCCTCGCCAAGAAGTTCTTCGACGGCACGGTCCTGGGTTCCGAGATCAATCTGGCCAGCCGTCCGCTGGATGGCGGAACCATGGAACTGCGCTTCAACGCCATCCGGGGACTGTCCTACACCATTCACACGGCCCCGAACCTCGATGGCCCGTATACCGCCGGTCCCAGTGCGATGGCCCTGGAAGCGTCGCAAGCCAGCACCAATACCCTGTCGGACACCCAGAAATTCTTCCGTGTCTCGTCGTCGCTCAATCCTTGAGGACGAGGGTCACGCGAACCTGCCAAGGGAATCGTGGCGTCCACCGGCCGGTCTTCCGGTCACGACGTCAACGAAGTGAAGGGTGCAGGCGAGCAGCCCCGTCCCCTCCGACAAGTCTGCCGGAGGGGACGGGGAACAGCTTCCGGAGGGCCGACACTTGGATTCGCGGCGGAACCATGTCATCTTCTCGCACCGCACAAGGATGACGATCTCCACTCCAAGACACGCCCGGAATTGAGGCATGAGAGCTTCCCGTTCCATCCACGCGGCGTTCACGCTCATCGAGCTCCTGGTCGTGATCGCAATCATCGCGATCCTCGCCGGAATGCTTCTTCCGGCCCTGAGCCGGGCCAAAAGCAAGGCGCAGCGCATCACCTGCATGAACAATCTCCGGCAGATTGGACTCGGGATGCGTTTGTGGGCGGACAACAACGAGGGAAAATATCCCTGGAAGGTGGACCAGGCCCAGGGTGGCGGTAAACCCAATGGAACCGGCAATGCCCGGGTCACCTTTCAACTGGCCCTGGCGTCCAACGAACTGGGTTCGACCAAGATTCTGCTGTGCCCCAATGACGTGCGCCGCGTCCGGGCAACCAATTTTGCCACGCTGGCACTGACCAACGTCAGCTATGCCCTCTGCCTGGAGGCCGACGACAAGCGTCCCCGCGTCATCCTCGCCACGGACCGGGGAATGAGTGGATTCGACTTCACGGGTTTGCCCGACAACATCAACTGTTTCATCCTGGGGTCACCCGACTCCGGCGCACGGACGGCGAAATGGCGCCGGGATGTCTGCCATGGCGCGGATGCCGGGATCGTCATCCTTGGGGATGGTTCCACCCAGGTCCTGAACGACGCCCGTCTGGTGCAGACACTCCTCGGCTACGACACGGCCACCGAAACCGACGACGGCAACCTGCAGTTCTTCTTTCCCTGAACGTTAACCCCGGCTTCTACCGTCGTGCCGGTGCGGCGATGGCGCCGACATAGCGACCCAACCAGTAGCCCAGCAGGTATTCGTCCCCTGGGAAATCGGTCAAGCCATCCCCGGCGTCGAGAATGAACGGCTGGGTGTTGATGCGGGCAATCAACCGTTCGCCGGGCGGCAACAATTCCTCCAGCTCCCGCTTCATGAAATTCGCCCCCTTGCGGGTGATGTCTCCGCGGTGCGAGTTGTGCATCGGCCAGTTGATGGTGTCGCAGGGCGTTCCGCGGAGGGTCCACACCGCGCCGGCGGGATCATACTCCCGGGCGCCACAGGCCGCGTAGATGAAGTTCCAGATGGGATAACGCTCCGGTCGTTCGAAGTCCCAATGGTCCCCCACCGAGGCCCGGAATTTGGACCGCAGTTC
>JBGAPN010000443.1:0-4628 GCA_044221235.1 Limisphaerales bacterium
GTCCGGCAGCGGAGCCTCAGGCGAATAAACGGAATTCGGCCCGCCAGACAGGATGATGCCCTTGGGGGCGAGCCGGGCGATTTCCGATGCGGGGGTATCGTAACGAAGGATTGTGGAATAGACGCTGCATTCACGAATCCGCCGGGCGATGACCTGGGTGTATTGGCTGCCGAAATCGAGGATGATGATCTGCTCGTTCATTTCGTTTCGTTTGAGCGAAAAGAAAGTTTGTGCAGCTGCTGCCTCTCAAAATCCAGCCATTTGTTTGGGGAGATAATGGGATGGGGGAATGTCCACCCATGGCGGGACACCGTCAGGCGTGGGGATCGTTGGCCAGGCGTCTACTGAACCTTTTCGATCCGGAAGAATCCCTGGCCGGTCGCCGGCGCCGGAACCACCTCCGAGGTCACTGGAAAACGGCCCCCGACATGGACGGGCGCCATCCAGGAATCCAGGGACGCTCCGCTCGAGAGATGGAACGATTCATTGTTTTTGCCAGGCCAACTCACCCGGACATGATCGACACTGAAGAAGGCGAGGTCCGGAGTCGAAGGCCGCTCGTCGACCAGCGGATTGGAGTCCTCCAGGAATTCCCGGAGAATGGAATACCCATCGCCGTCCGGATCATCCGCCGGGCCATACTGCAGGGTGCCCAAAGCCACCTGTTCCCATGCGTCGTCCAGACCATCGCCATCGCCATCGTCGATGGGAACGCCATCCAATACCAGGGACGCTTCCAAAATGCTGCCTGCCCCTTCCCCGGGAGCTTCGTCGGTCACCGCCAACGTCCACCGACCCGCCGACGGTTCGAAATAATGGTGGGTCGTCCAATAGGTCCAGTCCGCCGGACCTGCGCCCAAATCACCGTTGTAGCGCTGCAGGATGCTGGTGGTGCCCTTGGGCGATGTCAGAGTAATCCGCAGGTCTCCACGAACCGAGAAATCGGTCTTCAACCGGATCGCCACCCGTTCGCACTGCCATGTCTCGCTGACTTGGAAGTCCACCGTCGCGCTGACCAAGGCAATCCGCGCATCGGTTTCAGGATGGGCAAGGATCAGATCCCGCAGGGCGAGTCCGGCGGTCCGCCCGATGAAGATTACCGGGATGGGGGAATAGTCGGTGCCCACCGGGACGCAAAGTTGGTCCCCTCCCGGACATGCCCCGGCGGTGGGAGTTTCCATATTGTAAAGGATCGCAAACGCGGCACCTGCAGCCGCCGCGTTGGCAAGTTTGACATCGTACAGAATGTCGCCGCGTTCAATCAGGGCGCCCCGGCCATCCAGACGTTGACTGGGCACATTGGTGGCCCGCCCGAGATCAACCAAGGGCAGGAAGGTCATCGGCTGATCAGGCTGGATGCCAAACCCGGAGATTCCCGGAATGGAGGAGAGTTCGACCGGGACGGCGATTCCCTGCAATTCGACCCGAAGTCCACCGTCTGGGATCTCCTTCGTTTCCGTGCGGGTGCGGGTCAGACGCCGGACGGGCGGGCGGCCTGGCCAGCGCGATGCGAGCCGAACGGCCTCCGCGGCATCAATAATTCCAAATCCCAGATTGTGACTGACTGCAAGTCCAGCCGCGTTGGTCGAAAGATCGGGATCCGCGAGGTCCACATGGTGCGCCGAGAGGAGCATCACCTGTTGCACGTCACGGGCCGTCAGTCGGGGATTTGCAGACAGCACCAGGGCGGCAACACCCGACACCAAAGGAGCCGCCGCGGAGGTATGCATGAATCCCAAGTCACCCCATCGATAGTCCGACAAGTATTCGAAGGGGGGACAGAAACTGACGAAATTGGCGCCGTCGGTGCCAACGAGGTCGGTGGTTAGCAGCCCCCCCGAAGTGCTGTCCCCGGTCGGTGCCGCCAGCAACAGGGACGATCCCGGCTCGCTGGACGCGGTGGCACGACCCGTCGCGGTGGCGCCGGCAACACCAATGGTACGGGGGTCGCTGGCAAACCCGTTGTCATTGGCCCAGCCTCCGGTCCCACGATCATTGCCTCCTGCAAAGACCATGACTGTTCCCAGTCCGTCTCTCCCGTCCTTCCAAGCGCTTTCCATGCCCGCATCCTCGAGGGCGTCGGGCCCCCGCTGCCGGGCGCCCGTTGGTCCCCAACTGTGGTTTTGAATCGACACGACATTGCTGGCATAGCGAAACATGTCCCCCATCGCCTCCGTGCTGACCGATCGACCACTCGAATCGTAGATGACCCATCCAGCGAGCCGAGCTCCGGGCGCAACGCCGGTCATGCCCGGCCCATCATCGGCCGTCGCCGCGATCAAACCGGCCGCGGAGGTTCCATGAGCTCCGGCATTGCTCCGACGTGTCGGCGAGCCCTCGGGCTGTCCCGTGCTGAAATTGAAGTGAGGTGCACCTTGAAGGGATCCCGCGAGGTCCCTGTGCTGCATTTCAATTCCTGTATCCGCGACCGCCACAGTAACCCCTTCTCCACGGGAATGGGCCCAGGCGGGGCGAACATTGATATCAATGCCCTGCTCCGCCCCGCTGAGCGGGTCCCTATTCTCCAAATACCATTGCCCGTCCACGATCTGGCCCGGGATCACCAAGCCGGGTGCGATTTCACAGGGAGGCACCTCCACTTGAATGGGGAACAATTCGTCCTGGGGGGCCTGAGCATAGGCGTCCAATCCGGACTTGGGAGAATGGTGAACGGGATATGACGCCAGGACTCCAGGCATCTTCGACAGGTCAGTCGCCTGCGTCCAAGCCGTGACCGCATCTGGAGCCTGCAGGATGTGGAGGTTGGACTCGAGCGTCCGGGAGCGGGTGAGGGGGCGGTCTTTGAGGAGGGACTCGATTGCCACACCGGCAGCCAGCTTGAGCACGATCCGGTCGGTGAAAATCCAAGTCTCACCCGGGGCCGACTCCGGAGTGGCCGTCAGAGTGGCCCGAGACGATGCCTGTTTCCCATTCGCTACGACTGGGGCCAAGGAGCCATAGGTGGAAGCAGCGTTCGGGTGTGACTGCGTGGACTGTGAGGCCGGGACCTCGCCTTTTGGCCGGAACGTCTCCGGTGACGGAAGCCGGAAAGTAGTTACTGACTGGGCCGACGCCATTGCCCAAAGGAGGCAGAGAGCCGGCCACCGACGGAGGTTCATGGAAGAAACTTGAAGGCCCACCGGAAAGCGAGTGGGGGCGGGAGGTCCGTTCCCAGAGTCCGTAATGCCGCCCGGTTTCCCTTCAATTCTTGGACCCCGGGGGCCCCGGATCCGAACGACCCAGTCATTCAAGAAAAAGGGCCCCCTGAATCGGAGGCCCCTGCGTCTACGCGAGTGCGGGTCGAATTCCCCGTTACTCCGACTTCAGTTCAATCTTACCCCCCTCACGAATTTTATTGAGGAGCTCATCACGTTGGGACGGCTCGGTCCCCGCATCGCTGCCCGCGTGATCGTGGGAACCGTTTCGCTGGTAAACAGACCGGGACCCACCGAGTTCCTTGCTGACGGCCGCCTTGGCCTCAGCCAGGTGGCCCTTGCCAATCGAAACGCCATTATACGCGCGTTTCTCCAGTTCTGCACTGGGCGCAATGGGCGATGGCCGCGGCAGGAAGTTATACTTGAAGTTGATCCATGTATCCCGGGGCTTGGTGCTGAGGGCGCCACTGGGGTCATATCCGCAGTGCACCATGCAGTTTTCGCAACGCGGGTCCCGGGCCACCCCTTCGACCACCCCGTACTTCTCCCAATCGACCTTCGTCAACATCTCCTGGTAGCTCGGGTAATGACCATCGGTCATCAGATAACAGGGCGCCTTCCAGCCGCGGACATTGTAGGTCGGAATCGCCCACGCCGTGCAGGTCAACTCCCGCTTTCCGGCCAGGAACTCCTGGTACACGGGTGTCCCGAAAATCGTGAACATCTGTCCCCAGCGTTCGATATTTTTGAACTTCTGGCGGGTAAGGTCACGGGTGAGGAAGAATTCCTTGGGATCCTTGCCCAAGCGCTTGACCATGTCCTTCTTGGCGGAGTCGTAATCGTACCCCGGCGAAATGGTATGGCCGTCGCACTGAAGGGAACTGAGGAACTTGAACATGTCCTCAAGCTCCTGGGTATCGGTCTCCCGATAGACCGTCGTGTTGGTCGCCACTTGATACCCAAGAATCTTGGCCATCTTGATGGCAGCCACGCATTCCTTGAAGACTCCCTCGCGTTCGACAATGAGGTCGTGAGTGAACTCCAACCCGTCGACGTGAACATTCCAATAATGCCACTTGGACGGTACGATGGTGACCTTCTTACGCGCGGCGTCGTCCGCCTTGCGAATGGCTTCCGCTTCCTTGTCGGAGACCAGCCCTTCGCTGACCAATTGGATCAGCTTGGATTCCATCTCCGGACCAAAATGGGCGGCCATGTATTCGCGCATCTTCTTCCGCATGAACACGCCGTTCGTGCAGATGTAGATAATGCGCCCCTGTTCCCGCAGGCCGGCGACCAACTCCTCGATCTTCGGGTAGATCAAAGGCTCGCCACCGCACACAGACACCATCGGTGCATCGCATTCAGAAGCAGCCGCCAAGCATTGCTCCAAGGGTACCATGTCCTTGAGGCTGGTGGAGTACTCCCGGATGCGGCCGCACCCCGTACAGGTCAGGTTGCAGGTATGAAGGG
>JBGAPN010000444.1:0-4487 GCA_044221235.1 Limisphaerales bacterium
CCACCAATTGGTCCGCCGTCTCCCGGATGTCGCGTTCACCCGGGAGAAAGATCAGCACATCGCCTCGGGAGGATTCCTCCAGGGCGCGAACCGTGCACCGCACCGCCGCGTCCACGAATGTTTCGTCACCGCGATCCTCGGATTCGGCATCCAGCGGCTCGTAGTGAACCTCCACCGGAAACGTGCGTCCGGAAACCTCGATGACCGGGGCATTGTCAAAGGCCCGGGAAAAGGCCGCGGTGTCGATGGTGGCCGACGTGATGATGAGTTTCAGGTCCTTGCGCCGTGCGAGCAGGCCCTTGAGGTAGCCGAGCAGGAAGTCAATGTTGAGGCTGCGCTCGTGGGCCTCGTCGATGATGAGGGCGTTGTACTCGGCGAGGAGCGGATCCCCCTGCGTCTCGGCGAGAAGGATGCCATCCGTCATCAGCTTGAGGAAGGTCTCCGGCCCGGTCCGGTCGTCGAACCGCACCTTGCATCCGACCTCGCGTCCCCAATTCACTCCGAGTTCCTCGGCAGTCCGGCGCGAGATGGACTGGGCGGCAACCCGGCGCGGCTGCGTGCAGCCGATCATGGCTTCCACGCCCAATCCCGCCTCGAGGCACATCTTGGGAATCTGGGTGGTTTTCCCCGACCCCGTTTCCCCGGCGATCACCACGACCGGGTTTTTGCGGATGGCCTCGACGATCTCGCTCCTTCGGGCGGTGATGGGAAGGGATTCAGGGTAGGTGGGTCGGGGGACGTGAAGGCGCCGCAGTTCCCGGAGTTCCGCAGACTGGCGGGCTTCGAGGAGAAGCCGTTCGAGGATGGCATCGTGCCGGGCGGCGTGGTGACGGTCCCGAATCAGGCGAACGAGCCGGGCCCCCAGCCGGACCCAGTCGTGGGTCATGCACTGGGGCAGGATTCGCTGCAGTTCCTGGTGGCGGGCGTCATTCATCCCGGAGCCGGGTAGCATGTCCCATCGGCGCGGGGGGAGTCGAGCCGGCTTCCCAGGGCCGACGGCTGCCACGTCCGCCGACTGCTCCGCTCGACTTCGGCGACGTCCGACGTAGGGTTCCGCGGCCGATGGAAACTGTCACACTCACGCTCGGTCATTCCCCTGACCCGGATGATGCGTTCATGTTTTATGGGCTGGCGAAGGACCTGATCCCCACGCCGGGCCTGCATTTTGAGCACATCCTTCAGGATATTCAGACCCTCAATGAACGTGCGACGCGGGGTGAACTCGATATTTCCGCCATCAGCATCCACGCCTATGCGCACGTCTGTGACACCTACGCCTTACTCCCGAGTGGGGCGAGCATGGGTGATGGGTACGGGCCGATGCTGGTGGCCAAACGGGCGATGGACCGCGCTGCGGTGCGGCAGAGCCGGATCGCCATTCCCGGCCGAATGACGAGCGCCTTCCTCGCGCTGCAGCTGTGGCTGGAGACTCCTGGAGCCGAGCTGAACCTGGTGGTGGTTCCTTTCGATCAGATTTTTGATGCGGTCAAGACGGGGAAGGCCGACATCGGCTTAATCATCCATGAAGGCCAGCTGACCTATCGCAACGAGGGACTGGAATTGTGCGAAGACCTGGGGATCTGGTGGGGCCGGGAAAATGAAGGGCTGCCGTTGCCGCTCGGAGGCAACGTGATTCACAAACGCCATTCTCCTGAACTGCGTCGGCGGGTGAGCGGGATTCTGACGGCAAGCATCCGGTTCAGTCTGGAGCATCGTCCTGAGGCCGTGGCGCACGCCATGCAATGGGCGCGTGACATGGGGGTGGACCTTGCGGACCAATTTGTCGGGATGTATGTGAACCACTGGACCTTGGATTACGGAGAACGGGGGCGGGAAAGCATCCGCCGTTTCCTGGGTCGAGGGCAGGCACTCGGGGTTCTTCCGGTGGCGCCTCCGTTGGAGTTTGTCGTTTGAACGCCCTTCAGCGGATTGTCCGAAGTTTTCCCAAATGAATTGCCCCCTGGCCGGGCATTCACCGGCCTGAATCAGTCCCGGAGAAGACGGGAAAGATCGTCGGTCCGCTTCCGCGGGCTGATAAGGGCCAGGCTGAAATGCTCCGGGCGGAAAAAGTCCACGGCCACCGCACGGAGTTCGTCCGGTTGGACCGCCGCCAAGCCATCACGGAACTCCTGGGGATCGGGCACACGGCCGTATCCGAGCCAGTGCTCACCCAGGTGCATCATGTGGTTCTCGGTGTTTTCGAGCTGCAATTCGTATTGGCCGAGGACGTAGTCTCGCGCCCGATTGAACTCAGACCGGGTGGGCGATTTGCGGGTGAGCCGATCGAGTTCCTGTCGCACCAATTTGAGGGTCCGGGTGACTTCGTGGGCGTCGAGCCCGGCGGAAATCACCAAGTCGCCGCAGTCATCCCAGAAGCTGGTGGAACTGTGGATGTTGTAGGTCAATCCATGCTGTTCCCGGACGACCTGAAAGAGCCGTGAACTCATGTTCTCACCGAGGACGACGTTGAGAAGCCTCAGAGCAAAGCGACGAGGGTCATGGCGGGAGCAGGTCCGGATTCCCAAGCTGAGGTTGGACTGTTCGATCTCCTTGTAGGTGACGTGGACACTGGGTCCCTGATGCCGTCCAGGAGCAGCCTCATATTCCGGTCGGAGCCCGGGGCGGAAGGATGAGGCGCGGCGTCGAACCTGCCGAAGCAGTTGGCTGTGACTCAGGTTGCCGGCGGCCGTGATGACCGTGGCGCCCGTGACATAGCGGGTTTGGACGTAGCGAAAGAAATCCCTGCGCTGCATCCGATTCAAGGTCCGCGGGGTGCCGATAACCGGCCGTCCGAGGGGATGACGCGGGAATTGGAGCGCGTTGAGCAGGTCGTGGACGTGTTCCGCGGGTTGATCCTGGTACATGGCAATCTCGTCCTTGATCACATCCCGTTCCTTGGCGATTTCGCCCGGCTCGAATTGGGAATCGAGGATCATATCCATCAGGACATCCAGGAGGTCGGGAAGCCGGTCCCGTTGGGCCCGGGCGTAAAAACAGGTGTGCTCCTCGTCCGTGAAGGCATTGAGGTATCCGCCGATGCCCTCGACGGCCTGGGAAATCTGGGCGGCATTTCGGCGCCGAGTGCCCTTGAAGAGCATGTGCTCGATGAAATGGGAGATTCCATTCCAGCGGGCCGGTTCATGCCGGCCCCCGACTCCCACCCAGATCCCCACGGCGACACTCGCCATATGGGGCATGGATGCTGTCGCCACGGTCAGTCCGTTTTCCAATCGAGTGACCTTGTACATGACCGGAACTTAACTGGAATTCGACAGTGTCGAAGGGGATTTCAAATTCGGAACATCCTGCAATCCAACGGAAAGCTGAAAATATCGGAATGAGTTGCCGATTCAGCGGAATGCCGCGGGCACCTGCTCGGGAACCCCGACGCTTCGCTGGTATTCGCGGATCCAGTTCACCACCTCGGCCGGGTCGTCAGAAACCCGCATCAAGTCGAGGTCGCCCGGAGAGATCAGTCGATTGGTTTCCAGGGTCGATTTGATCCACTCCAGCAAGCCATTCCAGTAACTGGAGCCGAACAGGATGATCGGGAAGGAAGGGATACGCTGAGTCTGGACCAGGGTCACCACTTCAAACAATTCATCCAGGGTGCCGAACCCGCCCGGCATGAAGACGAACCCCGTGCTGTATTTCACAAGGCAAACCTTGCGGGTGAAGAAGTAATGGAAGTTGACCGCCAAATTCACGTAGCGATTGCCCTTCTGCTCAAAGGGGAGCTCGATGTTGAGACCTACGCTGGGGACACCCTTGACGTGCGCTGCGCCGCGGTTGGCGGCCTCCATAATGCCCAGCCCGCCTCCGGTGACGGTGGCAATCTGGTATTTGGCCAATCCCTCGGTGATGGCCACGGTGGCCTTGTAATTGGGATCATCCGACTTGGTGCGGGCGCTGCCGAATACGGTGACAGCCGGTCCCAAGCGCGAAAGTGTGTCAAAGGAATCCACAAACTCCGCCATGATCTTAAAGACGCGCCAGGGATCCTCCGCGCGGCGTATTGCGTGGTCGTCGGACATGGGCGGAAACCCTACGGAAACGGCTTGTTGGAAGGAAGTCAGGGAAACATCTGGGCCCGTTTGGCGGCGAGTTGACCGGGGATCATGGTGGCGGCAATCCGGCGGTGGGCGGCAGTCAAATGGAGCGACTCCAACTCGGCTGCCGAGACCCAGCGTCCCGACCATTCCGAAGGGAGTTTCTTCCGGGCGGCACGGGCGAGGAAGACATCGAGTTGAATCCGATACCGCGTGATGGAGTGCTTGAGCCGCCCGAGGGGTTGGAGACCCTGTGAATCGACCGAGAGCCTATGGGCTGCTGTTTCCAGTGCCCCTGCATTTTGAAGTTCCACACTGGGAAATTCCCAGAATCCGGCATTGACGGAGTTGGGAGGACGTTGGCGCAGCCAGAAGGATCCGTTCCGCTCCAGGACGATCACGGCCAATTGCCGTTCCTCCACAGAAGGACGGGTTGCC
>JBGAPN010000008.1:0-30868 GCA_044221235.1 Limisphaerales bacterium
CCGACCTTGCTGATTCCGGCGACGTAGCGGGCGTCCCATTTGACCCGGAACTTGAAGTTCTTATAGGGATCGAACCGCTGCGGATTGACAGTGAACTGGGCCATGGCGGAAGGATGTTAAGTGTGACGAGGAGAGTGGTGAATGGTGTGGGAATCGGGGGTTTAGGTGGCGATCCGAGCAGCAGCCGCAAATCACCCGGCAAAACGGAATACGAGGCGATTTCGCTCGAACGGGGAGTCACCCATGACAAGGAATTCGAACAGTGGGCCAACAAGGTCTGGAACTATGGCTCCGGCCTGGGCGCCGAGGTGGCCCTGAAGGATTTCCGCAAGGACATCATCATCGAAGTCTACAACGAGGCCGGGCAACTGGCCATGGCCTACAAGGTGTATCGTTGCTGGGTTTCGGAATTCCAGGCCCAGGCCGATCTCGACGCGAATGCCAACGCCATCCTCATCCAGAACATCAAGCTGGAGAACGAGGGTTGGGAACGCGACTATGAGGTTGCAGAGCCTGCCGAGCAGACCTTCACGGAACCCACCTGATTCCCGACGGCCATGCGCCTGCCGGACGCGAGAGAACTTCTGACTGCTTGGGAACGCTCCTATCCGCTTGCTCCGGTGGGACGGCCGCTCGCTGTGCTGGAGGCCTTGGAACCCGAAATTCCCTTGGAATCCTGGGCGGGCATGCCCTTGGGTTCTCGAGACGCCCGGTTGCTCGAACTTCGTGAACTGACGTTCGGACCAAACCTGGAATGTCTCGCCGATTGCCCGGGTTGCCACACTCCCTTGGAGTTTACGATCCCCGTCCGGGAACTCCGTCGCAGTCCACCGTTGCCTGACGGTCCACTGACGATTGAGTGCCCTGGATTGACCCTGATTGTCCGTCGGCCGACCACGGCTGACCTGATGGCGGCCGGCCGGTATTCCGACCCCGGCGTGGTCCGTCGCCGTCTGTTTGCACGGTGTCTCGAATCCGCCTGCACAGAGGATGGACATAAGGTGCCACTGGAATCGATTCCCGACGACGCGGTCGCCCGGGCTGCTGCCCGAGTCGCCGAGTCTGATCCCCAAGCCGACCTGTCCGTCGACTTGCACTGCCCCTCCTGCGGCACGGGCTGGAACGTGCCATTCGACATCGGTGCTTTCTTTGGGATGGAACTCCATTCGTGGGCCCAGCGGGTCCTGAGCGAGGTTCACGAACTGGCCCGTGCCTATGGCTGGTCTGAAACTGATATCCTGTCTCTGTCGGCCACACGACGTCAGGCCTACCTAGAACTGGTCCGCTCATGAGTGATTTTTGGGGCAGGCTGGCAAACCGAACCTTGGCATCCACCCCTGCGATTCGACCGAGGGTGGCGTCGTTGTTTGAAGTGGGACGCGAACTAGGCGGAGGGGAAGTTCGGTTCAATTCGGAATTCCTGGATCCACCGCTGTCGCCCGGGGAAATTGGCCCGCCGGGAACGGCCAGACGCCCTAGGTTGACCGGATTCCCAACCCATCAGGAATTCCGCGACCCATTCCCGGACCGGCCAAACCCGGCCGCGGCGTCCCCTGATGTTGTTCATCGGGACCACGAAATTGGCGGGCATACTCCACCCCGGGTTCAGCCGAACGCCGGACGACCGACCGGTTCCCAACTCCCGGTTTCGCTGAATGAGCGATCCCCGGATGCGGTTGTACCAACCGCTTCCTCGATGGCGGATGCCGGGGCCAACGGCGACTCATTTCCGCCGGTGCCTATCCCACACTCGGAATCTGCCCGCACCCTCGGATCCTCTGCGTTGCCGCCAAGGCCGCGGGAACTTGCAGCGGCAGCCACTCGGCATTCGGGATCAACCGAGGTCCCAGAAACGTCCTTCCGCGATCCGGAACTCCATCCATTACCTGAGATTTCGGGCTCTGAGGTCTCTAAATCCCCCCAAAGCGACCCGGGTTCGGAGGAATTCCGCTCGTCTTCCCAAGCCGCCGGCCGTCCGGAATTGGTCCGCCCGCCCTTCGAGGAAGTGCGGCAGTGGGCCGGCATCGCGTCTGGCCCTCCGATCCGTCCGCAGGCCGAGGTGCGGTCCGTAGTTCGCCGAGATGGGAGGATCCCGCGCGGCGTAGGCCCAGAACCGGAGGACCACGCCGCGGCGCCGCCTGAGGTCCACATTACCATTGGCCGGGTGGAAATTCGGGCGATTCCTTCGGATGCCGCACCGCGATCCCGTGTCCCGGCCGCCCCCCGCGTGTCCCTCGAGGATATCTTGAAGCCATCCCGCCAGGCCTCATGAGCAACGCACTCGCCATCGCCGCGGTCTCCCATCTGCTCAAGGATTTGCTCAACGATGGCATCATCCAGGGCGATCTGGGCGCCACGGTGGGCGCCAAGGTTGTCGTCACTTCACGTCCACCGATCCGGCAGCCCGACACATCCAACCCGGACGAATGCCAGCTCAATCTGTTCCTTTATCAGGTTCAACCAAACTCCGGATGGCGCAACGAGGGACTTCCAGCCCGGGACGCTCAGGGAACCCGGGTCGGGCGCCATCCGCTGGCGCTTGATCTCCACTATTTGCTGACCGCCTATGACGAGCGGGACCTGCATCCGGAAATCCTGCTCGGCTACGGCATGCAGCTCCTGCATGAGACGCCAGTGCTCGGGAGGAAATTGATCCGGCGGAGCCTGCGCGACATCGCGGAATCCGGCACCGGAACTCTGCCTCCCAATCTCAAGGCTCTCACGCAGTCCGGACTCGCCGACCAGATGGAATCCATCCGGATCACACCGAATTACCTCAACACCGAGGAGCTTTCGAAGATCTGGACGGGCTTCCAGGCGCCCTATCGCCTCAGCATGGCTTACATCGTCACAGTCGTGCTCATTGAAGTGACGGAGCCGGTCCGACAGGCGCTTCCCGTGCTCACAATGGGTGCGGAGAATCGCGGTCCCAGCGTTCTGGCCGGGATGCTACCAGCGCTCCCCACGCTTCTGGCCGCGCGTGCCGAAGGGTACCAGTCGTCCGCCCGGCACGATGGAACCATCCATCTGCTCGGGCATCACCTCGAGGGCACCGGGCCCCGGGTCATCATCAAGCATCCCGGACTGGCCCTGGAGCTCTTCGTCGCCAACGGCGGGGTGACATTGACCCCGCCTCCCACATCCGCCGAGCTGGCCGACGGGACGGAGTCATTCACCCTGCCCGACGATATTCGATTGAACTGCGACCGCCGGGTCCGCGTGGACCTGAGCCAGGCGCAGCTTCCGGCGGACTGGGTGCCCGGACATCACACGGTGGAGCTTGAAGTCACCCAACTGGACGAACAAGGCAGTCCGGTGGTGCGCCGCACCAATGCGCTGCCCCTCACAATTGCGCCTCTCATGGTCCTCGGTGATCCGACGATTCCGGTGGATCCCGATCATCCCACCGTCCTGGCGGCTGCGGCGGCGAACGGAACCCGGTCGACGACCGTCCGCCTGCGTTGCCGCCCCGGGGTGCGCAAGGGTCAGGAGATATCGCTGTTCCTGGGCGACCGTGAGCTCGCCGGTGCGGGCGTCTTTGGTGGATCGGCGATTCAGACCGACACCCTGGAGTTCCAAGGCGATCTTCCGGAATTTCTCTTCGTTCCCTCCAGCGCCCCTCCCGCCCTGCACCCGGTTCGACTAAGGGTCGATGGTGTCGAAAGCCCATTTATCCTGCGTTTCCCGGCGCCCAAGCCACCCCAGTTTGATTCGGGTCAGCGGATCCGGATGCCCACATGAACGCGGATCCACTCATTTCCTGGGCGGAGGCCAATCAGCGCCAATTGATGAATGCGCTGGGGGAGGTGCGTCGCATTCTTGAGGGATCGATTGACGGTACATCTCCAACCGGGATTGACGGGACGGCGGCGCCCGGGGCGGAGATGCCGGGCGGCGTCAGTGAAACCGGTCCGCGGTCTGCCTTGGATGCGGTGTGTGCAGCGTTTCAACTCTCTCGATTTGAACGCTCCGTGCTCCTGCTGTGTGCGGGGCCAGACCTCGATGCCCGCTTTGGAGCGGTTCTGGCGCAGACCCAGCCTGGAGCCCAGAGGGTATCGCCCACCTTTGGCCTGGCCTTGGCGGTGCTTCCGGACGCGCATTGGAGCGCCCTGCTTCCGACCTCCCCTCTGCGGAGATGGCGGCTGATCGAACTGGGCGGGGGCGAATCGCTGACCCGATGCCCGTTGCGTCTGGATGAGTGGATGCTGCATGTGCTCACGGGAACTCCCCACTTGGACGAACGTCTGCAGGCGCTCGTACGACCGGTGAGCATCCTGGCCTCCGCATCCCCGGGCCAGCAACGGATCGCCGAGGACATCGCCCGGCGGTATCAAGCGTTTCATCCTGAGCAGGCGTTTCCGGTACCGCAACTTTGTGGCGATTCCATCGATGACCAACTCGCCGTCGCCACCCACGTTTCGGGTTTGCTCGGGTGCCGCCCTTGGAAACTCTCTGGACTCGATGTGCCCACTGCGGCCGCGGACCGGGAAACGCTCGGACGTCTCTGGGAACGAGAGGCAATCCTTTCCGGAGGAATCTTGCTGCTCGACGTCCGGGACGTGGAACAAACCGATTCGGCACGGTCCGCCCTGACGCTGTTGGAGGGGGTGCGCGGGATCGTGATGTTGCTTTGCCGGGAACCGGTGCGGCATCTCAACCGGCCCACTTGGAGGATCGACATGCCCCGGTCCACCACGCTGGAGCAGCAGTCGTTGTGGCATGAAGCGCTCGGTCCCCGTGCCGTTGCTCTGAATGGACACCTGGAAGCCGTCGCCGGACAGTTTAGCCTCAGCGCACAGGAGATCCGGGAAATCGCCACCTTTCTGGAGACCCGTCCGACGTTTGCTCCCGAGCAACTTTGGTTGGAGTGCCGCTCCCGGACCCGGTCTCGACTCGAATTGCTGGCTCAACAGATCGAGCCGGCCGCGACCTGGGACGACCTGGTGCTTCCCGACGCCCAGCTGCGCACCCTTCGCGAAATGGCGGTGCACATCCGGCAGCGGTTTCGAGTCTACGAACAGTGGGGGTTTGCCTCCAAAGGCGCCCGGGGATTGGGCATCAGCGCCCTCTTTGCCGGCCCCAGCGGTACTGGCAAAACCATGGCTGCCGAGGTTCTTGCCCAGGAATTGCGGTTGGACCTGTTCCGCATCGATCTGAGCGCGGTGGTCAACAAGTACATTGGCGAAACCGAGAAGAATCTGAGCCGCGTGTTCGATGCCGCCGAATCCGGGGGGGCGATCCTCCTGTTCGACGAGGCTGACGCCCTCTTTGGAAAGCGCAGTGAGGTCAAGGACAGCCACGATCGCTACGCAAACATCCAGGTCGGCTATCTCCTGCAGCGAATGGAGACCTATCGGGGACTTGCCATCCTCACGACCAATTTCAAACAGGCCCTCGACAATGCCTTTTTGCGGCGCCTTCGCTTCGTGGTGCAGTTCCCATTCCCCGATGCCGGACAGCGGGCGGAAATCTGGCGACGCGTCTTCCCGGCGGCGACCCCAACCGAAGGTCTCCAACCTGCAAACCTTGCCCGGCTGAATGTCGCCGGCGGCAATATCCGGAATATTGCCCTCCAGGCCGCATTCCTGGCGTCCGACGCCGGACAACCGGTCCGCATGTGTCATCTGCTTCAGGCGGCCCGCAGTGAATGTGCCAAACTCGAGCGTCCGCCCAGCGATGCGGAGTTGGGGGGGTGGATATGAATCCAGTCGGGACATCGGATCGTGAAAGGGTGCCCGGCCCGCCGGGGGATTCCGTGCGCGCCCTCGCGCCTTCGCCGTCTGCGACCGTCCATCTCCGCATCGAAAGGCTGGTCCTTGAGGGATTGCCTTTCCGGGGAGCACAGGCGGCACGGTTCGAAGACGGCTTGAGGACGGGGCTGATGAAACGGTTGTCAAAAAATGCGATTCCCCCCTCGGGCCTCTCCGGCGCAGCCGTTCGCTCCTTGCCTGCGGGAGGTTTTGGTCTCCCGCCCAACGTAGACTCTTTCTTGGCGGGCCAAATGGCGGCGGATTCGTTGCTGGACCAAATCCTGAAGAAGGAACCGTGGACCGGTCGGAGCCCGACCCCGTCCTCGAAGCCCTGGATGGAGTCTGCATGAGCATTTTCCTTCCAGCCTTAACGCGTCCGACGCGGACCCGGCACCCGGCGGACTCACACGCCCTGGCGGGAGTCATCCAGCGGAAATGCGCGTGTGGCGCTCGATCGAGATCGGAGGGAGAGTGCGAAGAATGCCGTCGGAAGCGAACCAGCGGTGGCTCCTGGATTCAGACCCGCCTGGAGATAGGTTCTCCGGACGATCCGGCGGAGCGGGAGGCCGAGGCCATCGCGCACAACCTATTTTCGGGATCACCCCATCCGGGAATAGCCGGCGAGACGCCAAGAATTCGTGCCTTTGCGGACCCGCCGAAGGGTTTGCCGGCGGAGATTCCCGCCAGCGTTGAGCGCGCTCTCGCCGCTCCCGGCGTGGAGATGGAAGCCGGGGTCCGTCGGACCTTCGAACAGAAACTGGGACATGATTTCTCCGCGGTGCGGGTTCATTCGGACGGGCCCGCCGCCGTTTCTTCGCAGGACTTGGGGGCGGAGGCCTATACGGTGGGATCCGACATCTTTTTTTCCGCCGGGCGTTATTCGCCGGGAACGCTAGGCGGGCAACGGCTGCTCGCCCATGAGCTGACCCATGTCGTCCAGCAGCGGGGTGGTTCGACGCACCGAATTCAGCGTTCCCTCGAAGGTTGCCGCGATCTCATCAACGATCCCAATGCGGTGAGCCTGGTGAGCGGCACTGTGGTGCACCGGATTATCCAGCGCCACTTCATGGGATCCGCTTCAGGGGCGGTCCCCGTGGCCATCCCGGGAGCGTCCGCCGGAGCGTTGAGAACGGATGGTCTCTGCGGTAAGCCGAGCCCCATCATTGACCCGCAGGTAGTGGGTGGGAGGGCAGGACTGGGATTTCCAGACCTGGCCCGAATCACTCCGGGCCGGATCCTCCAGGTCGCGGAACTCAAGCCTGCAGCCATACCATGTCTCATCGATGGAGAGAACCAGGAACTTCGCTACATCGATCAGGGCAATTCCCAGGACCCGGAGCAAGTCGCTTGGAGAGCCAGCCTGGGGGTAACCGTGGTCAGCCCGATGCTGGAATCGGCATACACCCCACCCAATATTCTCATCGGCCTGCCCGGGGTTGGCAGTGCGGAGATACGGACTTCCTGGTGCACGCCGGGCCTCCTGGCATATAGCGTTCGACTGAGAGGCCAGCCAATCCCGGTTCCCCAACGAGTGCCGGAAACCCGCCGCCAGCCGGCTCGGGTTCGTTCTCCTGCGCAGCGGAGCCAGTTGGAACAGATTCGCCAGTTTGTCCGCCAGGTCGTTGAATCGGGAGAAGCGGCTGAGGAAGCCGCCCGAAGATTCCTCGAGGCGAATCCCGAGCTCCGATATCTGCTTATCGGGGCCGCCATCGCGGTCGTGGTGGCCACGATCGCGGAGGATATCGCGACGCTGGGAGCGGGCCTGCTCGATGACCCTGCCTCGATCGCCGTGGCGTATGCCTTGGTCCGCGTGGCCCAAGCGGGCCGATGAATCGAACCTATTCGTGAACACCTTGAATCTTCCCCACACAGCGAGGCGCCGGGAGTCCCAGCGCCCGTCGAATTGAAAAGCATCTGTCTCATGTCCTCTTTTCCCAATTCCCCCCGCCTCCAGAAGGGCGCCTTGATCGGGATCGACCCGTTCAACCCGCTCGCAAGCATCACCATCTTCCAGTATAATCCAGAGACCGTCACCCGTACCCTCACCCCCCAGGCAGCCAATTCGCCCGGCGGCGATTCCGCCCCGGGGGAGGCTCTCCGCCTTGCCGGGCCTCCCCAGGAAAGCCTGCGGATGGACGTTGTTCTGGATGCCACGGACCAGTTGGAGAAAGCCCAGGCCCCCGCGACGGTTCTCGGACTCTACCCGCAACTGGCGGCTCTGGAGATGCTGCTGTACCCCAAGAGCGCCCTGGTCATCACCAATGAGGCACTGCTGCAGGCCGGAATCATCGAAATTATTCCGCCCGAGGCTCCCCTGACGATCCTGATCTGGGGCATCAAGCGTGTCGTTCCAGTGCGGCTGACCGAGTTCACGATCACCGAGGAATTGTTCGATCCCAATTTGAATCCCATCCAGGCCAAGGTGTCCCTTGGTCTCCGCGTCCTGAACTATCGCGACCTCGGGCTGCTCAGCCCAGGCGGAGCCCTGTTCATGGCCCATCAGCTCATCAAGGAGGGAATGGCCACCCTCAATGGTGTCGGCGCCGCCGTCAGTGCGGTCGGCAACATCAGCGCCAGCGCCAGTTTCAGCATCGGAGGATGAACTATGTTTGAATCCACCAGCCGCTACGTGTCGCTCGCCGTCAAGACTCTGGAAGTTCAAGATCCCGAGGGTGAACCCGTCCAAATCCGCTACGTTGAACGGCGTTTTCTGCCGCCTCCCGGCGCCGGGACCACCTTGGTCGAGCACCGGATTGCCCAGGGGGAACGCCTTGATCAGGTGACTGCCCGTTACCTGGGCGATCCGCTCCAGTTCTGGAGAATTGCCGATGCCAACGACGTGATGCAGCCGGAGTCGCTGACTGCGGAAGTGGGTCGGCGCATTCGCATCGCCCTGCCGGGATTCTGACTCCCATGCTGACCAGCCTTCTAGGAATCCGTCTGTTGCTCTGGGCCGGCAAGACCGTCCCGACACCGGTGCCGTCGGAATTGCTGCAAGCCATCAATCGCATCGAAGTCACCAACGATTCCGAACGAGACGACGGCTTCCAGATGACCTTCAGTCTCACCAAGCAGAAAACCGGGGAGTTCGATTTCATACAGAGCGGCATTTTGGATCCCGACAGCCGCATCGTGCTGGGGGTGATCATGGGCGCCAGCCCGGAGGCGCTCATTGACGGAGTGGTCTTCCATCAGCAGCTCGCTCCGGGCCAACAGCCCGGGACGGCCACCCTCACCGTCTCCGGACGCGACGTCGGCGTCATGTTGGACCTCCACGAAGTCAACAAACCCTTCAAGAACCAGCCCGATTCGATTATCGCGCTGCAAATCCTCGGGGATCCAAAGTATGCGCAGTACGGCATCGTGCCCCAGGTGACTCCGACCATGAACTTTCCCATTGAGCTGCAGTTGGTGCCGCGCCAGCACGAGACCGACCTGCAATGCCTCCGTCGATTGGCGCAGCGCAATGGGTTCGTTTTCTATCTGGAACCCCTGACGATTGGGAGCAGCCTGGCGTATTGGGGGCCGTTGCAGCGGGTGGGATTGCCCCAGCCGGCATTGAACCAGCACCTCGGCGCGACGACCAACCTCACGGAGCTTCATTTCACCCACAACGCGCTTGCCCCGGAGGGCGCGGAGGGATCCTTCCTCGAACCCATCACCAAACAGAGCATTTCCATTCCGCCCCTGCCCGGGTTGCGCGTGCCTCCACTGGCCGCCCAACCGGTCAGCCCACGTCGCACCCGCCTTATGCGCAACACTTCGAATCGGAATCCCGCCCAGGCTGCAACCGACCTGGTGGCCCGCGTCACCAATGCGCCGGATGCCGTCAGCTGCACCGGCACCGTGGATTCCGTCCGCTACGGACAATTGCTCAGGCCCCGTCGATTGGTCGGGCTGCGGGGCGCCGGGATCAAACACGACGGCATCTACTACGTCAGTCAGGTGAAGACGATTGTCACTCGGACCAGTTGCACCCAGCAGTTCACCTTGAAACGTGAAGGGACCGGCGCCCTCTTGCCGGTGGTCCGCCCATAAACATGGACTCGGCGCCCCCCCAGCAGTTTTACGGCAAATACCGTGGCGTGGTCACCTCCATCGAGGACCCGCTTCAGATCGGTCGCATCCGGGCCCAGGTGCCCGATGTGTTTGGCTCCGATGAGAGCGGCTGGGCCATGCCGTGCTTTCCCTTCGGCGGATCCGGCATGGGATTCTTCGCCCTGCCCAAGGTGGGTGGCGGCGTCTGGATCGAATTCGAACAGGGCGATCCAGAGTATCCCATCTGGTCGGGCTGCTGGTACGGCGCGGTTGCCGATGTACCGCCCCCGCTGCTGGCCCCCCCCTACAAGAAGGTTCTCCTGCTGACCGAGGGGGGCACCAGCCTCACTCTCGACGACACCCCGGGAGTCGGCGGCATCACCCTTGAAACTTCCGGCGGCCAAAAGATCACGCTCACGCCCACCGGCATCGAGATCGACAATGGCATGGGCGCAAAAATCACCCTGCAGGGCCCCAAGGTGGACATCAACAGCGGTGCCTTGGAAATCATCTAACCCTCCACCCCTCCAACGCATGCCCGGTTATCTCCTCCATCAAGGCGCCACGGTGCTCTGCATGCATGGAGGCCAGGCCCAGGCGACCGTTCCCAATCCCCGGGTCAAGGTGGCGGGCCAGATGACCGTGCAGCTGCCGAATCCCTGGACCATCGCTGGCTGCCCGTTCATGACGGGCACCAATCCGCTGCCGTGCGTCACTGCCCAGTGGATCGTCGGCGCCACACGCGTCCTCTCAGGCAAACTGCCGCTTTTGCTCCAGGACAGTGCCGCCATCTGCGTGCCCAATGGCACCGGGGTGAACGTCCTGCTCACCCAGATCCGCGTCAAAGCACAATGAACCTCGCCTTTCCTTACCAGTTCGACCATCGCGGCCGCACCGCCGAGGCGCCTGATGACCGGCATATCCGCGACCTGATCGAGCAGTTGCTCTTCACCTCGCCCGGCGAACGGGTCAACCGGCCGACCTTTGGCAGCGGGCTGTTACAGATGGTCTTTGCCGCGAACAGTCCCGAACTCGCCGCAGCCACCCAGCTCATGGTCCAGGGAGCACTTCAGCAATGGCTGGGTGAACTGATCCAGATCGACGCCGTCGAAATCACCGCCGTCGAAGGCACCTTGAACGTTCAGATTCGCTACGTCGTGCGCCGCACCCAGCAGCCTCGACTGGCCCAATTCACCCGGAAAGTCCCATGATCTATTTTTGCTGTGAAGAGGGACGGCGCAGCCTCGTCCGACTACATCCCACGCTCAATGCCGTCGATTTTCTGGAAGTGGTCGATCGGGAGGAGCCCGTCGAGGACGAGCGACAGCGTTTGTTGCGGGTGTACTTCGTCAAACCCCTCAACACACCGGGTGGAGCCGCTGTACGCGGTCGCATCGGAGTCCCGCCGGAGGCCAATGCGCCGCTGGCTAGGATCACGGGAGGCAGCCGCTTTCAGAAGATTACGGTGGACTCGATTCGGGTGGCAGCCTCGGGCGACCACCTCGAAGTTCACGTCAGTCCCCGGGGCGATCATTCCTTGTACACGCTTCAGTGCGTCGAACCCGACACTGGCAAACCCCTGAAGGAACTCGATCCGGCCCTCGCGTCGGTGGATTTTTCATTCAAGGTCGAGTGCGAGAGTGACTTGGACTGCGCGCCCCCGTGCCTCTGCCCACCGAGTCCTCTGGAGTCCCCGGGCCTGGATTATCTCGCCAAGGATTACGCCAGCTTCCGACAGCTCATGCTCGACCGGCTGGCGGTGATTCTGCCGGCCTGGAGCGAGCGCAATCCTGCCGATCTCGGCATCACGCTTGTCGAATTGCTCGCCTATGTGGGCGACCAGTTGAGTTACCGTCAGGATGCCATCGGCACGGAGGCCTATCTGGGGACAGCCCGGAGTCGGGTCTCAGTACGCCGACATGTCCGGCTGCTCGACTATCCCATGCACGATGGGTGCAATGCCCGGGCATGGGTGCAGGTGCGACTGAAGGCCAATGCGCCCGGAGGGCTGGTTGTGACGTCGCCACAGGGTGTGATCGCCCGACCTCGGTTCGTCACGCGTCTGAACGACTCGTCGGTGCTCAGCACCGCCGAGCAGGAACGGCTGGCTGGTGAACAACCGGCGGAAGTGTTCGAGCCGATGGAGGAGCCACCGCTGTTTGCCGCCCACAACGAAATGCCGTTTCATACTTGGGGTAATGATGCCTGTGTCCTGCCTCGGGGCGCCATCCGCGCCACGTTGCGTGGACATTACCCGGGCCTCCGACCCGGGCATGTCCTCGTCTTCAAGGAACGCCTCGGCGCCCGCACCGGTGAGCCGGCGGATGCTGACCTCACCCGACGCCAGGCTGTCCGGCTGACCCGCGTCAACGGGTTGGACGCTGCCGAACAGACCGCGGCGCGGGCTGCCGGAACCTTGCCTGTGCGCGTCGACGAAATTTACGTCCCCGCGGTGCCCATCACCGAAATCGAGTGGTCGGAGGCGGACGCGCTCCAATTCCCCTTTTGCCTATCCGCGCGGACGGAAACCGGCGGCCAACTGTTAACCCAGATCAGTGTCGCCCTCGGAAACATCATCCTCGCCGACCATGGCCAGACACTCCGGGAGGCGGAGGACCTTGGCCGCGTGCCGTCACCTGATCCCATCCTCGCCCCCGTCCAGATCGCCGGCTGCAATCGATGCCAGGAATCCGAACGATTGGGCAGTCCGGTCCGGTACCGACCGTCGCTGAAGGAGGGTCCGGTCACTCAGGTTTCCGGGCATGATCCTACCGGAACCGCCTTCGGCACCCGCGTTGTTGATTTTCGCAATGTCCTTCCAGCGGTCCTCGTGACGGATGACCAGGGCCGGGTATGGCGGCCGAAGCATGATTTGCTTTCCAGCGACGCCTTTGCGCCGGAGTTTGTGCTCGAGACAGAATCAGACGGCCGGGCGACGCTCCGGTTCGGGGACGATGAGAATGGCATGGAACCGGGGGAGGGGACTCATTTCTCGGCTGTCTACCGGATTGGCAATGGTATGGCCGGTAACCTCGGCGCGGAGGCCCTCGTACAACTCGCGGCGGATGCGGTGCTGGTGCCAGGCCCAGGAAACACCTTCCTGCCCCAGTCCCCCGTCCCCTGGATTCAGGAAGTTTCCAACCCCCTTCCGGCCTGGGGTGGCACCGACCCGGAATCCATGGAGGAGGTTCGCCAGAATGCTCCCGCCGCCTTTCGAACGCAGGAACGGGCTGTGACCCCCGAGGACTACGCTGAGAAGGCGTCGTTGCATCCCGACGTTCAACGGGCCGCCGCCACGCTCCGCTGGACCGGAAGCTGGCACACCGTGTTCCTGACCATTGACCGGCGGGGTGGACGTCCCGTCGACGACGTGTTTGAAGCCGAGCTGCGGCGTTTCCTGGAGCGGTATCGCATGGCGGGTCAGGACTTGGAAATTGATGGCCCCCGCTTTGTGCCTCTGGAACTCGAGCTCCATGTATGCGTGGCGCCTGATTATTTCCAGGACGATGTCGTTGCCGAACTCCAGCTGGCTTTTGACAATCGGCTCCACGTCGACGGTTCCCGGGGCTTCTTCCATCCCGACAACTTCACCTTCGGCCAACCGGTTCTGATGAGTACCATCCAAACCAGGGCGCAGCGGGTCGCCGGGGTTCGGCATGTCGAGGTCACCCTGCTTCGCCGGCAAGGGGCTACAACGGGCGAGGCGGTGCCCGCCGATGACGTCTTCGAGGTGGGCAGACTCGAGATTATTCTGCTCGAAAACGATCCCAATTTTCCTGACCGCGGGACACTGCGGATCAACCCGGTGGGAGGACGATGAACAATCCCTTGGACCCCAGTTTGCGCGCCTTGAACGACTGCGGTGGCTGTGCCGGCACTGGTGCCGAGACCCCGGCTGTCGTCTGGAACCGGCCCGGACTGTCGCAGGTGTCGTTCCGCTGCGGGGTACACTCGCAGTTTTTCAACACCCTGATCGCGGCCTTGTCATCGAAGGACCGGCCGACATTGGGTCAGCTCCGAACCCGGGACGCGGATGACTTCACTCCGGCCCTGTTGGACGCCTTCGCATGCCTGGGAGATGTCCTGACCTTTTATTCGGAGCGGATTCTGAATGAGGCCTACCTACGCACGGCGACGGAACGGCGCAGCATCCTCGAGTTGTCCCGTGCCATCGGCTATGAGCTGCTCCCTGGGGTGGCCTCCAGGGTCCAGCTCACGTTCACGATAGAAGGGGCCGCAGGGGCACCGGGAACAGCCATCATCCCGAAGGGGACGAAGGTGCAAAGCATTCCCGGCCCTGGAGAAAAGCCGCAGCCGTTTGAAACCTCGGAGGAGTTTACCGGCCGTGCGTCCTGGAACGAGCTGCGGCCGCGCCTATGGAAGCCTCAGGAATTCGTGGTCAAGGACGATACCGATCCGGCCAATGTCGAACCAAAGTTCCTTTTCCTGAAGGGTAGCACGCTCAACCTGAAGGTTGGTGACATAATGGTATTGTCAGCGGTCCCCCCGGGGAGCGGTTCCGGGGGCGGAAGTCAGCCGCCCGCCACCGTCGCTAAACGAATCCGCCGTCTCGACATCGACCGGGAACGGAACATCACTCGTGTAGATTTTGCCGACCGGAAGGCCTCCGTTCAACCGTACACACCGCCAGCCCGGCCAACCATTCCGATCAAGACCTTTGCCATTCTGGAGGCCAAAGCCGCGACTTGGACCCAGTGGTATGGTGGGGGTGTTGCGTTGTCGGGCAAGACCTCCCAGTATGCCCTGCATTACAGCGGGTCGCGAAAATCCGATGTCATTGAGTACCTGCGCCAGCCGGCTCCAAACCGTGTGTTTGAGCCGCCCCAGCCGCCTCCCACGCCTGCCGCACCGCTTGGACCGAACGAAGGCGTGTTCATTTTGCGCCAACGGGTTGGCTGTTTTGGCCACAACGCTCCGAAACGCGACAGCCTCCCGGCGATAACCAGTCAACGGGCCTCCACCTATACCAATGACTGGGATTCGCTCAATGTGAATGGAACGGAGGATACTGGAACAGCCAAGGCGTCCTATCCCTCCACCGTCTGGCAAAATTCACAGGGCTTTTATTACAACCCACCCCATCCGGCGCAGGGCTCCGGTAAGACGGATCACCACGATCCCTTGGCCGCAAACATTTACCTCGAGCGGACCGTCCCGGAGATCGCGCCGCTGAGTTGGGTCGTCCTGGACACTGGAGCGATGCCCGACAGGCCGTTCCGGGTCGCCTCCGTCTGTGAGAAGTCCATTGCTGACTTCAACCTCAGCGGTAAAGCCACCGGACTTTCCCTTCGCGCCGCAACCGGCGAAGAATTGACCCTGCCAAGTTCGGATGAATTGGCGGACGGGGCGGGGTTGGCTTCGTTCCGGAATCGACTGACGAGCGTCTACGCGCAGAGTGAGCGGCTCGAACTCTCCGATGTCCCAATCGACAAGGATCTGGAGAAAGGCGACTCGGAAATCCCCCTCGACCGCCTGGACTTCGACCTTGTGGAGGGACAGACCCTGACCTTGGCGGGCGTGGCCACGGATCCCGCCGGTCTTCGGATGACCGAACAGGTCCAGATTCAGGAACTTCGCCACGGCGACCGCGTCACAATTCTGACCCTGCAGTCCGGGCTGAAACGCGGTTACGTCCGATCGACTGTCACGCTCAACGCGAACGTTGTCTCTGCCACCCATGGAGAAACGGTCCGGGAGATTCTCGGCAGTGGCGATGCCACGGTCCCCTTTCAGAAGTTAACCCTCAAGCAGACGCCGCTCACCTTCATTTTTTCCTCCGACCAAGTCATGCCGGTTTCCTCCCTGGAAATCTGGGTGGACGACATCCGGTGGAGTGAGGTTTCGGCCTTTTGGGGCAGCGGCGCGAAGGACCGGGTCTACGTGGTCAGGCGTGCGGACAATGGTGTCACGTCGGTCCAGTTTGGTGACGGAAAGCAGGGCGCCCGGCTTCCCACCGGACGGGAAAATGTCCGGGCCGTGTACCGCAAGGGCATTGGGCGGGAGGGCATGGTCACCGAGCGCCAGATCAGTCTGCTGCTCACCCAGCCGCTCGGGGTGAAATCAGTCCTCAACCATTCGAAACCGGAGGGTGCGGAGGATCCCCAGACGCGAGAGGATGCCCGGCGCAATGCACCCCGGACCATGCTCACCTTCGAACGGGTGGTGTCGCTGAGGGATTTCGAGGATTTCGCCCGTGACTTCCCCGGAGTGGCCAAGGCCCATGCGGCCTGGGCCTGGATCGGCCGGCGTCGGGGCGTGTTGCTAACGCTGCTTGGACCCGGAGGGGAACGACTGGAAAACGGGCCAAACAGCCAGCCCGTCGCGCCCCTCCGAAAGGCACTGACCCAGCGCGGCAACGCCCGCATCCCTGTCAAGATTGTCTCCCGAAAGCCGTCCCTCTTTTCTCTGGCGGGCGTGGTGCGGGTGGAGCCGGACCGGATCCTGAGTCTTGTCGAAACGGCGGTGGAGGAGGCATTGAAATCCACCTTCGGATTCGACAACCGGGAGTTCGGTCAGGGTGTGGCCCTGAGCGAGGTCGTCGCGGTCATTCAAAGCGTCGCCGGTGTGGCCTTCGTGGAGATGGACGAGACACAATTCGAGAAGAGCGCCCTGATTGCCGGGGCCACCAACACCACTGCCGCCAAGGACGGCTATCTCGGAGCGGCCCTGCCTGCGGATGGCACGGATGCCTCCCTGGCGGAGCCCGCCGAATTGTTGCTGCTGGATGAGATTTCCCTGCTGCAGCTCGGATTTAAATCGACGGAGGATGCCACATGAGCCTTGAAGCCGAAGAACTCTGGAAGCTGCTGCCCGCGGCACTCCGCACCCGCGATGCGGAGTTGGCGAATCCCCAGGGTCCCGATTCCCAGGGCCGGTGGAAGCCCGGTCCGCTGCGTGAACTGGTGGAGGTTCTTTCCGGTCAATTTCGGGTCCTTGAGGAGGAACTGGAACAGCTTTACGAGAATCACTTCGTGGAGACTGCCGTACCCTGGGCATTGCCCTATCTTGGGGAAATCCTGGGAATCCAGGGACTGCCCGCGGGCGCCCTCGCCCGTTCTCCGCGGGCGGAAGTGGGTCACACGGTGGGTTATCGCCGACGCAAAGGCACGGCACCCATGCTGGAACTGCTGGCCCGTGACATCACCGGTTGGCCCGCCCGAGCGGTGGAGTTCTTCGAACGCCTCGCGGCCACCCAGCACCTGAATCACCGGCGGCCCGAATGCCGCTCCTTCGCCGACTTGCGCCAGGCGAATGCCCTGGAATTGAACGGAACCGCCTTCGAATCGCTGCAGCGTACAGTCGAAGTCCGCCGCGCTGCGGTCGGCCGCGGCCGCTGGAATATTCCGAACCTGGGCCTGTTTCTCTGGCCGCTGGCCTCCTTTTCCCGCACAGCGGCTCCCTTGGTCTCCGTCACGTTGCCGGGAGACGCGCTTTTAGGCCGCCGGTTCCGGGTGCATCCGCTTGGATTTGACCTCCCCCTGCAGATTCGCCCCATCACCGAAGACGACGTGACCCACCTGGCCGAAACGGCCAACGTGCCGCTGCCGCTGACCCGCCGCCTGCTGGCACCCGTCGGCGACCATCCCACGGAATCCCTTTATGGAGCCGGTCTGAGCGTGGTTCTGGAGCGCTGGACTGGACAGGCGTTTGAGCAGATCCCCGCGGCCAAGGTGCTGGTCTGCGACCTGAGCAATGCTGTCGATGGCAATACGGGCAACCCGGTCTGGAACCATGAGCGACGCCCCCTGGGGAACGAGGTGGCACTGGATCCGAACCTGGGGCGAGTGGTGTTCGGCAGTGCAGTGGATGCCACGAAGCCACTGCCTCGTGTCACCTACCACTACGGTTTCGGAGGAACCATTGGCGGTGGGGAATATGGACGGTTGGCGTCCTTCGGCAGCCAGAAGGGGCCGCCCGTAACCGTGGCCCAGGTCGGTGGCGCTTCCACGGCGACGCTCAGTGCAGCGCTCAATGCACCGTTTGCGGAGAATCCATTCATCCAGATCACCGACAGCGGCCGCTATGTTGAGATACTTCCTAATCTCAACATCGTGGCACCGAAGGAAGTTCGGGCAGCGGACGAGCGTTGTCCGGCGCTGCTGATGCGCCCCGCTGCAGGAAACCAACCCTGGACCCTGCGCGGTGGTCCGGACGGCAGCCTGACGGTCAACGGACTTTGGATCGTCGGTGCGCTGAGAGCCGAGGGAGATCTGGGTCGATTGACGCTGCGACACTGCACCCTGGCCCCCAATCTCCGCATCGACGCCACCGGTGCAGTCACCGTCTCCCCGGCCTTGCCGATTGAGATCGACGCCCGGAGGATCCAGGTGGTTTTCGAGAACTGCATCCTGCCTCCCCTGCGCGTGGGTCGGGACGATGTCAGCCTGGTCCTGCGCCATTGCATCGTTGACGCCGGAGATCCGGGCGGGGTTGCCCTCGCGGGACTCGATGGATCCTCGCCCGCCGGCACGTGGCGTCTTGAGAACTGCACGCTCCGCGGCCGCTTGGAACTGGACCGCCTGGAACTGGCAAGCAATAGCCTGTTGGTGGGAACCTCCTTCCATGTTCGGCGAAGACAAGGAAGGCTGCGTCCGGTTCTGTTGGCTTCCGGCGGACTCACGTTCGCCCCGGCAGTTCCGCTGTATTGGTGAGGCCTCCGGGATGAACCCTCAATTCGCTTCATTCCGATATGGCAATCCGGGCTATGGCTCCCTGAGCCGCCGGACCCCGGTGGAGATTCGGACTGGTGCGGATGACAGTTCGGAGATGGGCGCATTCCATGACCTGTTCGCGCCGCAACGGGAAGAACACCTGCGGCGGCGCCTGCAGGAGTATCTGCGTTTCGGCCTGGAAGCCGGAGTTTTCTTTGAACCCGCGATTCGGCGGCAGACAACCACGATCCCCTAGAAAAGTGTATGAAAGGCGATTTCACCCGCGACACGTTTGACGCGACCCACCACTACCGGCAGGTGCTCCAGCAGCAGGGCCGCGTCCAGCTGGATGCCGATTGGAACGAACAGGCCGCCCTGGTCGCCCACCGGTCCGAGACCGCCCTGGCCGACATGGTGGGGGACTGCGGCGGACCGGCCGATGAGGCTGCGTTTGCGGTGATCACCACGCCCTCGGTGATCAATTCGCTTCCCGCGAATCCCGGCGCCCCGATCCGGCAGTTCGCGCTTTCCCAAGGCCGGTATTATGTGAATGGACTGCTCTGCGAAGTGGAGTCGCCATTCCTTTTCTCCTGGCAACCCGACCATCGGGAAACCAGCGAGCTGGCCGACGGAAACTACCTCGTCTATTTGGACGTCTGGCTGCGTCACCTGACCGTCCACGAGCGCGACGAATTGCGCGAAACGGCGTTGGTGGGTCCCGACACCGCGACCCGGGTCAAGACAGTCTGGCAGGTCCGGGCAGCGGCGCTGCCCTCCACCCTGGAGGCGAGTCCCTGCCGGCAGACCTCCAACGAGTTCGATCAGCGCCAGCGGAGCAGCTTTCCGGAACTGGCCGCCCGGACCGAAACCCCCACCTTTGAGGACGATCCCTGCAAGCTTCCCGCGACAGCCGGGTACCGGGGTTTGGAAAACCAATTATACCGGGTGGAAATTCACAATGGCGGCAACCTCGGCGCCGCCACCTTCAAGTGGTCCCGCGACAACGGCGCCGTGGCCACGCGGATCATTAAGAATGTCGACAAACCGGTCACCGGAGGTTCCGTCAATGTATTGACCGTCGCCAGTACCGGGCCAGACGACTCCCTGGGATTTCGCAAGGACGATCTGGTGGAAGTGCTGCACGACTCCGACGAGCTTGAGGGTGTCCCGGGCAAACTCGCGCAGGTCGCTGAGGTGGATGATTCCGAGGGGACTATCACTCTGAAAAGGCTGGCCAGCGAACCGATGCCCATCGCCATCACGGTGTCGGCCAATCCGCGCCTGCGGCGTTGGGACGGCATGGGAACCGTTCCCGCCGGTCCCGCAAATCCGGCCGACGGCAGCGGGTTTGCACCGTTGGAATTGGGGGTGCAGGTGGGATTCCGGCAGCCTGGGTCGTCTGCATTTCGCACCGGAAGGATTCCCGCTCAGATTCCCGCTCGCACCGCATCGCCTGATGCGGAATCGGGCAAAATCGAATGGCCTTTGACCAGCGCGCCGGACGTGTTCCTCCAACCGCGCGGGATTCTGCATCATTACTGCCGCCTCGGAGTGATCACGGTCGCCGGCGGTGCGGTGACACCGGTCAGTGACTGCCGATGCCTGTGGCCGGCGCTGACGGCTCCCCGGCTCGAAGGGAGGGGTGGAGATGGCCAGGAGGTCATGCCCAGTCCGGATGCGCCAGCGGCGCTCATTCGGTTGCCCCAGCCGCTTGAAATCTTTGTGGCCAATCTCCAGTGCGCCACCGTCCGCCTGTCCCTGAGGCTTCGGGTCACTCCGACAGCGGATCGCCTTGAAATCACGCCTCCGGGCGGTGCTTTGGTTGCCTCCGACGCGGCTGGCGTCCTCCGGCTGCCCAACGCGCGGGGACTGCTCCATTGCTCCTGGCTTCTGAACCCGACTCAAACCCTTCCGAACCGGAAGGTGGAGGTGGACTTGGTCGATCCCGCCGACGTGCCTGTCGCCGCTCCGCCGCCGCTCCTGTTCACTGCCAACCTGAGTATCGCCAGTCAGGTCGGATACAATCCCGGCGAGTGCGGCGCCGCGGGCCGCGGCCTGGAAGGGCGACGGACCGTTCAGGATGCAATCGCCCGGCTGGCCAGCATGGTCAGTCTCTACAAGGTCAGTGGCGATGGTCAGGTGGCGGCCCCCGGAAGCACGATCGAGGTGAGGGTCCGGGTTGCCAGCCGGTGCGGACCGGAATCGGGACTGACAGTCGCCTTTAACGCCCAAGGGGGCGGCTCAGTGGTCTCTTCAAGTCCGACCAATGACGGCACCGGCGACTTGATTTGCCGCTGGCAACTGGGCCCGACGAATCCGCTCCAGACTCTGGAAGCCGTTCTGACGGGCGACGCCAACCGCCCCGTGACGGAGCCGAGCCGAGTTCACTTTCTGGCCCACCTTACAGGCGAAGGCAACAACGACCCGGAACCGGTCCACATCCTGGGTCTCCGCGTGGGCAAGGAAAAGCGGGTCCTGATCAATCACGAGAGTACTCTCACAACCGCGGAGTTGGAGGAGGGTATCTTCGTCATCTGTGACCGCGCCATTGATCCTTCCACGGTGGTAGACCCGATCAACCCGGACGATGCGGTAGAGGTTTACCGCCGGGGACAGCCCACCTGTTTTTTGACCGTGGAGATTCCCCATGGCACCGACCAGGATTTCCGGTCGGTCGCCTATTATGAATCGGCCATTCTTAACGGAATGGTCACCGCGGCTGATCCGGCCGACGAACCGATCCCGCCGTCTCCTCCGCTTCCCGAGGGAACCTCCGCCAAGGGTCTGATCGTCTGGCGCACCTTCGGTGCAGCGCGGGATTTTCTGGAGCGCCTCCGCAGCCGGCTTCAGCAGGACTCGGTCCGCCCGGACAAGCTGCTTCTCCGCTTCACCCTCAAGGGAAGCTTCATCTGGAACACCGAAGCGCGCGAACTCTTCAGAAACGGCGTTGTCGGAGGATTCCTTGATGGAGAATCCTTCCGCACACCGCCCGGCTTCATTCCCTCGGCACTGCTGCTACCAAGCGGAGACAATCGTCGCGGCGGTGACTTCGAGATGTGGTTCTGGATGGCTCTGCCGGCGCCTAATGAGCCTCCCCAAATCAGCGGCATCGCCCCGGTGGTTGTCGCGGCCAATCAAGCCACCACCGTCACATTCGACGTTTTTGACCCGGAAACCGCCCCGAACCAACTCCTCACCACAGCGGTTTCGTCAAACCAGACCCTCATCCCCAACGGGAATCTGGCATTGGCTGGCTCCGGAAACACCCGGGCACTCCGGCTTATTCCCGCCTCCGGCCAGATCGGCCGAGCCATCATTTCGGTGGTCGTCCAGGACCCCACAGGGGCCAGCAGTGCCACCTCCTTCGACTACGAGGTGCGTTCCAAGACTTCCGATGTTCCCAAATTCACGGACGTGCTCAATAAGAGTACCGACGTCGCCCCGAAGTTCACCGACAACCTCAAGGCCACCGATGCTGCCAAATCGGATTTCGCCAAGGCCACGGATGTCTCGAATCCGGTAGACAATCCTTTGATTCGCGAATTCCCCGAGTCACCAGGAGCCTCCGGCGTCGGTCGGAAGAAATCCGCCTCGGTCCGCCCTGCTTCCTCGAAGGCCGAGGGCAAGGCCGCCGCCCGTAAACCAGGCCGCTCGTTCATCCGTCCCGGCGAGCGCCCCTCCACCAATCCTGGTTCCCCCAAGAAACCCCGCTAAGCGATGGTGCTCATCCTGGCCAGCCGGTACGACACCGGCGCCCTTGAACTGGCGCAGCATTGGGGGGCGGCGCGGGCCCGGATTCTCACCGCGGCTCATCTCGCGGAAAGCGAGTGGCGCTGGGATCCGACCGGTGGCAGCCGGTCGCTGCCCGTTGGGGGCCGGCGTGACTCCCTGACTCGGGTTGACGGCATCCTCAACCGTCTCCCCGCCGTGACCGCCGGGGAATTGCCGCACATCGATCTTGGAGACCGTGCGTACGTGGCCGCGGAATTGACCGCGTTTCTCGCCGTCTGGCTCCGCGACTTTCCCGGCCCGGTGCTGAATCGCCCCTCCCCGCTCCTCCTTGCCGGGCCCGCATGGCCGCCGGAACGTTGGCAACTCGAAGCCCACCAGGCGGGACTCCCTACCACCGCCACATTCAATTTGCAGCCCACGGATCCGGTAACACCGGGGGATCCGACTCCGCTGGCGGATGGATGGATGACCGTGGTCGGAGATCGGTGTTTTGGGCTCCGATGGGAGCCGTTTGAACCCGCCGTTCGGCGGCTCGCCTCCCGAGCAGGCGTGCAGTTACTTTCCGCAGGCTTCTCCCGGTCCGGGGGTATTCCCCAGTTTCAAAACGCCTGCCTGACACCGGAGTTGACGCTGCCCGAGGTCCGGGATGCCGTCCTGAGGCGGCTGAGAACGGATTCTCCATGAAGCGGGCCAATCGACGAGGCCCGATGCAAACATCGACGGGTTCATGGTCACGATTCGCGTCCGACTTTGTTCTCGCCTGCTCCCGATGATCTTCCTTTGGGGAGTTGCCCACGAAGAGACATTCGTCGCCGTTGCCGATGCGCTGCGGCGAAAGAGCCGCCCGTTCTTCCTGCTCGACCAGGAGCGGTCGGCGGACACGCGGATGCACGGCTCCTTGGAGTCCCACATGTGCGGCTGCATCGAGTGCTGCACCGAATCGGTGGACCTCGATGACATCACCGCCGCCTACATTCGACCGTTTGCGCCCGAACAGATCCCTGCGCTGGAGTCGGAGCCGCCCGGGGGCAGACTGTGGAACCACGTCCGGAATCTTAACCGGTTGCTCTGGACCTGGGCCGACACCGCCTCGGCCCGTGTCGTCAATCGGCCCACCGCCATGGAGTCCAATCATTCGAAGCCGTGGCAGCTTGAATTGATCCGACGGCATGGATTCTCTGTTCCCGGGACCTTGATCACCAATGATGCCGATTCGGCTCGGGGGTTTGCGCGCCGTCACGGCCAGGTAATTTACAAGTCAATCAGTTCCCAGAGAAGCATTGTGTCCCGCGTCACCGATTCACACCGGGAACGGTTCGATGACTTGGTAAATTGCCCAACCCAATTCCAGCAGTGGATTCCCGGACCCGATGTCCGGGTGCATGTGATCGGCTCAAAGTGGTTTGCTTGCGAAATCGAATCAAGCGATGACGACTATCGATACTCAATTGGAGGACGGCGTCTTCGGAGAATGGATCTGCCTGCCGAGTGTGGCAGGAAATGCGTCGATCTTACCCAGGCACTTGGGCTCGAGTTTTCAGGGATCGACCTGAGACTCACACCGGCTGGGGAATGGTTCTGTTTTGAAGCCAATCCGGCTCCGGGATTCACGTTTTTCTCCGGAGATGGCGACGTTGAAATCGCGGACGCCGTGGCGGACCACCTCTGCAATGCCGCCGGCTCATGAACGTGTCCCGGGAAGGGATGAGAAAGTTCAGATGGGCTTGTTGTGAACAAGAATCCCGCTGACGAAGTAGTTATGACAATCGGCCACCGTGAGATCGAACAAAGCGAGGGGATTCACCGCGGGTTCGATACGCTCCACGGCGACTGGGACAAGGCAGGACGAGGAGCCGCCAACGGCCTGGAGGACTGCGCCGGGACCCAAATCGCCGGCGGGCTGCCATCGCCCCTCTGAGTACAATGGGTGGTTTGCGGTCACCTCGAGCCGGCGGCCGTCGACCAGAACCAGTGTGAGATAGGTCCCAGGCTCGTGTTCGTGCTTGTCGGTTACCGTGCACAGGCGCGTCGTTCCGCCGCTGGCATCATAGGAGAGGACGCGGTCGCCGATTCGAATGTTTTCCAGTGGGACCTGCCCACCATCGGCAAGAGTGACCACCATCCGGCCTGTGAAACATCGCCATTCCCGCTCCCGTCGTGGGGCAGGCGGCGGATCGGAATAATACGCCTTCGAATACCCGGAGTCGGGCTGGGATGTCGTTGAGCGGGGGGTGCGGGTGCTGGGGACCGGAGATCCCGAGCTGTCGAGTACTCTGAGCCTTCCCGAATCGAGAGCGCCTTGGCAGCAGGAATCGCAACCCGTCCCTCCACAGGCCCGGCCTACGGCGTTGTTGTGCAGATCCATGGCATTCTCACCCGCCGGACCTCCGCCATGCTCCTCATGGTTGTTTGCAATGGTCTCGGCCTGCCCGCGCCCGAGAGCTCCCGTCATGGTACAGTTCCAGTAACAATGACGCCAGGCGTCCGCCGCACCGTTATGCAGTCCAGGAAGTCCGGTTCGCTGGGCTGCCGCGAGTGCGTCCGTCGCGAGGCTATTGGCCTTAATGGCGTCAATCGGGCCCACTCCCCACAGTGCTCCCCACATTTCACCCAGGCTAGCCCGAGCGACCGTCGCCGTACCCGAGGGGAATGGCGTAATCGGGCCCGTCCTGGAGTCCGTTGGGGCGGCACCCCTCTGTTGAAGGACATGAACCAACTCATGCCCCAGCAGACGGCGGCCGGAAGAGGTTCCGGCCGTGTACTCCCCAGCACCCATGACGATCCGGTCCTGGATGGTGAAGGCCCTGGCTTGGATTGTCGCGGCCGCATGATCCGCCCGGTCGCCCGAATGGATCCGAACCTGCCCAAAATCGTGTCCCAGACGCGCTTCGAAGAAACTGCGGTCGACGGTATCAATCGGTCGGCTGGTGCCAAACTCGGATTCGAGATAGTCGGGACTCCCAGTCCGCTGTGGTGGGACACTGCGAGGCCTGGCGGAGTCAGGGCTGCCTCTCCCGCCCGCTGGGGTGTCGGGAAGAGGTGATGAACTGCGTACCAATTGGTCCGAGATGTGATCCGCTTCTTGCTCCCACCGGTCATTTGGCTGGGTAGACCGGAGCTTTGCCTGCAATCCAAATACGCCGCGGTGTGGCCTTTCACCCGTTGAGAAATGGGTCGTCGGACCCCTTGGCTCAAAGGTGCGCCCGCCTGACGGTTGGGCGAGCGGCAGGGAAATCGCCGACGAGTTTGCCGCGCAGGGTTTGAAGGCATCTTGGCAGGCAGATCTCATGCTTCGGGAAGCGGCTTCAGGGGCCCACTGGGTACTTCGGCTTACCGCGTAGACGGCACCCCCGATTGCTGCCGGTCAATCCGAATTTTGACCCCGTCCGAAGTAGCCGCTCTTTCACTCCGAAAGAATCTTTTGTCAGGGAACCAGCGTTGACGCTGTGTGCACCCGAAAGTGTGCGCCAGCGATCCATCGTCGTCGTTCAAGGCCTACGTTGAGAAACGCATCCTCGATGATCATACATCCCATTCCGCGGTTACCTCGTTTGCTTGCGCCCGTCGAGTGGAGCGCCCGAAGGTGAACGGGGCAATCGGGACCGCCACCGGCTCGAGGCCATCAGAAACTGCATTCCAAAAGCCCCTGGGATCGTCCCTTGTCCTCGTATGCCGGAGGGGTAGTCTCACATAAGGGCCCAATGAAATCTTCCCCTCTCTCCTCCCAGGCGTTCGTCCCGCGGTCCAGGAAGTCGATCACGCAGTCCGCGGGATTCGCCCTGCAACGTAAGTGCGCATGCCACGGTTCCTCGACCCAGGGTGATTGCGAGGAATGTCGGCGGAAGAAAAACGGCGTCCTCCAGCGTTTCATCCGCAGCGATCCGGCGTCGACCAGTCCCGATTTTGCGCCTCGGACTGTCCAGGAAGTAATCGCGTCGCCGGGCGTTTCCCTTCCCAGGCAGACTCGATCCTTCATGGAACGACGCTTCGGATTCGATTTCGGCCGGGTGAAAGTGCACGACGACTCGAAGGCGGCGGCCTCAGCCCAAGCCGTGAATGCCCTCGCGTATACTGTCGGCACCCATGTTGTGTTCAATTCCGGCGCGTACGCTCCACAGACCAAAGCTGGCTGGCAGCTTCTCGCCCACGAACTGACCCATGTGATCCAGCAGCGCGGGCGGGATTCGCTTCCCGGTCAGCCTCTTGCCATCGACCCCTTTCCGGCGCTGGAACTGGAAGCGGTGGCGAATGAATTGCCGGGAGAAGGGGAACGGGGAGACCTGGGGACTACCGGCCCCGAAACCGTGTTGCAGCGGGCCTGCATTTCGGGCGACGCCTGCAAGGGGGAGGTGGGACAAGGTGCGAAAACGACCGCGACACTGGCAGACCCCCAGAATGCAAGCAGACGGGAACGACGACGGAAACTTTGCGGGAAGAGGCCCATGGACCCGGCCTGCACCAATGACGGGCATTCCCGCCGCGCCTTCGCCGTCGAGACGTTTCTGTCAAACCATGACCCGACGCGGCTCTCATTGATTCACGGCGTCTTCATCGACAAGGACATTCCCGCCGAGTGGGGGGCCTACCACAAACAATGCAATCACTTTGTCCCCGCCATCGATGGTGAGCAGAGTTGTGTGTTCGTCCCGGACTCCATGGAAGAAGGGGCAAGACAATTCAACACCACGGCGGACGAGACGGTCGGCGGAATGCCGCGCGAAGATTGGCATCGACTGAATCTGCGCATTTTGATGCACGAAACCGGACATGCCCGGTTTCGAGGGATCGTGCCCAATGCCCCACGCAAGGGAGCCTGTGCCGTGGCGGACATCTGGTCCGAACTGCAGGAGATTGCGGCGGACTTGGATGAATGTCTGGCTCTGTATGAGCTGTTGGGCCGATCCAACATGGGCCCGGTCGCGCGATGGGACGAGATTGAGAGGATTTTGGAGGATCGTTGGGTGGGGCGGGCGGTGGATAATTGGCTGAAGATACGTTGTGTCTGCGATTGTCCGGACGCCGAGTCATATCTCCGGAGAACGGTGGAGACCATGAGTGTCGATTGGGACATTTCCCTGAAAGTCCACTACCATGATGCAATTCGGGCCCGGGATTCCTCCTGGCCGCTAAACCCCAAGCCGTTTGGAATGGGTGACTTTCCACAGCCGCGAGGCGGTTCTCGCGTAACGTGAGCGAGTGTGCGCCGAAACCCAATCGGACCGCACAGAAAAAGGTTCGGCGTAATTGTTGCCATCAAGTAAATGGCAGGAGGGAACACAACCGGAGGTCCCCATCCAATGGGACAGATGGATTGGATAGTTGAGAATATTAAGGATTTCGATGTTCCAAGAATAATCATTGTCGAAGAAGCCTTTAAGCGTGGTCGTAATCCGTTCAAAGCGGAGCGTTATATTGAACTCCAGTAATGCAATATGACACGGCATTCGCTATTCAGCTGCCTGTAAGCTTGGACTCGCTTCCCGTTCTCTCCCCGAAAAATCGAAGCAGCCTCAATTCCTCCTCCCGCATTCAGGGAATGAGATAATAGCGCGCTCCCGGGACCTCCCCTGGCCACAAGTCCGGGAACCGATCCGCCACCCGCCCGCTCCGAGTATTGTGCCCCAACTGGGGCTGCCCAAGACCCTGCGCACACCGCCGACGAATTGGCGCGCAAGAGGCATCCGAACCACCCGTGCGACGACCGGACGAAATGACTCCAGGAATGTGTTCATGGATGTGTTTTGAATCTGAGAATCCTCCCGGCACAGGATCAGGGAATCTCACCTGAATCAACCTCCGACCGCCGAGTCAGTTCTACAGTGCGAGCGGGTCGAACGGCTGCTCGGGGTAGGCGATGAACCTCACGGTTCCGTCGACGCGGTAGAAGCAATAGAGTCGAATGCCCTCGAAATCTGCGTAGGCGACCAGTGCAGGGGAGCCGCCGAGACGTACATACCGCTTTGGCGCGGCAGGCGGCGCGCCAGCGTCAGGGCCGTCGGCTTCGTCCTCGTCCGATGCGGACTGTTGTGCTGCCGTCTGCTCGGCAAGCCGGTCGTGCACCTTTACAGGCCGGCTCCACGCCACGCCGTCGGCAGAGGACATCACGTACAGCGGCGCTTCGGGTCCCAGGCCGGCGTAGGCGCAGTACAGGCGCGGACCGTCAGGACCGTGGTAAGCAGCGAGCGACGGGCCGAACGGAGATCCCTTGACGTCAAGCGGGACGGGCGGCGTCCAGTTTTCGCCGTCCAGGCTTGTGGTGTGCCATAGCGCCGGGCCCTCGGCGGCGCGGTATGCACAGTGCAGCGTCTTGCGGAAGACCGCGGTCGCGATGCGAGACGACGTCGTCGCGACCCACGCTGGCTGGGCCGCCTCGCTTGACTCGGCCTGGAGGATTCGCCGGTGGGCGAGATTCGGCGCGCCGTCGGGACCAAGCGGCATCACGGTGATCCGGTTGGCTGTGTCAACGCAAAGCAGCAGCGTCTTACCGGCGAAATTGACAATGGCCCCATGCGGCGTGCAGCCCTTGCGGAGCTCCTTCGCTGGCTCGACGGCGATCTCGAACGTCGGCCGCCCCTTGGGATCCGACCATGGATCTGCGACCTGCAGGGCCAGGTGTGCCTGCAGCTGATTGAGCTGGACGGTGCCTGTTTGGGTCAGCATCAGCGTAGCCATCCGGTTGGTGGAGGGCATCGCGCCCAGGGCGCAGCTCTGGATTGACAGCGTGACCACCGCCGCGAGATCGAGGGGAATCCCGATCACGGGCACGAAGGCGAAGTTCGGCGTCTCATGCCAGTCGACCCCGTCGTGCACCATTCCAACCGGACGCCGGACTTTTCCGGGAGGCTCGGTGGATACCACGCAGAACAACTGATGGCGGAAGACCACGACGTCCGGATCGTCCACGGCGGCACTGCCAAACCCGAGCGGGACGGGTGCCGTCCAGGCCAACAACGGACCGGGCGGCTGGCTCTTCTCGGCTTCCAGTTGCGGCAGCGTCTTCACCAGGAAGATTTCCAGCTGCTCCGCGGTGTCGACCTGGTGTGCGGCGAGCAACGCTGCCAGGTCGAGTGCGGTTGGGAATGCTGGCGCGAACACGTCCTGCACCCAGGTGGTCTCGAACAGTCGGGCCAGCGCGCCCATGTCAACCGCCTGCGCTACGCCAAGGTCCGAGGGCCGAGTGCGCCCGATGAGGGTCCAGAGGGGGCAGGGAGCGTCGCGCTGGATCACACGCCACTGCGCCGCGTACTGGATGCTGCCGATCCACGCCTCGCGCGGCAGACCGTCGACGCCGCCGAGCGTAGAGGTTGAGATCGAGACCTCGTGGTTGCTCTCAGTCTTGTACATCTGGAGACCACTGACCCGGGTATCGGCGGCGCAGCCGGTGGCGGCGGACTTGGCACGCATCGCGCCGCCCAGCCCCGCGTAGGTGGCTGCCGCCGACGCCGCCCAGTCCATCGCGCTGGCCACCGCGTCCGTCAGCACCTTGCGGTCGGTGCCGCTGCGGGCCGTCGCCTTCGCGGTGTACTTGTACCAACCGCCAAGCGTGATCCGCCCGAAGACGTGGCTGCCGAAGGCGAGCATGAAGGTCTTGGCGGCCTGGCGCTTCGCGGTGTCGTCGGTCAGCACCGCGACAGCGCGCAGTTCGGCCAGCGCTTCGGTGCTCAGCTCAAACTGCAGCGTGGAGAAGACCACCTGGCGCATGGGCGACCAGTGGTAGCGTGTTTGAATCTCGCTGACAGCGGTGCTGCTGTGGTCGTCAAATCGCTCATGGCGCTCGTCGCGCGAGTGCGCATACCGTGCCGAGGCGCTGACTGCGCCGATGCCACTGCCAGTGAAGAAGGCGCCACTCGCCTCTGCGGAGACCGCCAGCGACTGACCGTGGGTCTCCAGCAGGAGTTCCGCCTTCTGCATGGCGGTTTCGCTGCGGTATGAGAAGCCAAAGTCCTGTGCCTCCAGCCCGGGGCCGAACAGGTCGCTGTCTGCGGACCGCCTGGGCATGGCGAGGACGGCGCCGCCTGGCGCTTCGGTCAGGCCTTGCGCGTCGACGATCCGGCCGCGCAGCAGCTGGTGCGCATAGATCATCTCCACGGCGGACATGTCCTTCTGCTGGATCGCGGCCTCGGTCAGCTGGCTGAGGCCCGAAAGAGCCTTCTCCAGCGTCGCGAGTTCACTCTCGACGTTCTTGGCCAGCGCTTCGGCGGAAGGCAAGCTACCCAGCCCGGCAGTCTTGAACTCGCCAAGCAATTTCTCCAGCTTCCCTGCAGTGGCGGCGGCCGCTTTCGCGCGCTCAGCCTCCGTCGCACTCTCGCAGGCCGCGCGCAGGTCGTTGACCTCAGTGATCGCGGCCTGCAGCTTCTGCCGCCGGGCGTCGGCCTCGGGATCGGCCTTCCAGGGCCGCGACGCGGAACGTCCTTCGGCATCGGTCCACGCCTGGATGTCCTGCGCCGAGATGGTGTCGACGCGGTTTGCCGCCAGCGGTGACGGCGCCACATCGAGGGTCGGCCCGTCGGTGGCGGGCGCGCCCGCCACTGCCGGGAGCCGATGGATGCCGTCCTTGATCTCCGAGCGGATCTTCCCGCGGGTGTCGGCCCCAGCGGGGCCGTCCAGTCCCTTCAGCAGTTCCAGTGACGTCACGCCGTGGTGCCGGAACGCTGGTGCGTACTCGCGCAGGCCGAT
>JBGAPN010000445.1:0-4450 GCA_044221235.1 Limisphaerales bacterium
CGCAAATTTCCAGAACCCGGGACACCCCATCCAAACCAGCAGAATGACTCGCGTGAAACGCAGGCAATTGACCTCCCTGGTCAACGTCACTTTTCATGGGCCTCGTCGAGGCTGCAAAGGCAGAAATTTGCCCGCACTTCTACAGAATCATTCCCAAGGTCGACCCCGACGCAATGGAAGCGACAGAACGACGGTCGTCCCCACCGCAAAACAGCAGGGGATCTATTTCAGAGCCTCGGGATCAAACGCGACGTGTTTGATCTTCTCGCGCCGCCATGTGTACGTCACGTGCACCATGCCTGTGGGATCCTGAATGATGGCCGGGTAGCTGTATTCTCCCGGTCCCCCGTTCTCCAACGGCAGCACAACGTCCCAATTGAAACCATCCTCTGAGCGACCCACCACGAGTTCGCTCCGGCTATCGGTGCTTGGATTGTAGACCAGAAGGGCCCGTCCATTGCGGAGCATCACAGCGTCGATGGCGCTGTTGGGGTTGGGAAGTCGGGTTCGGCGCATGGTACTCCACTGCCGAAGATTCCCATCGCTCCATGATTCAAGGATGCTTCCCTGTTTGGATCGGCAGAGAATCTGAATTCCCCGGTCAGGCCATTCGAGGATCGTCGGCTGGATCGCTCCCCACTGCATCGAGCTGTTGAGCGGATCCCCGATATACCAACGATCAAACGGCGATTTGAACCATTCCATGTGAACCCGCCATCCGCCGTTCTCGGAGCTGGCGCCGCAAAGGATGGTCCCGTCATTCAATTCCACCGGCTTGTTGCGGACGGGGCCAATGCCAGAACGGGGAATGCGGCGGGATTTCGACCAGGTCTTTCCAGCGTCCTTGGACACCATGAAGCGCCCCCACCACGTCGACGGGCTGGGTCCGACCTTGTAGAAGAGATAAACATCCCCTCCCGTCTTCCGTTGGAAAAGCACCGGATTCCAGCAGGCCCATTGCTCGGAACCGTCTTCGTCTCCACGAGCCACTTCCACCGGACGGCTCCACTGCCGACCTTCCTGGCGGGACAGGAAAATGACGCAGTCACGGGCCCGTTCCTTCGAGCCGCCGAACCAGGAGACCAGAAGATCCCCCGATGCGTTGCAGATCGTGGAGGCATGGGACGAGGTCGTGGGAGGATTGTTCGCAATGAACTCCTCCACCTTGACCTGCCCCAACGCTGGCAGGACCACAATCCAGGCGAGAACGCGAAGAAATTTCATAGAATGCACGCGGCCCGGCCACCATACGGGACTCAACGCCATCGCCAAGTACGGGTTGCCGGAGGTTGTGATTTCTTTCCGTCCCAGAGTTTACGGCTTGGGCTGGGTGCTGACGGGCCAGGTGTCGGTCCGGAATGGCGACGCCGGCAAACCCTCGCCGTTCACCACATTGACGATGGGGAAATCACTCCAGCCATAACGGACCGCCACGGGCCGGGCGACCTCACTAGAACGAACGAGAAGGGCATTGGAACCCTCGATCGTGGCATCGGCGAGGTGCCATTTTTGGTCGGCACCGGCGACGAGAAAGCCCTGGGGCGACCTTCCGTCGGATGTCCGGATCCCGCGGCCGGCATTGTCGAAGGTCAGCCGGACGAATTCATCCTCAAACTCGGCGCCGTGAAGGCTTGGACCGTGGGCGACCACGTTCTGGCCGTACACTTGGGCCCGCGCCAGGCGGGCCAGGCGTTCGCCCACCGGCCCCTTTCGGGTGGGATGAATGTCATCCTTGTCCCCAAAGTCCGTGATCACCGCGACGTCGACATTCGGAAGAGTCGCCGCAACGTGGTTCTGGGCTTCCCTCAATTGAGCCCAGTCACTCTCGACAGTTTCCGAAGCAATGACGCCCGGATCGCGCTTGCGGTTCTTGTCCCAAGGCGCCAGCTGGACCGCGTAAAATGGAAAATCCCCCTGGCCCCAGTCCTTCCTCCAGTTGCGAATCATGTCCGCAAACAGGCGTCGGTACTCCCACGCGCGGCCCGCATTGGATTCTCCCTGATACCAGATGGCGCCGCGAATTCCGTAGGGAATGATGTTCGCAAGCATTCCAGCATACAGTTCACCGGGTTGCCACGGCTGCCACGGACGCCCCTCGTTGAAAGCGGTTCCCTTTGCCGCCGCATCCGACTTCCGCTGTTCCCAGGCCGCGACCGACTTCTCCCAGTTCGTGCGGCTCTCCTGGAACTTGTCCACGATGTTGGCGCGGTACTCCGGATTCTCCTCCAATACCTGGAGCCGCATCCAGACTTCGGCCGGAGATCCACCCCAGCTCGTGTGAATCAGGCCGACCGGCACTCCCTTCAACGCCCGCTCCAGGTCCCGGCCAAAATAGTATCCGACCGCTGAAAAATCCCGAACCGCTTTCGGCGAAGCCAAAACCCAGGCATGCGGGGCGTAATCCAGGTCGGACTTGATCTCGGGCGATCTCCGCTTGGCCACGGTGAAAAGGCGCAAATTGGCGTTGGCACTCACTGCGATGTCCTGATCCGGCTGGTCGCTCCGGGACATCGGCCACTCCATGTTGGATTGACCGGAGCAAACCCAAACCTCGCCAACCACGACGTCCTGGAGTTCCACCGTATTAAAGAGCCCGCTCACCCGGAGCGTTGCCCCCTGGGCGTTTGCCCTCATGGGACGCAGGTTCACCATCCAGTGTCCGCTCCGCGCGACCGTGGAAACCTTCTGCCCTCCATATTCCACTGTGACCTTTTCTCCCACGTTGGCGGTGCCCCAGACGGGAACCTTCAGATCCCTCTGGAGCACGGCATGGTCGGAAAACACCGGATGAATCCGAACTTCAGCCCGAAGGAGGATCGCCGAGCCTGCCCACAGAACCACCATCAAGGTGGCACGGGCCCACTGCCGCTTTAAAAGGGATTGATGCACGGCCCTGTTGAAGCGGAAGTGCCTCTTCCGGTCAATTCATGACCGAGAGAGCCGCTCAATGCGCTTCCCTGACCGCCCCAAGTCCGCTACTCAAGCGCCCCGCTCTGTCGGAATCCTGCATGAAGAAAGTCGTACTCCTGGGCAGCACCGGGTCGATCGGCACCAGCACCCTCAAGGTGGTCGAAGACCTGCCCCATCAACTGCAACTGGTCGGTCTCGCCGCCGGCGGCAATGCCGACCTGCTCGCCCAGCAGGCACTCCGACACCTCCCGGTCGCCGTTTCGCTCCAGGATCCGGCCCGCGCCGCGGAACTCGCGTCCCGGTTGCCAGGCATCCCGGTTCACCACGGCGCTGAAGGCCTGATCCGGCTCGCCACCCTGCCCGAAGCCGACATCGTCCTGATCGCCATCGTCGGAACGGCGGGGCTGGCTCCCGCCCTCGCCGCCATCCGGGCCGGCAAGGACATCGCCGTCGCGTCCAAGGAAATCCTGGTCATGGCCGGCGAGACGGTGATGTCCGAAGCCCGTCGGCATGGAGTCAAAGTGCTGGCCGTCGACAGCGAGCATTCCGCCATCTTCCAGTGTCTCGACGGAAAGCCGGCCCAATCGGTCCGCCGCCTCCTGCTGACCGCGTCGGGTGGTCCGTTCCGCAGGACACCCAAGGAGGAATTCGACGGAATCACCCTGGCCATGGCGCTCAAGCACCCCTCCTGGGTCATGGGACGCAAAATCACCATCGATTCCGCCACACTGTTTAACAAGGGACTCGAAATGATCGAAGCCCGGTGGCTGTTCGATGTGGAGATGGCCCGCGTGGACGTCGTGGTGCATCCCCAGAGCATCGTCCACTCCATGGTGGAGTTTGTGGACGGCTCCATCATCGCCCAACTGTCGACGCCCGACATGTGCCTGCCCATTCAGTACGCCCTCTGCTATCCGGAACGGCAGTCGAGCGACCGGGTTCAGACTCATCTCGCCCGCTTGGGAACCCTCACCTTCGAGGAACCGGACCATGACCGGTTTCCAGCCCTCGGCCTGGCCCGCCGGGCAGGCGACGTGGGTGGGACCCTTCCTGCGGTGTTCAATGCCGCCAACGAAGTGGCTGTGGAACGTTTTATTGAGGGTAGCCTTCGCTTTCCGGGCATTTCGGCAACCGTGGCTCGGGTCATGAACGAACACCGGGTCCGGGAACATCCTTCATTGGAGGAAATCCTTGAGGCCGACGCCGAAGCCCGCGTTGCAGCCCGTGGCTGAACGAGTTTTTGACAAATCGGGCAGGGCTGGACACGGTGTTTGCCGGTGGGTTTAAACGGACCCGGTTTACGCCCTGTTTGCCGCCTTCATGAATCCCATATCCCCCGGCCCACGCCGCCGACAGGACGCCAATGTCGGCGTCGGCATCCTCATCTTCCTTTCGATCTGCCTGTGCGGCCTCTGTGTGTTTCAATGGATGGTTCAGTCGCGGCTTCGCAACATGGTGGAGCAGGAGCGGATCGAGGGAAACAAACTGAAGGCGGAACGGCAGGACTTCGAAAACAAGTCACGACGATATGTTGATGAGA
>JBGAPN010000446.1:0-4467 GCA_044221235.1 Limisphaerales bacterium
GGTGGTCGACCGAGCTGCTTTCCATTCCAACGCGTCCGCGTCGGAAAGCTCCACTCCCTACACTCAGTCAGTGGCGTTAAGCTTCTTCTGAACTGCTTCGGATTTCTCCACGGACAGCGCCTTCTGCCACGCGGCCTTCGCCTCCGATTTTCGGCCCAGCTTCGCCAGGACATCGCCCAAGTGGTCGTAAACGGTGGCGTCCGGTTCCGGCAGCAATCGGACCGCACGTTCCAGCGGTGGCAATGCTTCCTGAGTGCGTCCCAGTTTGAACAACACCCAGCCCAAACTATCAAGGTACGCCGGGTTGTCCGGCTCCTTTTCAATGGCCCGTTCAATCAGATCGAGGGCCTGGTCGAGATTCTTCCCCTTTTCTGCCCAGGTGTAGCCCAGGTGATTGAGGGCCTCGGCAAACTCCGGATTCCGCTCGATGGCTTTCTCCAGATACTGAACCGACTCCTCCTCCCGGCCTGCCTGACCGAGAATGGCTCCCACCTGGAAATAGAAGCGGTCGGTGAGCAATTCCGACGCCTTGTCCGCTGCAACCGCCTCAGCCTTCTTGAATTCCTTGATCGCCCGATCGTAGTGCTCCTGCCGCGCTTCGGCCATGGCGGTGAGGAACACCAGACGGAATGAGGTTGGGAACCGGTCGAGCCCTCGTTGCAGCGTCTCCAAGGCTTGGGCCGGCTGATTTTGGCCCAGATACGCCACCGCCAATTCCGAATATGCAGGCTCGAAATCCGGCTTCAATTGGAGGGATCGCTGGAACATCCGCACCGCCTCCACGGAATTGGTTTCCTCCAGGTCAATCACGCCGAGAAAGTACCACGGGAAATGACTGGTCGGATTGGCGCGGCTCAGAAGTTCCAGGTGTTCGCGCGCCTCCTTCAGGCGCCCATCGCGGATCAGCAGCTCGGCGAGATTTGCCGCCACCAAAGGATTCTTGGGAACCGCGTCATTGACCTTATCAAAATAGGCCTCGGCCTTGGCATTGTTCCCCACCTCCAGATACCCACGACCGAGCCGCAGCCAGTCCGCAGGAACCACCGGATTCAAGGCGTCCGCCCGATCCAGGGTCTGTCCCAGATCCCTTCGGACACGCTGCACCTGCGAGGAGTCCACCTGTCCAAACCACGTGAAAAGATCGCCGGCATTCAGCCAAAAGGTGGGATCCCCGTTCTCCAGTTTCAGGGTCCGTTCCAGAACTACCAGCGCTTGGTTGGTCTGCTGGCGTTGAATCAGAATGGCTGCCAGCTGCTGGTAGGCGCCAAGAAGCGTGGGAGCCGACTTGATGGCATCCTCATAGGTCCGGATCGCCGCCTCCGGCTGATGATTGTTCCAATAGGTATCGGCGAGGAGTGCTTTAACAACTCCAGAGGCGCCGGGCTGCGCCGCAGTCCGCTTCAATACGTCGATTGCCTCCTTGGACTGGCTTTTCTGAAGATGGTGCCTTGCGATGTCGATCGCGATGGCCTCATTGGAAGGATCCTTCTCTGCGGTACGCGCAAACTGTTCATAGGCCGCCTCCGGTTCTTCGCGTTCTGCAAGGACGATGCCGGTCGAGTAGGAGGCCATGGCCTGCACCCGCCGTTCGAGGTCGGCGTCCGATGTGGCGGTTGATACTTTGGCGGGTCCGGCACCCTTCCGTGTCCCGCCAGAGTTGGATGCGGACCGGCAACCCGCCAGCAGCCATGCCGTCACGAGAAGGACGGCGATGAACCCGTTGGACGCGGATTGTCGATTCATGTGAAAAAGAGGGCGCGGCCCCGGAACTCAGGGCCGCGCCGAAAAGGCGTCATCAACCGGAGCGCCGGTTACTTCTGCCAAGTGCGCTTCTTGTGGCGGTTTTGGCGAAGCTTCTTCCGACGCTTGTGTTTGTTGATTTTCGATTTACGACGTTTCTTAAGTGAACCCATACGGCTGTTGTCCGGCGGTCAGTACACCACCTTGTTCAGAGGATACTCTATGATGCCCTCCGCTCCAGCGGCTTTCAGTTGAGGAATCATTTCCCGGACGACCGACTCATCAATGATAGTTTCAACGGCCACCCAGCCTGACTGACTCAACGCGGACACCGTGGGATTACGCAACGACGGGAGCGATTGCAACAAGTTTGGCAGTTGGGATTCCTGGACATTCATCTTCAACCCCACCTTTGCCTCGGCCTCGATCGCGCCGCGAAGCAGCAGGGCCAGCGTCTCGATCTTCCGGCGCTTCCACGCATCCTTCCACGATTCATGGTTGGCAATCAGCCGCGGCGTTGACACCAGCAAGGTCTCGACAATCCGGAGCTTGTTGGCCCGGAGGGAGGAGCCCGTCTCGGTCACCTCGACAATGGCATCGACCAGTTCCCGCGCCTTGACCTCGGTCGCTCCCCAGGAGAATTCGACCTCGGCCTTGACCCCTGACTTTCGAAGCCATCGCTTGGTCAATCCCACCACTTCTGTGGCTATCCGTTTCCCTTCCAGGTCCTTGACCGATTTGATGGAAGACTCTTCAGGAACCGCCAGAACCCACCGCGTGGGCTGTCGGCTGACCTTGCTGAAGATAAACTCGCCCACCTCGTGGACATCGCTGTGGTTTTCGATGATCCAATCATGGCCCGTGATCCCCGCGTCGAGGTAACCCAACTCGACGTACCGGCTGATCTCCTGGGCCCGGATTAACCGAATCGTCTATTCGGTGTCGTCCACGTACGGCTCATAACTCCGGCTGGAAACCGTAATGTTCCAGCCTGCCTTGGCCATTTTCTCCAAGGTGGCATCCTGCAGGGACCCTTTGGGAAGGCCCAGGCGGAGCGCCCGGTGTTCGGGCGGTTGCACTGATTTTTTGCTCATGTACCGGGGAGGATCCGGCTGACCGAAGGCAGATTAGTGGGAGGCGGAAAGGCAGCCGGCCTTGATGAAAACGCCCAGATAGGCAACAAACGACACCACTGTCAGCCACCAGCCAGTCGAATTCCCATGGGTGCCCATCACCAACCCGACCGCAAGCAGGACGCCAAAAAAGAGGAAGAATGCGAGAACAGCAATACCTTTCACGGGCGAGACCGATACTGGAATCAGTGGACGCTGACAAGGCCGCGACGCACCTCAATGTCGATCTCGCCTCTAGGATCGTCCCGTCCGGAGAGATCTACTGCACCACTTCGAGCAGGATTACAAAAACTCGCCAGCGCCGATCAGGGTGTTCCACCTCCTCCACGGTCCAATAACCCCGATCAAGCGCGACGGTTCGGACTCGAACTCCGGGAGACAACCCTGAGGGAAGTTTGAAAACAGGGGGCACCAGCCCCCGGGTGAGGCAGATCTGCCCGGGTCTGCCAAACGGGCATGAGCAACCGGAATCGTATCTCATTGCGGAACGCTGCACGATTCCCGGGCTCCCGCCATGGCGAAGCCTCCGTATGACGGCATTGTAACGGGTCGGTAATCTGCGAAAAGCCGGTGTTCACCCGGCCAATCCCGCCACCCTCTCAAATGGAGTAATCGCTCAAACGCGACAGGGACTCCTCCAGCAGACGCCGGTAGCAGTCTTCGACATTCCCGATCGTCGTATTGATCATGATCTGCCGTTCATGGGGGCGGGGAGTTTCGAACGGATATTCGATCAGGTTCCGGATCTTTCCTTCCTTGGCCTGGCGGTAGAGCCCTTTCGGATCCCGCCGAAGACATTCATCCAGAGGAGCATCCACAAATACCCAGATCAAATGGTCTCCCAAGGTTTTCGAGACGACATCCCGTTGCTCATATTCGGGCGCCATGGTCGCGACAATGGGAATGATCCCCTGATCTGACACCATTTTTGCCACTTCGGCGATGCGCCGGTGGTGTTCGGTGCGGGCACCCGGATGGTAACCCAGATCCGAGCTCAGTCCGCCGCGCGCCAAGTCACCGTCGATGAAAAAGACGGGAAGACGCCGGTCGCCAAGTCCGTCCCGCAGCCGGTTTGCCAGGGTGGTCTTACCGGCACCAGAACGACCAAACAGCCAGAACACTTTCGTCATGGAATTAGATTCCCAAATCGAAGCGGATCCGGCAACCCCCTTGGGCAGAGCTCTCTCCGCTTTGGCGGCCATCCCGGGATTCGCAATCGTTGGGGCATGAGGGGTAGTAGAGGTGGGGGAGATCATTAAACGAAGGTGGAGTTTCGTAGGGGAGGTAGTGGGGACTTCAGGTCAACGCCTCCCATCGTACCACGGAGAGCAAGCCTCGCGCCGGGTCAACGTTGAGAAAGGGCGAAGGGCACTTTTTACCAGGAACGAGAGCAATTCGCCCGTGCTGTAGAGCTCTGCCTTGCGCCCGGAGGTTTCCAAGGGCGTTTGGTGGAGGATGAGGATCCGACGGCCCCGCTCGCGGCCGACCTGCTTTAGACGTCGGCTCAAATCGAGTTCCTCCGCAGCAAACAGTTCGGAACTGAACCCCCCAATCTGCTGAAACACCCTACGTTCCACGAGGATAAACGAACCGG
>JBGAPN010000447.1:0-4435 GCA_044221235.1 Limisphaerales bacterium
CTTTCAAGTTCGACCCCGACCGGTTCGCGTTCCCCACTTCCACAACGAACGGTTTCCGGTGGGACGAGTTCCACGGGCCAGCAAGCGGGCCCCGCCCGCATCGAGATCCCCGCGGGGTCTCCCAACCCCCGCGGTAGCGCCGTTCAGCTTCAGGGGTCTCCCCGCGGAGTGACCCAGTCGCAAGGACAGGCTCCCCGGGTCGTGCAGGGTGGCGCCAGATCCGCGACGTCAACTCCCTCCCCGCTGACGGGTCGTCCCGGGGCGGTGAACCCGTCGGCACCCTCTCAAGGTTTGCCAGCCTCCGGAAGCTCCACGGTTTCGCGACTCGAACCGCGGAAGGACGTTTCGAACGGCGCAGCGGCGGGTTCAAATCCGTCTCCATCGGAGCAGGCAGGCTACGTCCGAACCCCCAGCACCTCCGGCTCGTACGCCCGCCCCAGCGGTTCGATTGGGGGGCCCGCACGGATCCCTCCTGCCGTCCAGAACAACTACTCGGCACGGCAGCAATTCAATGGTTCCCCGGGAATGGCGACGGGTGGGTACACCCGTCCACCCATGGCAAGCCCGCAGCAGGCGCCACGGGCATCGTTTTCCGCTCCGATCTCGGTCCCTGCACCCGTCTCCCGCCCCCAATATCCAACCGGTGGGGGCATGAATTCCCCCACGGGGCGTCCCGGACGGACAGCGCCCTGATCAGCCATGGCTCCCAAAGGTTGCAGTCGAGTTCAGGCTCTACGGGCTCCCTGCCCCGTCCTGGTCCGGTTGTTGGCCTTGTCGCTGGCTGGGCTATTATCGAAGGAGTTGTACGGCGATGTGTCGCCTGCCACCACAATCGTCCTGTACGAAACCGGCTTCGAGCCATTCGAGGGGTTTTCTCCCAACGAGGACCTCGTGGGACAGGGCGCATGGGTAGGTTACGCCACCGAATTGTCGGGGAAAAGTGCTCCACTGGGAGGCAATGGAGTCCTTGCGGATCCGGTTCCTGGTTTTTCAGGTCAATACGCATACATCGGCTTCGACGCCGATTCGGCCACCGCAGACTTCAATCTGTGGCGTCCGGTAGATCTGGTGCCCGCAACAACCCAGCCCCTGCCATTGATTCGCTTTCGCGTCTCCTTTGAGATCATTGATTCCACCCAGGCGGCGCCCCAGTTCGATGACTTTCGTTGGAGTGTCTACAACACCGAGGACCACCGTCTGATCAGCTTGGACTTCGATAATGACCTGCGTGAGATCAACTTTATCCTCGACGAGAATAGTCCGGTCATTCGGCCAACTGGTTTCACCTTCGATAACGGCACGCCTTACGATTTGGAGATCGACCTGAACCTGCAGCGAAATCTGTGGACCGCGCGGATCAACGGCACCGTTGTGGTGAACGCTCAATCGATAACAACAGTGGGTGCCCGGCTAACCTTCGGCGATGCCGACGCGGTCTGGGTGATTCGCGATCCCGGCAAACCGGGGGACAACTACATGATTTTTGACGATTATCGACTCACGCTCGAGCCACTGACAGACATCCCCCCAACAGTTGAGCCCATCGGGTTGCTCACCACGGGTACCTTTTTGGTGCGCGTTGCCGGAGAGCCCGGAGTGCGTTACCGGCTGGAAGCCACCACCGACTTCAAAACTTGGACGCCTGTCGATTCCGGCGTCGCGCAAAGCCCGGGCGGATTCATCGACCTCAAGGACGTCAACGCCTCCCAATTTGGAAATCGGAGTTATCGCGCAATATCGGTGGCGAACTCTCCATGAGATCGTGTTCGACCGGTTACCCTCCGGAAGCACTTCCCACCACCTCCGACCAACTCGCCGTCCCCAGCCTTTCCTGCAGGCCAGTAACCCATTCTCGTAGGAAAAACGGGCCCTGGTAGACCAACGCGGAATAGACCTGCACCAGACTTGCTCCGGCAGTGATCTTTTCCCAAGCGTCCGCCGCACTTCCGATCCCTCCCACGCCAACGATCGTGAGGCGTCCCGACGACTGTCGAAACAGGTGGCGGACCACTTCGGTGCTCCTCCGTCCCAAGGGACGCCCGCTCAAGCCACCCGTCTCACGATACAACTGTTTTGCGACCGAATCCCCCGAGGACGGCCTCTGGATGGTTGTGTTCGTGGCCACGATTCCTGCCAGATCTCGCCGGAGTGCGACATCCACCACTTCATCCAGCGCATCCAAGCTTAAATCCGGAGCCACCTTTACAAGAATCGGTCGCCGCCCGGAGTCGGCGATCCCAGCCACAGGCACAGGCGTATTCAGCTCCTGAATTGCCGCCAGGATCTCGTCCAACGCGGATCGGTCCTGAAGTTGACGAAGGTTGGGGGTGTTCGGAGAGCTGACGTTGATGACAAAGAAGTCGGCAAGTGCACGCAGCCGGGAAAAGGATTGAGCATAATCGGAAGCCGCCTCATTGAGTGGGGTTACCTTGGATTTTCCCAGGTTGACGCCCACGGGATGAGCGGGCCAGTCCCCCCGGGCCCGCCAGGCCAGGAGACGCTCGGCCAGGGCTCGGGAACCTCCATTGTTGAATCCCATCCGATTGATCAGCGCCTCCTCAGAAACGACCCGAAACATTCGGGGCTTGGGGTTCCCAGGCTGGGCCAGCGACGTTACTCCACCCAACTCGCAGAACCCGAAGCCCATGGATTTCCAAATCGGAACAGCCCGTCCCTGCTTATCCATCCCAGCCGCAAGGCCCACCGGATTGGGAAACTTGAGCCCCATCGCTTCGATGGGAAGAGTCCCAACATCGCAAACGGCTTCCGTCAATCGACACAGAAGCCGACTGCGACTCGCGAACTCCAGCGCGGCCAGCGTCCTGTCGTGCGCCACTTCGGAATCCACGGAAAACAAAAGGGGCCGCGCCACGTGGCGATAGAACCAACTCATCGTTCGTGCAACTCTGGCAAAGTTGAGACAGCGGAGCTAGTATGGTTGAGTGAAGACCCCACTTTGGCTGCTTGTCTCGGCGATGATTTTTCAGACTGGATGTCGCAAGGGGGCCAACACCGCGTCGCACCAGGAAGCAACGAACGGAGCTCCCTCTTCACCCGTAACTGCGCCTTTGGATTATCTCGAAGCGCAGGGCAGGGCGAAACAGGCGGCATCCCGAGTCATATCACTCGCCGAAGTCACTCAGGCGATTCAGAAGTTTCAGGCGATGGAAGATCGCAATCCCAAGGATCTTAACGAACTGGTCCAACAGCACTACTTGCAGTCGCTTCCCACGATGCCCAATGGATCCAAGCTGGAATACAACCCCCAGACGGGCTCTGCCCGCATTGTACGAGTCGCACACTGAATTGAAGCCGGAACCGGCCTTCCCTGCGCTTCTCAGGACGCAATCAGATTCAGGGCAGCGTTAATGTCGGCGTCAGGGACTCGTTGCCCCGAAGCGACGTCACCGATGGCCCGGGCCAAAACAAATCTTAACTCGCCTCCACTCACTTTTTTATCAAGGCGCATGGCATCAAACAGCGCCTCTCGTCTCTTCGGCGTGAGTTTGAGGGAAGTCGGCAATCCGATGCGATGGAGCAAGTCCCGAATCCGGTCTGCCTCCCGCTCGGAGAAGCCCATCAGTCGCGCTGAAAGCCTCGCTGCGGCCACCGAACCCAGGCTCACCGCTTCGCCGTGCAAGAACTCATTGTAGCCAGAGATGGCCTCGATCCCGTGACCGACGGTGTGGCCAAAATTGAGAATTGCGCGTAATCCGCTCATTTCGAACTCGTCTGCCGCCACAACCTCGGCCTTGAGGGTACAGCACCGGGCTATGACGTTTGAGAGCGTATTGGATTCGCGCTTGAGGATCTTTTCGAGCTCCTTTTCCAGTCGCTTGAACAATTCGCCATCCTTGATGACGCCATACTTCACCACTTCGGCCAGACCCGCCCGGAATTCGCGCTCGGGCAGGGTGCCGAGGGTGTCCAGATCGCAGAGGACGGCGCGCGGTTGGTGAAACGCTCCAACGAGGTTCTTACCTGACTTGAGGTTAATTCCAACCTTTCCGCCCACAGACGAATCAACCTGGGCCAGCAGGGTCGTACCTACCTGGACATAAGGGATTCCCCGCAAATAGGACGCTGCAACAAAGCCCGCCAAATCCCCCACGCATCCACCGCCCAATGCCACGACAAAGGACCGGCGCTCCAATCGCTTCATGGCCAACTGGTCGTAACAATCCCCGAGAACTTTTAGGGATTTTGCCGTCTCGCCAGCTGGCACTGTGACGACACTGGGCACGAAGCCGGCCATCTTGAGCACCTTCACGGCCGACTCTGAGTAGAGTGGTCCAACGTTGGAGTCCGTAATAACGCAGCAGCGCTCGCCCAATTTGAGACGACGGCAGTGGTCCCCTAGTTTGGAGATGAGCCCGTTGCCGATGTGGATCGTGTACGAACGTGCCCCGAGGGGCACTTGCACCGTTCGCATGGG
>JBGAPN010000448.1:0-4423 GCA_044221235.1 Limisphaerales bacterium
CCAAACCCGGGGCGTGAAGTTCCCCATATCGGCGTCCATCTGCGATTACCCGCGGGCCGTGGCCTCCGTGCGACGGGAACTCACTACCGCAGCGCCCAGTGCCATTCCCGCGGCCACCGCGAGACAAAGGCGCGGCGCCTGCTCGACGGAGGCCCAACCCAGAAGTACTCCGGCGAGGGACGAACCGAAGGTTTGCCCCACCAAGCGCGCCAGTCCCTGCATGCCACCCGCAGCTCCGGCACGTCCATCGGGTACCCGGAGGAACAGGTTCCGGTTGTTGGGAACGTTGAACAGTCCGAAGCCCAACCCGCAAAGCATCATCAGGACGACGACGGTCCCGACGCCCCCCGGGGTTCGCACGCACGCCAGCCCACCGAGTCCCGCCGCCATGAGAATCCCACCCAGGGAACAAAGCATCCCTGTCCCCATCCGATCGGAAATCCGCCCCGCAATCGGGGCCGCGAGGGCCACGGTCAACGGCCATGCCGACAGACTCACTCCCACCTCGCGCAGCCGGAATCCAAGCGCGCCTTCCAGGTGAAAGGGAACCACCACCATCGCCATCGCTACCCCCAAGAAACACAGGACCGAGGCGACAACAGCATTCCGATACCCGCCGTCTCGAAGCAGTTCGAAGGGCGCGCTGATCCGGTTCCTGCCCGCCGCGATGGAGGACGATGCCGGCGTCGGGAGCGTCCGGCTCGCGACGAGGACCAGCCCACCCACGGGTGCCAGCAGGGCGAACAACCACCGCCAGTCGACCATTCCCAGGAGTCCCGCACCCAGCACAGGTCCAGCCGCCGTCGCAAGCGCCACCGCCACCGCATTCCCCGCGATTACCGTACCCAGTCGGCCCGGCCCTACAACGGATCGGAGCAGCGCGATTCCCAGCGCCATGACGGCGGCCCCGCCAATCCCCTGAACAAATCGGGCCGCAACGAGGACGCCCAACGCGCTGGAAAACGCACAGGCCATCGATGCGGCTGTGAACACCGCCACACCGGCGGAGAAGACCCGGCGACGCCCGCAGTCATCCCCCAGGACCGCCGCGGGCAGCAGGGCCACCATCAATCCGAAGGGAAAGGCGATCGCCACCCCGGCCGCCTGGGACGGTCCGGTCCCAAACGAACGTGCAATCGCCGGCAAGGCCACGCCCGTCACCGATGAGGCCAGCACCACCATCACCATCGCCGAATACACCGCCACGAACGGGCCCACCCCCATCACCGAAGTGGCACCCACGATGCGGAGTCCTTTCTCCAGACTTTGGGTCATCGCCGGTTGCATCGCGCCTCCCTCGTCCATTCACCCTCCGGTTCCCCATAGCGGGTGACGCGATGTCCCCCAGCCTCTTCCTGCTTCAGATCACGCTCGGTCAACCGGAAGAGCAACGCGGGTCCGCCCAGGCAACGCGTGTCATGGATGTCCCCAGGCAGATACACCAGCGCCTCCCCGGGCCGGACCCCGCGCGCCTCCCGTCGCACCAACCGGACCCCGCCGTCGGTCCCCACGACGGCCGCATAGGTGCGCATCTCGACCTCCCCGGAATGGACGGCGTAAATGACCCACCCGCGTCCATGATCGTGGGGCGGACGATACTGGCCCTCCGGTTCGGTATGAGCCAGCAGGACAAACCCGCATTCCGTATCCCGGTGCAATTCCAGCGAGCTGGGCCTCTCCCGGAGCAGCGTTTGAAGCCAGGCCTCGTTCGCGCCGCACCGGGCCAGATCCGCCATCCGGTCCGTGCACGCCTCGATCATCGTCGTGCCCAGCGGCCCCCAGACCTTTCGGATCCCGGCCACCGCGGTCTCGAGCGTGTTTCGCCCCGTGTCATCGCCACTCTCTTGATTCGTTTTCATCTCGGAGCGCACGGTGCGGCCGGGCGCGGAATGGCGGAAGACTCATTCGACTCACGGAGTCATTGCGTTTGACGCCCGGTCTCAATCGCGGAGGAATCGTCCCATGCCTCTGCCCGACCTCAACCTGCTCGTGGCGCTCGATGTTCTTCTCGAAGAACAGAGCGTGGCGCGCGCGGCCCGGCGGCTGCGCCTCAGCGCGTCGGCCATCAGCCGCACCCTGGCCCGCCTTCGAGAAACAACCGGCGATCCGCTGCTGGTGCGGGCCGGACGTCGACTGGTTCCGACGCCGCATGCACTCACCCTCCGTGAGGGCGCCCGTCGGATTGTTCTGGAAGCCGGCGCGGTGCTGAGCCCGGCGCCGCGGTCCGCCCCTGACCGGTACACGCGGGCATTCACGCTGCGGACCAGCGATGGGTTCGTGGAGAACTTTGGACCGGCCCTGGTTGCACGGGTGGAGCGTGAGGCCCCTGGCGTGCGGTTGCACTTCGTGCAGAAGCCGGACAAGGAGAGCACTTCGCTTCGCGAGGGCGCGGCGGACCTCGAAACCGGACTGATCGAACGGACCACCGGCCCCGAACTCCGCTCGGTCGCGCTCTTCCGGGATCGCTGGGTCGCCGTCGTCCGCAAGGGTCACCCACTGGCACGGGGCCGGATGACGCCCGAACGGTTCGCGGGCGCACGACACGTCGTCATCGCCCGACCCGGGCAGGAACGATCCCCCGTGGACGTGTCACTCGCAGCGCTGGGCTTGGAACGGCAGGTCGCGGTAACCGTCGGAGGTTTTGGAATCGCGGTCGGGCTGGCGCGTGCGACAGACCTCATCGCGTGTGTCCCGGAGCGGCATTCGGGCGTGCTCCGGGACGGCCTGCACACGTTTGAGCTCCCCGTCGCCACGCCCGAATTCGCCGTCTCGCTATTGTGGCATCCGCGGATGGATGCGGATCCGGCGCATCGCTGGCTCCGCGGATGCGTGCGCGAGACCTGCACCGATTCTGTGAGGAGCACCGTACGCACGGCCCGGAGCGGGAGGGCACAACTTGAAAGGTGATCCCATCCCTGAGTCCGCCGCTTCTCTGCAGTTTCTTCCGGGCCGGATCCGTTGTAGGATGTCGCGAATGACCGCTTCTGCTGAGCCGGCGACGCCGACCGCCTACGCTTCGCCCGACCTGCCCGACGCGCACGGACGCTTCGGCCCCTACGGTGGCCGCTACGTTCCCGAGACGCTGTGGTATCCGCTCCAGCAGCTTGAGCAGGAATATTTCCGGGCGCAGCAGGACCCGGAATTCCAGCAGGAACTCACCTATTATCTCCGGGAATTCGTCGGCCGCCCAACCCCGCTGTACTTTGCCGAACGGCTCACCCGCGATCTGGGTGGCGCCAAGATCTATCTGAAGCGTGAGGACCTGCTCCACACCGGCGCCCATAAGATCAACAATGCGCTCGGCCAGGCCCTGATCGCCCGGCGCATGGGCAAAACCCGGGTCATCGCGGAAACCGGTGCCGGACAACACGGCGTGGCCACGGCCACGGTCGCCGCGCTGTTCGGATTGAAATGCGTCATCTACATGGGAGCGGTCGACTGCGAGCGCCAGGCACTCAACGTCTACCGCATGAAAATGCTCGGCGCCGAAGTCGTGCCGGTGCATGCCGGGCAGCGCACCCTCAAGGAGGCGGTCAACGAGGCCATGCGGGACTGGGTCACCCACGTCCGTAGCACCCATTACGTCCTCGGCACGGCCTATGGAGCCCACCCGTATCCGGTCATGGTGCGCAATTTTCACCGGATCATCGGTGACGAGGCGCGGCGCCAGATCCTGGAGAAGGAGAACCGCCTGCCCGACCTGCTGATTGCCTGTGTCGGCGGCGGCTCCAATGCCATCGGACTCTTCTATCCATTCCTGAACGATCCGTCGGTGAAGATGTGCGGCGTGGAGGCCGGCGGCCTGGGGATTCTCCCCGAACAACACGCCGCCCGGTTCCATGGCGGGTCCCTCGGCGTGTTGCAGGGAACGCGCAGCTACATTCTCCAGGATGCCTTCGGACAAATCCAGGGCACCCACAGCATCAGCGCCGGACTGGACTATGCCGCCGTCGGACCCGAGCACGCCTGGCTGCACGACCAGGGCCGGGTGGAATACCGATACGCCACCGATGAAGCTGCACTGGAGGCCTTCATGAAGTTGGCCCGGATGGAAGGCATCATCCCGGCCTTGGAATCGTCCCATGCGGTGGCGGAATGCCTTCAGCGGGCGCCCAAGATGTCCAAGGACTCCCTCGTCATCGTCAATCTATCGGGTCGTGGGGACAAGGATGTGGCCCAGGTTGCGGCCAAAGTGGGGTTGGAGCTGCCGAAATGTTGAAGGTTGAAGGTTGAAAGTTGAAGGATCCAGGCGGGTTTGAGGCGGCCGGGCGGATGGAATCAACCCGCAATCAAATCAAAAACCCGTTTGCATTGGCGCATTCCTTTGCTAAACACACCGCTCCTGCGCGGCCCGGCCGGCGGGTTCAACATCCATTTCAACGATTATGTCACAGCATTCCAGCCTGCGCGGAGCGAACACCAC
>JBGAPN010000449.1:0-4613 GCA_044221235.1 Limisphaerales bacterium
ACCTCGATGGAGGTGGTCTATTGTGGCGTGGCCTCGGCGGGGTTTGCCGCCTTATTTGAGAATCCCCTGGTGCGGGCGGTCATGGAATTGGCCAGTTTTCTTCTCGTTCTGTGGCTGGGGATCCGATACCTGCGTGCCGGCCATCTGGAGGTGGGTAAGACCATCGAGCATCTGGAACACTTGGTGGAGGAAAAGCTGCATCCCCACACAGCGTTTTGGACGGGTTTCGTACGGGTACTGGCCAATCCCGGAGTGCTGTTGCTGTGGATCGCGATCACCGGCTCCCTGGTGTCGCACGGTGCTCTGATGCCGGTTCCTGTCTGCAAGCTGCTGTTTTGTGCGGGGGTGGCGTTTGCGGGAAGCATTTGGTTCGCCGGTCTGAGTTGGGGTGTATCCCGGGGGCATGGACGGTTTTCGCTATCCACGTTGCGCCGACTATCGCAGGCCAGCGGAATGGTATTGCTGGTGACTGCCGCGGTGATTGCGGCGCGATTGATTCTCGCACTCGCTCGGCATCGTGTGTGATGTTGACGGTGTCCGGATGTGTTCGCCAAATGGTATGCTGGCCAAACTTGCTAAGTTGCCATTCTGATGGGTTGTTGGGTTTGCGGGGTTTTATCGGAAATTCCGTTTGCCGGTTTCAGCGTCTTCGCCAGATTCGAACTTTGTCTTATGGATGTCAGACTCCCCAAAATTGGTGATGCTGCGGATTCGGGTACTGTCGCGACCGTACTCGTGAAGGTGGGTGACACGGTGACCGCCGAGCAAACGATCCTCGAAATTGAACAGGAAAAGGCGGTGGCACCGATCCGCACACCCAAGGCGGGTACTGTCACGGCCATCCACGTCAAAGAGGGAGAAAAGGTCTCGGTCGGCACACTGTTGATTTCAATCGACATCGGAGACTCCCAGGCTTCGCCGAGTGTCAAAGTGGCAGCCGCAGCTCGTCCGGCATCAAAACCGGCTCGCCCTGTTCAGGCGGCGCAGGAGACGGAGGAGGCCCCTGACGAGTTTTCCGAGACGAACGACGATCAAGGAGGAGCCGAACCTGCAGCGTCACCTTATGTCCGAAAGGTTGCCCGTGAGCTGGGAATCCGCCTGTCCCGTGTCAAAGGCAGTGGGAGCGGTGGCCGGGTCCTCGTGGATGATCTGGCCCGCTATGTGACGCGGCTGGAGAAGGCGGTCGCCCGTGCCGGTCGCCATGCCGAAGAGCCGAAGGGATTGCATTTTCCAGCGGTCCAACAGGACTTCTCCCTGTTCGGGCCCGTGACGAGCGAACCCCTGACGGCACTCAGAAAAGTGATATCCGCCCGCATGGTGGAGAACTCAGTCACCCTGCCGCATGTCACCCAGTTTGATGAAGTGGACATGACGCGGGTGGAGGATCTGCGCACCCGTCATAAATCGGCCTTCGAGAAGGCGGGCGCCCGCCTGACGCCGACACCGTTTATTCTGAAGGCCCTGGTTGAAGTTCTGAAACGCCATCCGCGATTCAATGCCAGCATCGATGAAGTCAACGAGACCCTGGTTTTGAAGCACTACTATCATCTGGGGATCGCAGTGGATACGTTGGCGCAGGATCTTGCCAGCATCGCGGAAAAATCTCGAAATCGGACACTCGGCCCCGATGACATGAGGGGTGGAACGTTCACGATTTCCAACCAGGGAGCCATTGGGGGGGGGCATTTCACACCGATCATCAACAAGCCCGAAGTGGCGATTCTGGGGCTCGGACGCACCTCGTTGAAGCCGGTGGCGAGGGCTGACGGTTCAATCGCCGCACGCCCCATGATGCCCATTGCGGTTAGCTACGACCATCGCGTCATCGACGGTGGTGCTGCCGCTCGATTCGTCGTGGATCTGGTCAAGACGCTGGAAGAGTTTCCGGAGTCCGCAGTGAATCTCTAAATCAACAGAAGCGACATCATGGAAGCGATCCAGGTGGACATTGTGGTGGTTGGTGCTGGTCCTGGCGGATATGCCGCGGCGTTTTATGCCGCGGACCTTGGAAGAAAAGTGCTGATGGTTGAGCGCGAACCGCGGTTGGGGGGAGTCTGCATGAACCGGGGGTGCATTCCGTCCAAGGCACTTCTGAACGCGTCCCACGCGATTCACGCTGCACGGGAATCTGCTCTTCGTGGCATTTCGTTTGGTGAGCCGCAGGTGGATCTGGAGAAGTTGCGCGGCTGGAAGAATTCCATCCTGGAGAAACTGGGCGGCGGGATCGCAAGCCTGGCGAGAATGAGGGTGTGGAGGTGATCCACGGTCGGGGTTACTTCGAGGATTCCAGCACCTTGAGGGTAGAAACTCCTGCATCAGGAAACCAGTTTTACCGATTCCAAAAGGCCATTGTGGCTGTCGGATCCAAGCCGGCTCTGCCCCGGGTTTTTGACCTCGGGAATCCACGTGTCATGACCTCCACGGAGGCCCTGGAGGTCCCGGACATCCCCACGAGCCTGTTGGTGATTGGAGGCGGATACATCGGGATGGAGCTTGGAACAGTCTACGCATCATTGGGCTCCCAAGTGACGGTGGTTGAAGCACTGGACACCATCCTGGCGGGTGCGGATCCCGACTTGGTGCGCCCTGTGGCCCTCTATGCCCGCAAGAATTTCAAAGAGGTGCGGCTAAAATCCAAGGTCCTGGAGATGCGAAGTTCCGGAAAGCAAATCAAGGTGGTTTCCGAGTTCAATGGGCAGCGTCTCGAGGAATTGTTTGACCGGGTGTTGGTCTCGGTTGGACGCACCCCAAATGGGCAGGATTTGGGGCTTGAGAATACCAAGGTGGAACGGGACGAACGCGGGTTCATCAAGGTCGATGAACGGATGCAGACCTTGGATCCAAACATCCTGGCTATCGGAGACATAGCTGGGGGGATGCTGCTGGCCCACAAAGCCAGCCGTGAGGCCCGGATCGCCGTGTCAAACCTGGCCGGGGAAGTTGGGGAAGTTGGGGAAGTGAATCGGGACTACGTCGTCCCCGCAGTGGTGTTTACCGACCCCGAGGTGGCCTGGGTTGGATTGACGGAGCAAGAGGCCAAGGCCGCCAATCGGCCGGTTGAAATCGCGAAGTTTCCGTGGGGTGCATCGGGCCGCGCGCTGACCTATGACCGGGTGGACGGCCTGACAAAGCTGGTGATCGATCCGGACACGCACCGGATCCTTGGCGTCGGTTTGGTAGGACATGGGGCTGGAGAGTTGATTGGCGAAGGGACGGTAGCGGTGGAAATGGGCGCCACAGTGGAAGACCTGGCCGCGATCGTGCATCCCCATCCCACGCTGTCCGAGACATTGATGGAGGCGGCTGAGGTTTATTTCGGCCACGCGACCCACGTCTTCACCAAGAAGAAGGCAGCCTCCTGAAGGCCCACTCCGGTCTTTTTATTCCCTTCGTTCCGGTCCGCCGCATCGGTGCGACGGCAGCTTCCTGACGACATGCGCCCAGAGCCTTCCAAGACTGGCTACTTCATATTGGAGGGCCTCAATTCGTTCGCCACGGCGTATTTCTTTAATTACCTGCTGTTTCTGTTCCGGAATCGTTATGGGTTCTCCAACCTGGACAACCTGGCGGTCGCCGCGGTGCACGGCTTGGTTTACATTCCGGCGTCATTGTTCGGAGGGCGGTTCGGCCAGCGACATGGAAATTTTCCCGCACTGCGGATTGGTTTTGGTGGGATGACGTTGGGAATTGCCATTGGGTGGTTCATTCCTGCCACTTGGGGTCAATTCGTGCCCTTGGGATCTGGACGGTCAGCTTGTGTTTTACCTGGCCCATGCTGGAGGCGCTGGTCAGCGAAAGTGAACCTCAGAACGGCTTCCGAACCGCGTCGGCCTCTATAACGTCATTTGGGCAGGTACCGCTGCGGTAGCGTACTCCACCGGCGGATGGGTCTTCGAACGTTTGGGAGCCGGAAGTCTTTATTGGCTCCCCATGGCCATTCACATGATTCAATTCGCGATGACTTGGCCCCTGCAACGAGCGGGGCGGCAATCGGAATGGATCCAAGGCCGGGAATCCGTGGCGACTGTCGGTTCACTCTCCATCTCAAACTCGGGACACTTCCAGCGCCTCGCTTGGCTGGCGAATCCGTTCAACTACATGGCGATCAACACCCTGGTGGCGATGGCGCCCGGGCTGTCTGCCCGCTTTGGATTGGACTTGGCCGGGGCAGGGTTGGTCTTCTCCCTTTGGCTTCATTCCCGGGCACTTGCATTCGTCAAGCTGTGGCTCTGGCCCGGCTGGCATTACCGGTTCGGATGGTATTTGGGTGCATTTGTCACCTTGGCGGTCAGCTTCGCTGCCGTTGTGTTGACGACGAGCCTTCCGGTTTTAGTTGTGGCACAAATCGGCCTGGGTTGGTCCTCAGCCCTCCTGTACTACTCCGCCTTGTACTATGCGATGGATGGAAGTTCCACTCAGAGCGAGCATGGTGGCATACACGAGGCATTGATTGGGGTTGGCGTGTGTGGTGGACCGGCTGTAAGCGCTATTGCTCAATTGGTTACGGGTTATCCTTCGGCTCCGGCCTGGGTGGTCGCCGGCTTGTTGGCATTAGCCATCGGTTCCGCAGTTGGGATCCATAGATCGGCGCGACGGGAGTCGTGAAAGGCGCG
>JBGAPN010000450.1:0-4400 GCA_044221235.1 Limisphaerales bacterium
AAAGTCGGTGGGCGGATGGAAGTTTTCCTTCACCGTCCGGGCGCTGACCCAGCGCAGCAGATTCAGCTTGGATCCCGCCTTGTCGTTTGTCCCCGAACGCCGCGCGCCACCAAACGGCTGCTGACCCACCACCGCCCCGGTGGGCTTGTCGTTGATGTAGAAATTGCCCGCCGCATCCCGCAGCGCCGTGGTTGCCTCCAGGATGGCCCGTCGATCCTGGGCAAACACCGCACCGGTCAGCGCGTAAGGGGAGGTTTGGTCCACCCAGCGAAGAGTCTCCGCCCATTGCGAATCGTCATAGACATACGCCGTCACCACCGGCCCGAAGATTTCCTCCGTCAGCTGCCGGAGATCCGGACGGTCGGTCTCAATCAGGGTCGGCCGAATGAAGTAGCCCCGGCTCTTGTCCGTCCCGCCGCCCGCGACAATCCGCGCCGTTCCACGCGCCTCGTCAATGTGCCCGGCAATGCGGTCAAACGCCGCCTCGTCGATGACTGCTCCCATGAAGTTCCGGAAGTCCCGGACGTCCCCCACTCCAATGGACTCCATGCGGGCCACCAGCCGGTCCCGCAGTTCCGGCCACACGGAACGGGGAACATAAATCCGGCTGGCCGCCGAACATTTCTGTCCCTGGTACTCAAACCCACCGCGGACAATGGCCGTCGCCAGCGCCTCCACGTCCGCCGAAGCGTGCGCCAATACAAAGTCCTTCCCTCCCGTCTCGCCAACCAGTCGTGGATAGCAGCGATATCGGTCGACCCCATTTCCCACCGTTCGCCAAATCCCATTGAACACTGCCGTGCTTCCCGTGAAATGCACGCCGGCCAGATCGCGGTGCGCGAGCACGACATTGGAGAGGGGAGCAGGGTCGCCCGGGATCACATTGATGACGCCCGGCGGCAATCCCGCCACCGTCAGCAACCGCACCAAGTGGTGCGCCGAATACAGGGCGCTCGACGCCGGCTTCCAGACCACGGTGTTTCCCAGGAGCGCCGGCGCCGTGGGGAGATTCCCAGCAATGGCCGTGAAATTGAAGGGCGAGACTGCGTAGACGAACCCCTCCAACGCGCGAAGCTCGACCCGATTCCACACCGCGTGATCGCTGATCGGCTGGTCCCCCGCCAACTCCGAGGCGAAGTGCACATTGAACCGCCAGAAGTCGATGAGTTCGCACGCCGAATCGATCTCCGCCTGATACACCGTCTTGGACTGGCCCAGCATGGTCGCCGCGTTGAGGGTATCCCGCCAGGAGGTGGCCAGCAGTTCGGCGGCCTTCAGGAACACCGCCGCGCGATCCTCCAACGCCCAGCTTGACCATTCGCGACGGGCCTCCAGTGCGGACTCGATCGCCCGGGTTGCCAGCTCCGGAGTGGCCTTGTGGTATGTCGCCAACACGTGTCGATGCTCGTGCGGCATGACCGACCGTCCGGTGATTCCGGTTCGGATTTCCTCGCCCCCGATCACCACCGGGATGTCGAGCGTCTGCCCGGCAATATCCGCCAGCCGGGCTTTCAGCGACGCCCGTTCGGAAGAGCCAGGAGCATATGAACGTATGGGTTCATTCACGGGAGGCGGCACCCGTGTGTGGCCATGGAAGGAGCTCATGGTGGAAGTGTAGCGGAAGATCGCCCGTTCAACGAATTCAGCGCGAGGTGCAAGGGGCAAACCGCCGGCCCCGGATGTTGGCGCCCGAGCTGCAGTCCACGTCGCGGAGCGTGCCGTCGTACTCCACGGCCATCACCGGGGTCACTTTACAGAACAAAGGCCCCACCTCTTCACCCTTTTGCAGGTCCAGGTGGAGTACCCGGCTCGCCTGCCGGAATCACGACTCCCTGCAAGACCTCGCCTTGTCCCGGCAGGCGCCCCGCATACACTGCTGATTGTAAGGCCACTCCACACGTCATGCCGACACTCAGCCAGCACGCTTGTTTTAGTTGCCGGAAGGTTTTCAAGAAGCCGCACGCGTATCGTTTCCCCGACGGGAAGGGCGTCCGACCGGCGCGGAAGGTTTTGAAGTGTCCGCAGTGTCGCGGTGATATGGTTTACATGGGCTACAAGTTTCGAGCGCCAGCGACGCGTGACACGGACGAGTGGCGTCGGATAGGGCGCGCATTGAAAGAAGGCCAAGACTATGGTTGTCCCACTGTCCGAAAGCGGCAGCTCAAGCCAAAGCTTTCACCACAGTTGCGCAGTGCACTCGGGGTTTATGGAAAGAGAAAGCCGAAGACCGTGGCCTAACATAATCGGGAGTATCGCTGTGGAGCGAACCGGAGACACTGCTTTGCTGCGGGTGACCCACCCAGCATGGGCTGAGATCGCCAAGCCGGGATTGCCGGGGCTGAGCATTAGCAGGATTGACAGGAAACGGCAGGCCCACAGAATTCTTGAGGATTCATGGGAAAGTATTTGATCTCGGTGCTGCGAGCACACGGCTTTGACCACGCGGCTTCGTTGCCCGGGGAGGCGCGGCACGCCATCGATGCACTGAACGACGAAATGGAGATGAAGGGCGTTCGGGTGTTTGTCGGCGGGCTTCGTCCGCCCAGTACTGCCAAGTGCGTGGGGTATGATGGCCCCCGGAGCCCTGTCGTCACGGAGGGCACGGGTCTAGTGGCGCCGAACTACCTGGACGGCTTTTGGGGGCTGGACTGCGCTTCCGACGAGGATGCGCTGATGTGGGCCAGCAAGGCGAGCGCGGCTTGCCGAGCTTCCATTGAGGTCCGCCCATTTTATTGAGAGGGACAAAAACCGGGGCCGGTGGCGAATGCGGCCCACAAATCCCGGCAAGAGTGCCGAGCATCGCATCGGGGTTTCACGAGAAAATAGCGGTCCAGGAATCAGCCGCAGAAGCCGCCTCACCCGAAACGCTCGGTTGCGGGCGCGCGGAGTTCGACATACACGGACCATGAATCCGGTCCCACGCCGGCGCAGAACATCGCCCAGTCGGTCGGTCACCTACCGTCCTGAGTTTGAGCGTAGCGACCCTGGGATTTCCGCCTTCGCTTCCTGGACCTGCCGGTGGATTCTGACGCGAGGCCAAGGCAACGAACTCGAATACCATGAAACCAAAGTGCACCAAATGCGGGTCGGCGAAGGTCATTCCCCTGGCAAGCGTCATCGACCAGGGCCAACACTCGGACGGCACGCTGAAAGCGCGGGTCGGATATACCAATCCGGAAGCCTGGGTGTTCAAAGGCGCTGTTTATGCCAAGCTGAAGGCGAACATCTGTGGGGACTGTGGCTATACCGAACTCGTTGCTGAAGACCCCGCTGCGCTCTACGAGGCCTTCCTCAAGAGCGGAGCGCGACAGCCATGATGCGCTTACTCCCAACTGCCGTAGCGAACCCGGCACGGTCTCCTGGTCGACACCCAAGGCGCTGCCGGGGCCCACGTCCCGGGCGAGGCGGTGGGCTCGGACATCAGGTCTTTCACTTCATCCATATCTTGGAATTCTAAAAAACCTCGATGGCAGGGCGATTATAAGCCGAAGGTGAATTCCGTGCGGTTCGACATTAACGGTCAGGAATTGACCGAGCGCCCTATGGAAAGGGTGAGGACTAAAACCCGTCGCACCTGATACGGGATGGCTGGAGCGCCCCCCCGATGGCGCCCGGCGAACGCTCCTGGCCTTCCTAGAATCCGTTTACAAGATTGGGACAGTTCCTTCTCAACTTCCGCAGGACGACCTCGCGATTGACATTTTTACAGTTGTAGAGATAAAACGTCTTTTGTCGCTTCCATGATGCCCCTGATGAACGAACTCAGTGCCTCTGCCACCCAGGTGGGCGCCTCCATGCTGATCCAGACGGTCATCCTGGTGCTTGTGCTGGCAGCGGTGGAACTCATCGCGGGTCGTGGATTGCGGGCCACCGTCCGCTGTTCCCTCTGGCTGCTGGTCGTCGCCAAGCTGCTCTTGCCTCCGAGTTTCACCCTGCCCACCGGCGTCGCGTACTGGCTGGGACCTTGGATGGTTTCACCGGTGAAGGAAGCCTACCCGGCGAAGGCCTCCACGTCGGTGGTCCTGACTGAGATGGGTAGTAGCCCGAAGTATTCAGTCCAGGGTCCGACTCCGACCTCATCGACAATCCCTACTCCTTCCTTCGAGTTGGTCACGGCCTTGAGCCTGATCTGGATTGCCGGCTCGGTGGTGATCGCGGGGTTGATTCTACGGCGCAACCTCGAGATCGGTCGCCTGGTCCGGGAATCGGAACCCGCCCCGCCGGAACAACAACAACTCCTCGAGCAGTCGGCCCGGCGAGTCGGACTCCGTGGCTTGGGACGTGTTCGTGTTCGTCACGGAACCGGGTGGGTTTCGCGATGTCGGCGCGGAGGCTTCAACACGGCGCGCAAACGTCATCGGGAGAAAAAGCAGGGCTGCCAAGGTAACCATGATCCAACC
>JBGAPN010000451.1:0-4396 GCA_044221235.1 Limisphaerales bacterium
CGCCGCGAGAACCTCTACAAGCTGCTGGAACTGGCCAGTCATGGATTCGTCATCGCGTCCATGGATCACCGCGAGACCTTCGCCAGCGCCTTTCCGAACGGCACCATTGTGCACGGCAAACCCACAGATTTCACCTCGCCGAAGGCCATTTACGATGCTTTGGCGGACCGGGTCGCGGATGCCCATCTGGTTTGCGATGAGCTCGTCCGCATGAATGGCGAAGGCTCCGGTTGGGCCGGCCGTTTGGATTTTTCGCGCGTTGGAGCGTTTGGCTTTTCCATGGGCGGAATCACCGCTGCGGAACTTTGCCGGACGGACCCTCGCATTCACGCGGGTGCGGGCATGGATGGAGTTTTCTTCATTCCCGAACTGCTGGAGATCCCGCTGCCGAAACCCTTCCTCTACCTGCGCGCGGATACGCCCGAAATCACCATGCCGGATGGCCGGCCCGATGACCGGCTCGCTGTCATGGAAAACATGACCCATGACGGTTACTACATCCAGATCTCCGGGACCGTCCACTGGAGCTTCGCGGATCTGCCCCTGCTGACCACGAAGGAGAATTTCCAGGCCACGGTGGGCAGACCCATTCACCCGCTGATCGAACCCCATCGTATCAACCAAATCTCCGCCGGCTTCCTCGTTTCCTTCTTCAGGAAATACCTGCGGCACGACGATGACCATCGGCTGGACGATCCCTCGGCCGGGGCTCCAGAGGTACTGAAGTATGTCAAACGATAGTTCCAATCGTATCGCTTCGCGGCGTCGAAAGGAATTCTCGGAAATCCGCGAATCTGTTCCCCGGAATCGCGGTGTCCCTGGGGTGCATGAAACTCTCCTTGCTCCGCAGATTCGCCGGTCCCACTTGGGCCGTGGTCCCCATCGGACCCATCTTGGGGGTGGTTTGGCTCCTCCTGGCCGGCATACCCAGCGCCGCCACCCCCCCGCAGGGCGACTGGGTAGCCGTAACTTGCTCAAGCGATGGAACAAAGATCGCGACGGCGAGCCTGAGCCTGCGCGGAGAGGAGGATGGGCGCGCCATTTTCCTGTCGCCTGATGGTGGCACAACCTGGGAGCGGTCCTCCGCTCCCAAGGTCTCCTGGACTTCGCTTGCCTCCTCATCGAATGGCCAGTGGCTCGCCGCGGGCGGGTCTGGCGAGGGTATTTACGTTTCATCCGATGTTGGGAAAACGTGGCGGAAAACCAGCGCTCCGAACGCCTATTGGACTACCATCGCCATGTCCGCAGAGGGTTCGAAGCTTCTCGCGGCCTGCCGGGCCTCATGGGATTGGGAGCCTTGGCCTGCGCCGGGCGGTTTCTATTTGTCGTCGGATTCAGGGTTAACCTGGGTGAAGATGGATTTGACCGCGTCGCGTCCTTTCTCTCCCTGTGTCGCCTCCTCGTCCGATGGGACAAGGCTTGTCGCCGCCAGCTCCGGGTTGATTTTCCTCTCCTCCGATGCGGGGCTTACTTGGAAAAAAAGCGACGCGCCGGAAAAGGCCTGGAGTTCTTTGGCCTGCTCAGCGGATGGAAAACGGATCATCGCGGCCAGCGACGAGGGAGTGCATATCTCCATGGATGAGGGTGCCCGTTGGCTGCGAAGCGCGCTGCCGGGACAGCGGTGGTGGCGTGTCGCGAGTTCGGCGGACGGATTGAACCTTTTGGTGTCTCAGCGATCCTCCCGTTCTTCGGGATCCTCCATCCACCGCTCCGTTGATGGGGGCCTCACTTGGACTGAGGACACCGATTGGAGCCCATTAGTGGATAGTGATATTGTGCTGGCTTGCTCCGCGGACGGTTCACGGGCCGTGGTGGGAACAGGCAACTATGTTCTGGGCGGAGTTGGCGGGTCGTATATTGCGGAATATGGCGGGGTCCATATCCGCAGTCTGACATTGCCGCCCGCCCTTGCCGCGCAACGGGCCGGCGGCGAACTGATTCTGTCATGGCCCGAAGCGGCGGCGGGCTACCATCTCGAAAGCACGTCCGGGCCGGACGGGCCATGGGCGGCGATGTCGGCAACGCCGGTGGCAGGGGAAAACGGGCTCACACTCCGTGTGCTAATGGATCAGGCGGCGGGCTTTTATCGGCTCCATCGTCCGTGAGGTTCCCGGGTGTTCCGACTCGGACGGAGAAGGAACAGGGGCATGCCTGCTCTGGTGCTCCAATGTTCGATGCTCAGCGTCCGAAACCCACCGAAGGATCTTTCCCTCGTCATTCGCATGTCTGGACGCGATTCGGAGCTGGGGAATGACCTTGGGGGCCGTTGGAGCAGATAGGCCTGCCGCGACTATTGAATTGGGTCGAGGCAGGCAACTCAGTCAGCGTGACCACGAGCATTTCGGATGCGTCGGGATCCCGATAATTTGGGCTGTTCGCGCGTGAGGCGGTCGGCTTTGCTTTGTTGCCGTGACCTCCGCCAAACCCGTGGCTGATCGTCCAAGCCCGCCGGCTGGACGGGTCTTTGCGACAACCCGCTGGAGCGTGATTCTCCGGGCGGGAGGGCGGATTCCGGAGGAGGCGCACGCGGCGATGGAGGAGCTCTGCCGCGACTACTGGTATCCGCTTTACGCCTACGTGCGTCGCAAGGGGAGCAGCCCGGAGGACGCCGCGGACCTGACCCAGCAGTTCTTCGCCAAACTGCTCGCCAACGACTTTGCCCAAGGCCTCACGCCCGAGGGCGGCCGCTTCCGCTCGTTCCTCCTCACCGCGCTCAATCGGTTCCTGATCAACGATTGGCGGAAGGGGTGGCGCCAGAAGCGTGGCGATGACTGCATCGGCTCGTTGGACGCGCTGATCACCGAACGAGGCGAGGCCGGCTATCTGGCGGAGATCTCGCATGATGTCACGCCGGAGCGCCTGTTCCAGCGCGCTTGGGCCGTGACCCTGCTGGCCCGCGTCGTGGACCAACTCGCCGCAGAATGTGCCGCCCGGACGGACACCCGCTTCGAGGTGCTCAAGCCGTTCCTCACCTCTGCCGACGACCCACCGACGCTCGCGGATGCCGCTGGCCGGCTCGGGCTGACCTTGCCCGCATTCAAGTCGCTGCTCCATCGCTTTCGCCAGCGCTACCGCGATCTATTGCTGCAGGAAATCGGCCAGACCGTGGGCAGTGCCGGCGAGGTGGCCGACGAGCTGCGGGCCCTGTTGGCCGCGTTGCGGGGCAACTAACGCGAGGCCGGTAGGGGCGGATTGAGGTTTCATCCATTTTCCGCGAATCCTTTTCCCGGAAACCCGGTGTGTATCGGGTAAATGAAGACTCCATGGCCACCCCGAACACCGGCCGCGAGCAGAATCCGCCCCAACAACCAACCCTCGTTCGAAGGAAAGCGAATACCAGTTCTCGTCGCGCTCCTGCTGTTCTTGGGCCTGTTGCCAGTGGCGTCTTGGGCGCAGGTCAATTACGCCGTTTCCGACGATGGCACCTACGCCTACGTGACCAACAGCCCGGATGCGGCGGGCGACATCATCATCGCCGGCATCCATGAAGGCCGCCCCGTCACTGGCATCGGAAGCAAAGCGTTCTTTGCCTGTCGCCACCTGACGGGCGTTACTCTTCCCAATAGCATCACCCGCATCGAAGGCGATGCGTTCGGTCTGTGTGACAAAATCCCCGCCATCACCATTCCCGACAGCGTCGCCCACATCGGGCAGAGCGCGTTTGCAGCCTGTTACGGACTGACCAGCGTGACCCTTCCGAACAACATCGAGAGCATCGGGGACTATGTCTTCAGCGGCTGTTCCGGCCTGAACAGCATCCCATTCCCGAGCAGCCTCACCAGCATTGGGAAAGGAGCCTTCGGGGGCTGTTACCGCCTGCCCAACGTCAGCATTCCACACGGCGTCACCAGCATCGGAGATTTGGCTTTCAGCGGATGCGAAAAGCTCTCTGCCATCACCATCCCCGATGGCGTCATTAGAATCGGAGCTGGTGCGTTTGATGGCTGCTACGGCCTGGCCAGCATCTCCATCCCAAGCAGTGTCACGAGCATTGGAGACTATGCGTTCATCTTCTGCCGAAGCCTGGCCGGCATCACCATCCCGAGCAGCATCACCAGCATCGGGGACGAAACGTTTTTGGGATGCTCCAGCCTGACCAGCATCACCCTTCCCGCCGGCGTTGCCAGCATCGGCAACTCAGCGTTCGCCAACTGTTCGGGACTAACCAGCATCTCCATTCCAGGCAGCGTCACCAATCTTTTGCCCAAGGCCTTCGCCGGGTGCATGAATCTGGAGGTGATTACGGTTGACCCGGCCAATGCGACCTACGCGAGCGTTGATGGCATCGTGTATGACAAAAGCCTGCACAACCTGATTCAATGCCCAGGAGGCAAAACGGGCGAATTCACAATCCCGAAAGGTGTCACCACCTTCGGACCGGGTGCGTTCGGTTAAT
>JBGAPN010000452.1:0-4395 GCA_044221235.1 Limisphaerales bacterium
CGCGGCGGCCGCCTTGGCCGCGGCCTGTTTCACCTTCTCCACTTCTGCAACCCGCCGCTGGTCGATCTCGGTGGCGTCGGTCGGGTGCAGCGCTTGGAAATGCGAGTTGGGCCGAGCCAGGCGGTCCTTGTGAAAGAGCAGTCCTGCGAAACGGTCGGACGTCGCCAGCTCGAAGTCCTGGTCCATCTTGATGGCGTCAAACGGACACACTTCCACGCAGATCTGGCAGCTCATGCAGACCGAGATGTCGATGTCGAAGATTGCGGGGAAGAACTGGGGTTTGCCGGCGTAGTCGGGCTTTTTGGCCTTACTCTTGATGATGTAGATGCACTGCGGCGGGCACTCCTTCTCGCAGATCTGGCAGGCGACGCAGCGGAGTCCTGCCTCCGCGTTGTCGCCGTCGAAGACCAGAAACGGAAACTGTCGGGAGTTCTCCGGCAGCTTTTGTCGCTCCTCCGGGTACTCGATGGTTACCAGCCGCTCCTCCGGCCGGGTGAAGCTGCCCACGAAATTCTTCGCGGTTTCGGCGAGTCCCTGGAGGATTCCTGAGCCGGCGATCGGGTTCATCGGTCCACCTCCCCCATGACGATGTCGATGCTTCCGAGGATGATCACCACGTCGGCGAGCGGACGGCCGATGCACATGTCCTCGAGCAGGGTGAGGTTGATGAAGCTCGGCGGACGGATGCGGTAGCGGTAGGGGTTCGGTCCGCCGTCGCTGATCAGGTAGAATCCCAGCTCACCCTTCGGCGACTCCAGCCGCCCGTAGGCCTCGCCGGCCTTGGGGCGGAACCCGCGCAGCTTGGCTTTAGGGTCGATGATGGGACCGCCGGGAACCGACTGGAGCGCCTGCTGAAGTATTTTGAGGGACTCGCGCATTTCCAGGACGCGGATCATGTACCGGTCGTAGACGTCACCGTGTTCGCCCAGTGGAATTCGGAACTCAAAGCGGTCGTAGATCCCGTAGCGGTCCACCTTTCGCAGATCGTAATCGACGCCGCAGGCGCGGAGCAGGGGGCCGGTCAGTCCGCCGTTGATGGCCAGCTCGGGGCGGAGCGGAGCGATGCCCTGCGTGCGGGCCAGCAGGATTTCATTCCCACTGAGCAGGGCCTCGAATTCATCGAGGAAACGCGGGAAACCGTCCACCAACTGCCGGGCCTGGTCCAGCCAGCCGGCCGGGACATCACACCGGCAGCCCCCGAAGCGCATGTAATTGCACATCATGCGGGCACCGGTCAGGGATTCGAACAGGTCGAGCACCTTCTCGCGTTCGCGGAACGCATACATCAAGGGCGTGCCCAGGGCCCCCATGTCCTGCAGGAGAAACCCGCAGACGCAGGCGTGGTTTTGCAGGCGGGTGAGCTCGGCGGTGATGACGCGGAGATACTCGGCGCGCTCCGGGACGGCGAGGCCCGCGAGTTTTTCCACCGCGAGGGCATACGCCCAGTTGCTGGTGAGCGAACAGAAATAGTCCAGGCGATCGGTGTAGGGCATCGACGCCAGGTAGCTCGTGCCTTCAGCGATCTTCTCATGATTCCGGTGCAGGTATCCGAAGACAGGCTTCAACCGCGTCACCACTTCGCCGTCGAGCGTGGCATCCATCCGGAACACGCCATGCGTGCTGGGATGCTGCGGTCCGAGCGACACTTCCAGCAGTTCGCCATCGGATTCAGTACCGTCCTGCAGGTATCGGGGCTGGAAGGAAGGCGCTCGCGATCGCGGAATCATCATGAGGTCGCCTCCGGGTTGGAGTAGTGGATTGCGGCCCGTTCCAGGACGTCGTCGTGCGGGGTCGGCTCGTACTCGTAGTCGTCGGGTTCGGTGTAATCCTTCCGCATGGGGAAATCGGCGAATCCGTCCCACATGAGAATGCGCCGCAGATCGGGATGTCCGGTGAAGCGCACGCCAAATAGGTCGAAGACTTCCCGTTCCTGGAGTTCGCAGCTTCGCCAGACCGGAGTGAGCGAGGCGACGTCGACCCCCGTACCGCGATCCACCGTGCGCTGTCGGAGGATGAGCGGGCCGGTCTTCCGGGAGACGGAGTAGAGGTGGTACACCACCTCCAGGAAACCGGGGATGACCCGGGTTTCCTCCACGTCTTTCTCCACGCCGTCCACCATCCGCTTGACCTTGAGTTTTTCGGTCCGGTCGGGCCAGTCGATGCCGGTGACGTTGGAACAAAAATCAAGCGCCAGTTCCGGACTCTGCCGAAGGTGCAGCGCCACAGCGAGGGCCGAAGAGGGTGTGACTCGCAGTGAGGATTGGTCCGGCACGGCCGAATTCGGAACCCATTCCACACGGGCGCCGGGCACCGCGGATTCCAATTCGGCTTTCAGGACGTCGAGGGGCTTCATTGGGTCGGGTTCGATCCTCGCGTTTGGTCCGGCTCAGGTGGGGCGTACGACGGGTGCCGGATGCCACAAGGCGTCGTTGCGCGGTGGCACAAGGTCGTGTGGTCCAAAACCGGGAACGGGGTATTCGCTGGGCGCATCAGGATCCAAATGACGTGGGCGGCCGGGTCCGGTGAGCGGTTGGGCGGCCATCTTCTTCTGGAGCGTGATCAGCGCATGCAGCAGGGCCTCCGGGCGGGGCGGGCATCCGGGGATGTGGACATCGACGGGAATGAACCGGTCGATGCCCTTGAGCACGTTGTAGCCCTGCTTGAAGGGGCCGCCGGAGATGGCGCAGGCGCCCATCGCAATCACGTATTTGGGCTCGGGCATCTGGTTGTAGAGCCGTACGACCTGTGGGGCCATTTTCTTGGTGACCGTACCAGCGACGATCATCAGGTCGGCTTGGCGCGGCGACGGTCGAAAAACCTCCGACCCAAATCGTGAAATGTCGAAGCGGGCCATGCTGGCAGCCATCATTTCAATGGCGCAGCAGGCGAGGCCGAAGGAAAGCGGCCAGACGGAATTGCTGCGTCCCCAGTTGTAGAGTTCCTGCAGTGACGTGACGAACACCCCCTGTTTGGCCAGCTCGTTTTTGAGTCCTTCATCAATCATGGAGTGGGGCAATGGGGTGGTGGAGTCGGATCATTTCCAAGTCAGCAGGCCCTTGAGCCAGGCCCAGGCGAGGCCCTCCAGCAGCAGGAGCACGAACAGCAGCATGGCGAGCACGGCGCCAGGCGGCAGTCCCAGGAAAGCCACGGAGACCGGGAACAGGAAGACCGCCTCGACGTCGAAGATGAGGAACAGCAGGCCGTAGAGGTAATAGCCCGATCGGAAACGCACGAGCGGATTGCCCCCGGTCGCCAGACCGCATTCGTAGGTGGCCTGCTTGTCGGGTCCGGGCTTGGGGGGTGAAAAAGTGCAGGCCCAGAGTCGCGCGAGGGCGAGCGGGACCAGGGGGAAGAGCAGGGCAGCACCTAGGAACAGGGTCAGAAACCCGTACGGATGTTCGGTCGCCTGCATGATGATGTCCGGGGGCGGTCGCCGCACGGGGCCCGGCCCGGGTTTGGCCAAGGCTGGACGGCCGGTGCGACGCCGAAAGGTTAAGGTTGAAGCGGGGTGGCTTCCTAGCCCGAAGTTGTTGAAGTTGTTGGGACGCGGCGAATCGTACGCTCCGGATTTTTCAAAGGTCCAATGGACGTGCTGCAACGAAGGGATCAAAGTAATGCCTCCCTCGTGAACCCGTCGGCGCGCTCCCGGTCTTTCTCGGCTCAGCCCACTGTCGCCCATGAACTATTTTGCCCTCCGCATGCTGGTTGGTGACCGGGCCCGGTACATTGGGATCATCATCGGGCTGACGTTTGCATCCCTCCTGATCACTCAGCAGTCAGCAATCTTTGCCGGCGTCATGACTCGCACCTTCAGCTTCCTGACGGACGTGGGGCTGCCGGACATCTGGGTGGTGGATCCCGAGGTTCAATACATCGATGACATCAAACCCCTCCAGGACACCCAGGTGCTCCGGGTGCGCGGCGTGGACGGCGTCGAGTGGGCGGTTCCGATCTACAAGGGCGCCATTCAGGCCCGACTTTCCAACGGGACCTTTCAGACCTGTGTGGTCATCGGGTTGGACGACGAAACGCTGATCGGAGGTCCGCCGGTCATGGTTGCGGGATCGTTGTCCGACCTTCGCCAAAGCGACGGGGTTATTGTGGATGCGGTGGGGGCGCGGGGAAAGCTGGCCAAGGTGCTGGCCGGCGGGCGGCGGATTCCCCTGGCGGTGGGCGACACCCTGGAATTGAATGATCACCGGGCCGTTGTGGTGGGGATTTGCGAGGTTACCCGGACCTTTCAGGCAAACCCCGTCGTCTATACCACCTATTCCCGGGCAACCCGATTTGCCCCCCAACAAAGGAAGTTGATGTCCTTTGTCGCCGCCAAAGCCCGGGATGGCCGGTCTGTGGAGTCGGTGTGCCGGGCCATTGAACGGGCGGCCGGCTTGAAGT
>JBGAPN010000453.1:0-4490 GCA_044221235.1 Limisphaerales bacterium
CGTCCGGATGCTCGCGGTAGTAGGCGCGCTGGGTGGCCAGGAACCGGGTCAGGGAGGCCTGCTCCGCCTCGCGGGCCGGACGCGCGAGGGCCAGGTTGAAAGCCGCGTTCAGCCGGTCCCGATCCCCGCCGGGTGCCGTTGTTTGCAGGCGTTCGGCCAGGGCGCGGGCGGCCTCCACAAACGCCGGATCGTTCAGCAGGGTGAGGGCCTGTTGCGGCGTGTTCGAAACCGGACGCATGGCGGTGCATTCCTCCCGGGACGGCGCGTCGAAATTCGCCAGCATGGGATTCAGGAAGGTCCGCTGCCAGTGGGCGTAGACGCCCCGGCGGTATTGGCGGTCATCCGGGCTGGGTTGGTAGTCGCGGTCAGGGAACTGCAGGTTCGCGTAATACCCCGACGGCTGGTAGGGGAAGGCGCTCGGACCGCCGAGGTCGAGATTCAGGAGTCCCGCGATAAACAGCGCGTTGTCGCGGACGAATTCCGCCTCCAGGCGGCGTGGGTTTTGCGAGGCCAGCCAGCGGTTGGAGGGATCGGAATCCCGCGTCTCCTTCCGGAGACTGGAGCTCTGCCGGTAGGTCTGCGACAGCACGATGAGCCGAACCAGGTGCTTGACGTCCCAACCGCTGCCGCGGAATTCGGACGCCAGCCAGTCCAGCAGTTCGGGATGTGTGGGCCACTCCCCCTGGGCGCCGAGGTCGTCCGTTTGTGCCGAGAGTCCCGTTCCGAAAAACTGCTTCCAAAGCCGGTTGGCGAAGACCCGCGCCGTGAGGGGATTCTCGGGTGAGGTGAGCCAGTTGGCGAGGTCGAGCCGGGTGAGTCTCCGGTCGGAAGGCAGGCCGGCTCGGGGGAGGGCTGCGGGCGGGTTGGGTTGAACCACTTCACCGCTTTCGTCCATCCAGTTGCCCCGCGGAAGCACCCGAACGGTCCCTGGAGTCCAGGCGGCGGTCACCACTGTGGGACTGCGGCCATTACGGCAGTTCAGGTAGTCCCAATGGGCTTTCTGGAGCCGATCCCGCTCATCGACGTCGACGTCGCTGCTCAGGAGCCATGTTTCGGCCAGCAGACGGCGCTCGCGATCGGTCTGGCGCCGTTCGGGGACCTGCAGGGCGTCCGCCAATTCCACATTGCCCCCGGCCCGCCAGGGGTTGGCGGCGGCAAAGGGAGTCACCGAAATGCGGACTCCCTGCAGCGAATTGTTACGCAGATCCACCACCAGCACATCGCCGTCCGCCACCACCGGTGGCGTTCGGAACACCCAGATGCTGCGATGAAGCTCCGTGTTCCTGCGGCCGCTGGTTTTCCAATTGTCGCGAATGCCGATGAATTCGTCGCCATTGGCATATCGGGGTTCGGAGAGGTTCGCCTCCGCGTGTTGGACGGCCAGGGTGACCGGATCCTGTCCGCCGTGAATCCACTTGAACGAGGGACGGAAGGTGGTGCTGCCACCGTCGCGGGTGATGCCGTTGGTTCCGACCGGAGTGAGCTCGATTCGCACGGCGCCCAGGCTTCCGGCGGTCAGCGGAATGCGAAGCGGAGGAAGGCTCGCCTTCTCGGGATCCGTCTCGGGCCGGAGGAGAGTGACGGCTCCGGATGGGGTGACCACCAGATGGGTGTTCTGAGTGGCGCCCTCCGGCACGGCGGTCACCCAGCCGTCGGGATTCCTCTGGAGGAATTCCCGGGCGAATCGGGTCCACACGAGGAAGGCGTCACGACGCGATCCCGGACTCCGGAGGGATTCGGCAAAATCCTGGGCAATGGCCTCCATCTGATCAGCCAGTCGCGCCGCCCGCAGTTCGAGATAGGAACTCGCCACTTCCAGCTCCGGAGGAAAAGGATGATCGTTGCTCCAGCCCTTGAGGTCTGGATTCGGGGTGTAGTCGTAGTCGCTGTAGACACCCCATTGCTTCACGTCGGCGAAGAAGGCGGACAGGGAGTAGAAATCCCGCTGGGTGAACGGGTCGAACTTGTGGTCGTGGCATTCCGCGCAGCCCATGGTCGCACCCAACCAGGCCATGGCGACGGTTCGGACACGGTCCGCCGCATACTTCGCGAGATACTCCCTGGGTTGGGCGCCGCCTTCCCGGGTGACCATGTTCAGCCGGTTGAATCCGGTCGCCACGCGGGCCTCGGCGCTGGGATTCGGGAGGAGGTCGCCGGCCAGTTGCTCGCGGGTGAACTCGTCGAACGGCTTGTTGGAATTGAAGGCCTGGATGACGTAGTCGCGATACGGAAAGACATGGATGTTCTGGTCGCCGTGGTAACCCACCGTGTCGGCGTATCGGACGAGATCCAGCCAGGGAACGGCCATGCGCTCACCAAATCGCGGCGATTTCAGGAGGCGTTCCACCTGCCGCTCATAGGCTCCGGGATGGGAATCCGAGACAAAGACCTCCACCTCCGTGGGTGTGGGTGGCAGGCCGGTGAGATCGAGACTGAGCCGACGCAGGAGCGTTCGCCGGTCAGCTTCGGGGGACAGGTTCAGACCGCGTTGGGCGAGGGAGGCGACGATGAAGGCGTCGATGGGAGCCCTGGGTTTCGCGTTTTCCGCGCCGGGAACCTTGGGTGTCGGCGGCCGCACAAGGGGTCCATACGCCCAGTGCGGCTGATACGCCGCGCCTTCGGCGATCCAGCGTTTCAGCAACTCCTTCTGGTCCGCCGTCAGCGGTTTGTGCGCCTCGGGCGGAGGCATGAGTTCCTCCGGATCCGATGAAAACAGCCGTTTCACCAGTTCGCTGGAGTCCGGATGGCCGGGCTCGAAGGCCTTCCGGGCGAGCGCTTCCTCGCGGAGGTCGAGACGAAGCTTGCCTTTGCGGGTGTTCTTGTCGGGACCGTGACAGTGAAAGCAGGTGTCCGAGAGAATGGGCCGGATGTCGCGGTTGTACTCCACCCGGCCGGAGTCGGCGGAGGCGTGGAGCCGGAGTGCGAATCCGGCCACGATGCCGAACCCGAGTCCGAGGACAGGAATGAAACGGCCATGCATGGGTGTATTGACGGGGACGTTATCGCAAACGGATCCCTCCAGGAAGCCCGCAGGCGCTGGAAATCGCGGCAGGAATACGGCGATGAGCAGATCTGCAATGGAAAAGGGCGTCAGTGGTTCTGATAGCCCTGTTGGATTTGCCGGGACGATTCCCTGTGACGAGAATTGCAGGCAATGACACTGCGGGCTGGACGGATATTGCCATCTTGAAGACTAATTGCGTGCACTCCGGCCTCTCTCCTGCTTGGCCGGGGTTCGAATGGGTCAGTTTTCCCAATCGGGCTTTCCCGGTTGAGCAGGGGTGGCCCCCCAGAGAATCCGGGGGTTGTCCTGCTCCCCCAGCCAGCGTTTTATATTTTCGCCATGGTGACGTGTGCGCCGGAGCTCAGGTCCGGTCGCCCGTGGCGCCGTCGCGTCCCGGTTCAACCGGGTCATTGAGAGTCTTTTTAGGTTCTGCTGCTTGAAAGCCAATTCCTTGGATGATGTTTCCGGTTCAGGCTCGCGGTCTGTTCGGAACCACATTGCCCCATGGCACCGCATGGGGCCCTTTGTCTTTGTCCGGTGCCTGCTGGTGTTTTCTGCTGTGGTCCTCTCGTGGCCATTCCTGGCGACGTCGGCCAGCGTGACTTTGACCTGGGACCGTAATCCGGAACCCGATGTCACCTCCTACCGCGTTTACCAGGGAACCTCGAGCCGAACGTACGACCAGGTGGTCAGTGCCGGTTCTACGACGTCCCAATCGCTGACCGATCTCCAAGATGGAGTGACCTACTATTTTGCCGTTTCCGCGGTGAACTCCGCCGGTCTGGAAAGCGATCTCTCCAATGAGGTGGTTTTTACCCCCGGGACGGTAACCCCGCCTCCACCGCCCCCTCCGGTTACCGGGCCGGTGATTACGTTGGTCAGTCCATCCAGCGGTTCGGTGTTTTCGGCTCCGGGAACCGTGGTGTTCCGGGCGTCGGTACAAGCCAATGGAAATGTCATCTCAAAGGTTCGGTTCTTCCTGGGTTCCACCCGCGTGGGGGACGATCTCACGGAACCCTACGAATTTACCCTGAGTGGAGTGGCGGCGGGCACCTACCAACTTCATGCCCGGGCCATCTATGCGGGGACATCGGTGGTCCGCTCGGCGCCGGTTGACATTCAGGTTGTGCCACCGCCGCCGGACATCGGTCTGAGCATTCCATTCCCCACAGGCGGATTCGTTGCTCCGGCAACCCTAGGCATGGATGCCACGGTCAACCCAAACGGGAATGCGATCAGCGCGGTTCAGTTCTATGACGGCGCCAATCTGCTGGGACAGGATTCGACGATCCCTTACCAGTGGACGTTTTCGAATGCCGCGGCCGGGGTTCACCCGCTGAAGGCGCGGGTTCTCTATGGAGCCGGCCAATGGGTCGACTCGGCGGTGGTCGGCGTCCCGGTGGACGGCCTGCCTGCGCCCTGGGAGACGGCCGACATCGGATGGGCCAGTCCGGCGGGAAGTGCACAAGCAAACGGCAGCCAGTTC
>JBGAPN010000454.1:0-4384 GCA_044221235.1 Limisphaerales bacterium
CAGCACGTCCAGTCAGATCGTGGATGCCCCCGACCCCAACCTCGCCCCCGATGTCTTTCGCCGGAATCTGGAAACAGGGGCCACCGAGCTCCTGAGTCGCTCGCCAACAGGGGGAACAGGAAACCGCGGATCAAGCCTTCCCCTGGTCAGCCACGACGGCAAAACGGTGGTGTTTGTCAGCGATGCCACCGATTTGGCGCCACTGTCCGGGATGGCCACCGCACTCTACGTCTGGCAGGAGGGCCAATCCCTGCGACGTGTGGTATTGCCCGGAACACCCGCCTCGCCCCTGACCTCCCCGGTGTTGATTGATGACCTGGCCCTGAGCGCGGACGGACGGTTCCTGACGTTTTCAATCTCCGCGACGCGCCCCGCCGAGGCCTACGGCATCTGGTGGTGCGACCTTCAAGAGAATCGATTCATTCGGGCGTCGGAATCGGCCTCCTTCGCGGGGGATCCAGTTTCCATGTCCGCCGACGGACGGATGCTGTCATTCACCGTCACGGTGGGGACGTTGTCCGCCGTCACCAACCAGGTGCGGGTTTGGACCGAAACTTCCGGACTGCAAACACTGGATCAATTGCGCCTGACCGTGCCCCCCGGAGGGAGTGAACCGGCGTCCTCGTCCTCGCCGGTCCTCAGCCCCGATGGAACCCAACTGCTCTTCGTCACCAGCGCAGCGATTCCGTCGGCCGGAGTCGGAGAGCCTGGGACGGAGCGACTGTTCCACCGGATTCTCTCCTCCGGAGAGACCCGGCTTCTATCGGACGAAGCCTCCTTTCTCGCGCCGTCATTCAACGAAGACGGCACGCAGGTGATATTTCAGACCGCAGATCCGGTGGTCACGCCCGGCGACGACAACGGAACCTTCGACGTTGTGGACATCGAACTCAGCTCCTTGCGGAAGGAACTCCTATCGACCGCCGTCACCACGTTGACGAATCTCACCGCGTCAGGACCCAGCCGCAGTCCTGCGGGCCAGGCCGATCCCAGCCGCGGCAGCTCCTCCCTGAGTGACGACGGCCGGTTGACCGTGTTCTCCAGCGCGGCACCGGACATCGTGGCTGGGGGTGGCAGCAATGTGTATTCCGGTTTTGTCCACGATCGCGATTCCGGAACCATCCGCCTGGTCGGGAGGGGACCGGAGCGGGACCGGCTTAACCGGTCCCCGCAGTGGTTGCAGATCACCCGGGACGGCAAATCCGTGGTTTTCGCGTGCGATGAAATCCAACTCACCCCGGGAGACACGAACTCTCTTCCCGACATCTTTGTCCAGGACCTCGCCACCGGAAAACTGACCCTTGTCAGTGCCCTGGACTCTTCGGACCAGTGTATGGGGGGCAACGCGTCCGAACCCACGATCAGCGCGGATGGGCGTCGGGTCGCGTTTCTGGATGACGCTCGCATCACTCCATTCGGCAATCCCCCAAAGAACCTGTACTTGAGGGATCTCGAAACTCGTCGGACCTATTGGATCAACAATCCAGCCCGCTTGGAGGGAGCCCTGACGACTCTCAACGTCACCCAGTTCGCCCTCAGTGCGGACGGGGAAACCGTGGTGTTTCTCGCGAATCCACCCCAGGTCGGAGTGGTCGCCTTCCGGCCGGACTGGCCTTCCCTCCGGAGGATTGCGTCCGTCTCGGGTCCCTTGGCCCTCAGTGCAGACGGAAACCAAATCCTGTTCGTCAAACAGACTCCGGGGTCCGCCGAGCTGAACCAGTACGACCTGCGCACCGGTGAAGTCGTCCTGAGGGGAAGCCTGCCGACGGGGATCATCGCCGACCTCCAATGTTCCGCGGACGGAACGGTCGCGGTCTTTGCCCACCGGCCGACCGGGGTTATCCCATCGGTCTGGCAACTGTGGTCGACCGGCTCCGGCGACAAGTCCGTCCGACTGGAAAGCGCCAGCGCCTTGAATGGCGAACCCGGCAACGACAGCAGCCGCGGCTCCCAGTTGAGTGCAGACGGCCGTTATCTGGTCTTTCGAAGCTCCGCGTCCAATCTGATCCCGGGGGATGCCAACCAGGCCGAGGACATTTTTGTGCGCGACCGCTACACCGGAACCCTGACCTGCCTGTCCCAATCGGCAACCGGCGAACTGGGGAACCTGCCCTCCACCCTGCCCCAAATCAGCGCCAATGGCCGCTTCGCCAGCTTTACCACCTTCGCGGACAACCTTGTCGATGGGGACTTCAACGGCGCCTCGGATGTCGTGTCCGTCGCGCTGGAACCCTCCGCTCCTTTGGACTCCGACGGCGATGGGCTTCCGGACCGTTGGGAGCGGGATTACTTTGGAACCCTGGACCGCAGTGGATCCGAGGACACCGATCTCGATGGGCAGACCAATTCAGAGGAATGGACGGCTCGAACATCGCCCGCCGACGCCGATTCCCGTCTAAGATTCGCGAACGCCACGTTGGACTCGACCGCGCCCCGGCTCGAGTGGCCGGGGCATGCGGGTATCCGGTACCAACTGGAAGTCCGGGCAACCCTGAATCCACCGACGGAATGGACACCTGTCGGTAGTCCCGTGTCGGGCTTCGAAGGGCGCGCGCACTGGAGCCCCGCCGAGAATCCATCCAGTGGCTTCTATCGGCTCCGTGCCCTGCCCTGACCCGCCCTCGGGTCGGACAGGCTCTGAGAGTTGGGACCGAGGGCCGTCGTCGCCGGTGAAACGAGACGCTGACGTCTCCGACTCTCCGTTTCGTGGGGTCTGTGTGGTTCGTGGTTCTCTTTCAGAAAAAAGACGTCCGTCCCGCACCCCGGGACGGACGTTCCTGCGATTTTCGGGTCGGCTGGAACCCAAATCAGGCGTTGTAGGTGCTGGAGCTCACCCGGCCACCGGTGCCCGTCCAATTGGTGTGGAAAAACTCGCCCCGCGGACGGTCCAACCGCTCGTACGTGTGGGCACCGAAATAATCCCGCTGGGCTTGAAGCAGGTTGGCCGGCAGGCGCGGGTTGCGATAGCTGTCGTAGAACGCCAGCGCCGTGCTGAAGGCGGGCACCGGAATGCCGCGTTTCACCGCCAGCGCGACCACGTTGCGCCACCCTTTCTGGGACTTCTTGATCTCGCCGCGGAAATAATCGTCGAGCAGCAGATTAGTGAGCTTCGGATTCTTGTCATACGCCTCCTTGATCTTGCCGAGGAAGCGGGAGCGAATAATGCAGCCACCGCGCCACATCAACGCGATGCCGCCATAATTGAGCTTCCACCCATATTCTCCGGCTGCCGCCCGCATCAGCATGTAGCCCTGGGCATAGCTCACGATCTTCGATGCGTAGAGCGCGCTCCGGATGTCCTCGATGAGCGCCTTGCGCTTGGCCGGATCCTTGGCCTGCGGCAGGACTGGACGCGGGCCCTTCAACTTGCGGGCCGCCTTCACCCGTTCGTCCTTCATGGCGCTGACGCAGCGCGCGAACACCGCCTCGGCGATCAGCGTAACCGGCTGGGCCAGGTTGGCCGAATCAATGACCGTCCACTTGCCGGTGCCCTTCTGCCCCGCGGCATCGAGGATCTTGTCCACCAACGGAGTCCCGTCCTCGTCCTTCTTGGCCAGAATGTGGCCCGTGATCTCAATGAGGAAGCTGTCGAGTTCCCCGGTGTTCCATTCGTTGAACACGGCCGCCATCTCGTCGGCGCTCATTCCCAACCCATCGCGCATGAGGCTGTAGGCCTCGCCGATGAGCTGCATGTCGCCGTACTCGATGCCGTTGTGGACCATCTTGACGTAATGTCCGGATCCGCCGTCGCCCACCCAGTCGCAGCAGGGAACGCCTCCGTCCACCTTGGCCGAAATGCCCTGGAAGATGTCCTTCACATGAGGCCAGGCCGCATTGCTGCCGCCGGGCATGATGCTCGGACCATGCCGGGCACCCTCCTCGCCGCCGGAAACGCCCGTGCCGATGTACTGGAGCCCTTTCGACTCGAGCAGCTTCACGCGACGGTTGGTGTCCCCGTAGAGCGAGTTCCCGCCGTCGATCACGATGTCGCCGGCCTCCAGATGGGGCAGCAATTGGTCGATGAATTCATCCACCGGCGCACCCGCCTTGACCATCAGCATGATCCGGCGCGGCCGCTTGAGCTGGGCCACCAATTCCTCGATGGAATGGGCGCCGAGGATTTTCGTGCCCTTGGCTTCGTTGGCGAGGAAGTCGTCCACCTTGGAGGTGGTGCGGTTGTAGGCCACGACGGTGAAGCCGTGGTCGTTCATGTTGAGGATCAGGTTCTGGCCCATGACGGCCAGGCCAATGACTGCGATGTCGCCGGTTGGAGTGCTCATGTGTTGGGGCGGCGGGCCGCCCAGGTCGAAGGCGCAGGCTAGTGGGCCCCGGAACACCCAAGCCAGCGGGAATTTTATGGGGTTGTCCGGCGGGCCGGACGTTT
>JBGAPN010000009.1:0-13786 GCA_044221235.1 Limisphaerales bacterium
TGGTGTTCAGGTAGGGAGTCGAGGTGACGGTCGGGATCTTGTGCCCCCGGGCCCGAAGTCCCTCGATAAAATCCGCCACCATCCGCTTCTGACGTTCCGGTTCCTTTCCGGTCAGAATCACATCGGCGAGTTCCTCAAGGGAATCACTCATGCGAGTCAGGGCGGAACCAGAACGTTCAGACATGTCAGAATTGGTGTTGGGCGGAGCAATGCGCATTCGGAGGAAAGTGCCGGAAGGAAACTCCGGAAGCGGAGTCGTTCAGGCGGAGAAAGGTAGCCCATTGCAGTCCAGTGCCAAGCGATGGCTCGCTTCCACGAGAAGTCATCAACCCAATCGAATCGCCGAGAAACAAAATCCTGCCCGGCTAATGGAAGAGTACGAAGCCCACTCAAGCCGGCTGTCGTGCAGGGGATCGACCCACTTGGAGCCCCTCGGTTCCAGTGCCGGGCCATTCTCCCTCAAAGAAAAACCGCCGCATCCTTGCGGATGCGGCGGCCGCGGATTAGCCACGGTGGGAATACAGGGACTGCCAATCCAAACTGGAAATGAAAGCGATCAAGCCGTCACGATTCGGCAATGCACTCATCGGAACCCGTCGAACCTCAGAGGGTTCCATTGTTCCTTTTGAGGGCGATTCCTCATCTCACCCCTGTGATGAGCAACCCGTGCGCCGTTTTCAGGCGTGACAATCCCACCCCAGAAATGAAGGGAACCAACCCACTCTCTCCATTCACCGGCTGGCTCCCAGGCACCCATCTCCCCAGACTCCCCCATGGATTGGCTTGAACTGGGCCCGAAACCACCGCCGGCTCTGTTGGCATGGGAAGAGGCCTTTCTGGACGACCTGGAGACAGGCGGCCCGGAACGTCTTTGGGTATGGGAATCTACACAACATTTTGTTGTCGTTGGATTTGGACAATCGATCGACCGCGAGGTTCACACCGCGTTCTGCCAGGCTAGAAACATTTCCGTTTTACGCCGATGCAGCGGTGGGGGGGCCGTGCTGCAAGGTCCCGGTTGCTTGAGCTACGGCTTGACCCTTCGTCTGGAGCAACATCCGGAACTGGGGACTGTGACCTCGGCCAATCGCTGGATCATGGATCGTAACGCATCGGCGCTCAATCGTTTACACGGGATCCAAGCCGTGGTTCGCGGTCATTCCGATCTGGCCATCATCCACCCCGAGGGTCCGGAACGGAAGGTCTCCGGCAATGCTCAACGACGGACCCGTCATGGTGTGCTTTTCCACGGCACCTTCCTCTGCCATGCGGATTTGGACACCGTGTCCCAATCCCTTCGGCCGCCCAGTGTCCAACCCGAGTACCGATCCAACCGGGCTCATGCCGATTTTTTGACCAACTTGGAGGTTTCGACGGCCGAGGTTCAGGATGCCCTCCGGCAGGAATGGGCTGCCAGCCCCAGCGATTCCCGACTTCCGGAGGATCGTTATCGAGAACTTCTCACCCGAAAATACCAGACCGCGGAATGGCATCAGCATCGAAAATCCAGGGTCGCCCCTCCTTGAGGCCGCCCTTCCGCTGCTTGGCCCCGGGGACGCAGCCACAACCTTCAGCCAGGGACCGTCGATTGACACCCTCGCGGGGGCGCCGGTACCTTACACAGGTCTAATCGGCTGGGATTGGGGTCCCGGCGATGGAGGATTCTATGGCTGAAGGATATTGCGTGCGCTGCAAAGCTAAGCAGCCGATAGCGGAGGCCGTTGAGGAAACGATGAAGAACGGCCGCAAGGCAGTGAAGGGCAAATGCCCCAGCTGCGGCGCGGTCATGTTCAAAATCCTCGGTGGAAAGGCCGCCGTCCCGCCGTCACCCACTCCTCCTGCCTGAGCCGCCCCCCCATGGCTGTTGAACTGGCGCCCGTCTTCCTGACCCCGCATTCCCTGGCGAAGTCCCGCACCGGCGGGATTCTGGCCCGACTCCTCACACGCTCGGGCTGTGAATTGGTGGCGGCACGCATGTTCGCACCCAGCCCGGAACTGGTGGCCGACTCCGGCACCTTGATTGAACAGGATACTGGGGAGTCTGATTGCGAAACTCGAACGCTCCTTCGCACGTACGTCACGGAGCAGTTCCGTCCCGACACACTGACCGGACGCCGACGTCGGGTGCTGATGCTCGCGTTCCGCGGTGATGACGCCGCCCGTCGGATCCAGTCCGTCGTCGGCGAAGCCGCCCCCCGTTTTCCTTCCGGCGACACGATCCGCGGCACCTACGGGGACTGCGTCCGCAATGACTCCGGTGCGGTGACCTATTTTGAGCCGGCAGTGATCTGTTCCAAATTGCCGGCGGGGGCCCGCTCGTTGCTCGAATTGTGGACGCGGTTTTCAGCGCAGGACGGAGGCCTGCTTACCGAAGTGGTTCCCTATCCAGCCGAGGCCGTCCCGCAGCGGACACTCGTTCTGGTCAAGCCCGACAACTTCCGGGCATCGGCAGGTCGTCCGGGCAACGTGCTGGATTTCTTCAGCAAAACCGGACTGTTCATTGTCGGCATCCGCCTGATTCATCTCAGCACCGCCCAGGCGCTTGAATTTTATGGGCCGGTACGGGACGCCCTTCGAACCCGGCTGAACGGTTTTGTGGGTGCGGAAATCCGCAAGGCCCTGTCCAGCCATCCCGAATTGAACTTTCCCATACCTCCAACCGTGGAGACGCAGTTGGGTCAGATTCTTGGACCGCTCTACGGGGAGCACCGGTTTGACAATCTGGTCCGATTCATGAGCGGTCGATCCGGTCGGGAGTGTCCAGCCGCCGAGTTGGACAGACCCGGGACAGAGCCCTGTCTCGCCGTGGTGTACGAGGGACCAGACGCCGTGTCGAAATGCCGGGATGTATTGGGTCCCACGGATCCTGCCCAGGCACCCCGAGGGACCATCCGGCGGGAATTCGGAGCCAGCATCCTCGTCAACGCGGCGCACGCCAGCGACAGCGTGGAATCCGCGCGGCGGGAAATCGCCATCGTCCGTCCCGATGAGGACGATCTCGTCCGGGAACTGGGTTCACTTCCTGCGCTGCAGCCTTCTTGATTCGCGGAGGTTTCGGAGCTCACCCTTGTTCCCGATCGGCATCCTCAGCCCAGCGGCGTCGACATCGCTTCACCGTTCCCGCGCTCTCCGAAACTTGCCTGGGGCGTGAACCCGGCGTTGACCGCAGGGGGCGTTTCTTTCTCTCCTTGTCCGGTGAAGGACATGTCCCGCCGTCGATTCCTCACGAAAACCGGTTCCGCGCTGGCCCTCACGGCAGCGGCGTCTCATGCCAAGGCTGCGCCCAGCCCCAATGAGTCGGAACGCGTCGCCACGCCGCCGGTTTTCGTCTCCACCTGGCCGTTCGGCCTGCCAGCGAACGAAGCGGCCCTGGCCGCCTTCCAGCGGAGTGGATCCGGACTTGATGCGATCGAACAGGGCATCCGGGTGACCGAGAGCGATCCCGAGAATGCCAGTGTCGGCCTCGCAGGAATTCCCAATGCCGATGGCGTGGTTCAACTGGATGCCTGCATCATGTCGGGTCCCGGCCACCGCGCCGGAAGCGTTGCCGCTGTTGCCGGTTTTGCGCATCCCATCAGCATCGCCCGGCGTGTTATGGAAACGACCCGGCATGTCATGCTGGTCGGCGAGGGCGCCATGGAATTTGCGGAGCAGAATGGGTTCGAGCGCGGGCCAAAGGTTTCACCCCGACAAAAGGCCGCGTGGAAGAAATGGCGGGAGGAGCAAAAGGCCAAAGCTCGGGCCAAGCCCGCGGACAACCATGACACCATCGCCATGATCGCACTTCTGCCGGATGGCAATGTGTTCGGAGGCTGCTCCACCAGCGGCTTCGGCTATAAACTGCCCGGTCGCGTTGGCGATTCCCCCATCATCGGCGGCGGGCTTTATGTGGACAATGACGTCGGGGCCGCCGGTGCCACAGGGCTTGGAGAGAACGTCATGCGTTACTGCGGTTCCTTCCTAATCGTTGAACTGATGCGACAGGGACTCCATCCGCAGGAAGCCTGCATCGAGGCCATCCGGCGTATCGCCCGAAAGGATCCCAAGGGATTCGACCTCGCCATCAACTTCATCGCGCTGGATAAGCGGGGACGATTTGGGGCCGCGGGAACGGGGACCGGATTCGAGTACTCCGTCACCTGCCCCACCTTCAGCAAGGTGTTTCAAAGCCCGGGCCTGACCTCCAAGGATGTCGGCCCCGTCGGCGGGAATCTTCCCCGCTGAAACACTCCGGCCGGACCCGACGCCATGCCCCAACTCTCGCACATCAGCTCCACCGGTGAAGCCCGGATGGTGGACGTCTCGGCCAAACCGTCGGTTCCACGGGAGGCGGTGGCCCGCGGTGAAATCCGGCTGTCTCCCGCAACCCTCGACCTCATCGAGTCGAATCAGGTGGCCAAGGGTAACGTTCTCGCCACCGCCCGGATCGCAGGAATCCTGGCTGCCAAGAGAACCGGGGACCTGATCCCGCTCTGTCACCCGCTTCCCATCACCCACTGCGAAGTGCTTTTTAACATTCCACCCGGCCGAGACCGCATTGAGGTCCGTGCGACTGCCCGAATTGTCGCCGGAACGGGAGTGGAAATGGAGGCGCTCACCGCGGTGACGGTAGCGGCTCTGACCATCTATGACATGTGCAAGGCCGTTGACCCGGCCATGGTGATCAGCGACGTCAGGCTGGTTTCGAAACGGAAAGGGTGACGGTGGGTCAACAGGCCCTTCCATCCGTTCACTCCCCGGCCAGCACTGCCTCGACGCGCTCCCTCAACTCCTGGTTGATGGAATCCGGAGATCGTTCCCCGTTGATGATGGAAAACCCGTAGGTGGACTGGAGCCGCCGAAAGGTGTCGCGCACGGCCCCCTGGTATTTGAGGAAGCTGTCGAACATGTCGCGCGACAACCCGAGGTCCATCCCGCTTTCCCAATAGTCCAGCGTCTGGTTCTTGGCGAACACCCGTTGAACCAGCTGTTCCGGGGCCACCTCCAGGTAGAAAACGGCGTCCGGAACCAGGGCAATCCCATACAGGTTCCGCAACCAGGCCTCGTCCATGCCTCGCACCAGGTCCCGCGCCATCAGGGTGTAGATGTAGCGATCCGCCAGCACCACCACCCCCGCCCGCAACGCCGGCAGGATGGAATGTTCCAACTGGTCGGCAAAGTCCGTTGCGTAAAACAGCGACAGCGTCGTCCGGGAAAGAATATTGCCCTGCTGGGCTTCCTCGAGCTGCTCACTGACCAGGTTGGATCGTTTGAGACCGACCTGCAGGGTTGCGTGCCCGCGTCCTTCCAGCCAGCCGGCGAGGCGCGTGATCTGGGTCGAGCGGCCCGACCCGTCAGCCCCCTCAATGACAATCAACTTTCCGGTGAGCTTGGCGAGGTCCACCCCGGGAAGGCCCCGGCCAAAAAAACGCTTCGGGGTGATCTCGGGAACGAGGACCCGGGTTTCGCTCCGGCGCGGAGCAGCCTGCTTTCGGCGGGGTCGGGGTGCGCGGGTCGGCATGGCTCAGGTGGCGGTGGGGGCGAGGTAATCGGAGAGCTGGATCTTGGAGGCGACAATCCGCCGGACAACATCCTGCTGGGCCTCGATCCTCTCATTGGCGTCGATGATGATGAATTGGAAATCCATGCTCATCGCCAGGTATTGCTCAAAGATGCGGCCCTGGAAGAGCCGGAAGCTCTCGTAGGGGTCGTTCGACAGGTTAAGATCCATTCCAGCCTCGTGGAATTTGAGGACGGGACGGTTGTCGAGGATACGGGTCAGGGACACCTCCAGCCGGGCCTTGAAAAAGAAGGTCAGGTCCGGAAGCGCCGCATAGCTGTAGACGCCCCGAACCCAGTCGGGAGGGACTCCGCGGACGACATCCCGGGCGAACGCAGTAAAGATGTACCGGTCGCACAGCACCACATAGCCGGCACGCAGCAGCGGCACCAGCTGCCGTTCATAGCGGTCGGCAAAATCCGTGGCATGAATCAGGCTGAACGTGGTCGGGGTCAGCAGATTCTCCTTCTTACCGCGGCTGGTCGCGCTTTTCACCAGGGCGGAGGAATTCCACTCGGAAAAGAAGACCTTGCACCCTTGCTGTTCGAGCCACTTCTGCAGCAGGTGCACCTGGGTGGATTTCCCGGAACCGTCGAGCCCCTCCACGGCAATCAGCCGCCCGGGAAACCCAAGTTCGGCGAAGGTGCGGTTCATGCAGGACGCAAACTAGAAACACCGCGACGGAATACCAAGAGAATCTCAGATCGGCTGGAACTTCCGCGGCCGCCACCCGGAGCTGGATGCGGGCTCGCGCCGGTGCCAAGTCGGCGGCATCCTCCCTCCATGAAACCCCCGCGGTGGATCGGAACTGCAACCGCATTCCTCCTGGCCCTGTCTGTCGAAGCCGGGCCCCATCCCCTGACCATCGAGGACGTCTGGGGAGTCCGCCGGGTAGGATCCATTTCCGCCGCTCCGGACGGGAACCGCGTGGTCATCGATCTGACCGTGCCGAACCTCAAGGAAAACTCCGTGGAGAGCGACCTATGGATCCTGGATTCGAGCGGAGCTCCTCCCCGGCAATTGACGGGACATCCGTCCCGGGAAGGCGATGCCCGGTGGTCACCGGATGGGCGCTGGATCACTTTCACGGCAAAACGCGAAGGGGACGAGGCGAATCAGGTCTACCTGATCTCTCCCGACGGAGGTGAGGCGCGAAGGCTGACCACCGTGGCGACCGGTGTCTCGGCGCTGCGCTGGTTTCCGGACAGCCGGCGGGTGGCCTTCATCTCCTGGGTGTGGCCCGATTTGAAAACGGCTCCGGAAAACGCCACACGGCTCAAACAGCGCGCCGATTCGAAGGTGAAGGCCTTCGCCGTCGAGGATCTCGAGTACCGGTATTGGGATCACTGGTTCCCGGACGGGCGGGTGGCTCACATCCATGCAGTCGTGGTTGAAACAGGCGAAACGCAGGATCTGATGGCCGGATCACCGCTGTCCCTCTGGCGTCGCGAATTGTCCCCGGGACTCTCGGCGGGACTCTACGACATTGCACCGGACGGGAAGGAATTCGCGTTCGTGTCCGACACCTCGCCCGCGGCCGGCATCAAATCCAACCGGGACATCCTGGCCTGGTCGATTCCCGATGGACGGGTGACCAACCTGACGCCAGACAACCCGGCCTCCGACGACCAACCCCGCTATTCGCCCGACGGCCAATCCCTGGCATGGCTGCGGGCGGTGAAACCGGGATTCTACGCCGACCGGAATCGCATCGCCATTCGCGACCGCCGCACAGGAAGCATCCGCATCCTGACGGAAGACTGGGACCGATCGCCGTTGAACCTGGAATGGACCTCCGACAGCCGGCGCCTGTTTTTTGGGGCCGAAGAACGGGCACGTGAGCCGCTGTGGGTCCTGCCGGCCTCCGGGGGCACTCCCCGAATGGCCGTCGGTGGTGGGACGGTGGGTGAATTTGCCCTGATGCCGGAGGGACGGGCCGTCGTGTTCGCACGATCCTCCTTCAACAAAGTGCCCGAGGTTTTCCTGCAATCCGATGGAAGTCCGTCGGCCCTGCAATTGGAGGCGTTCAACCTGAAACAGACCCAGGACTGGGCGCTCGGCAACGTGGTCGAAACCAACTTCCCCGGCTGGAACGGAAAAGCTGTGCAATCCTGGGTGGTCTATCCGCCGGATTTCGATCCCACCCGGAAGTGGCCATTGATTCAAATGGTTCACGGTGGGCCTCACGGGGCCTGGCTGGACCAGTTCAGCTTCCGCTGGAATCCGCAGGTCATGGCGGCACAGGGATACGTGGTGGTCGGCGTGAACTTTCACGGCTCAACGGGATTCGGTCAGGAGTACGTTGAAGCCAGTCTGAAACACTACGGGGAAAAGGAACTGGCGGACGTCGAAGGAGCGACCGACGCGCTCATCCGAACCGGCTACATCGACGCCGACCGGCTCACCGCTGCCGGCGGCAGTTTTGGGGGCTACATGATGGCCTGGTTGAACGGCCACACCGACCGGTACAAGGCGCACGTTTGCCACGCGCTGGTCTACGACTGGCCGGCCATGATGGCCTCCGATTTCCCGTCGACCCTCAACGTCACTCTCGGCGCCTACCCCTGGGAGGATCCCGGGCTGCTCGACCGACAGTCCCCCCTGTCCTACGCGAAAAACTTCAAGACGCCGACGTTGGTGGTCCACGGCAACCTCGACTACCGCGTCCCGGACACCCAGGGACTCCAGTATTACAACACCCTCAAGGTGCTCGGGGTCCCGGCTCGACTTCTGTATTATCCAAACGAGAACCACTGGATTCTCGCACCGCAGGATTCCGTCCTGTGGTATCAGGAGTTCTTTGCGTGGCTCGGAAAGTACGCCCCGGGCGGGGGGCGGTGACGGAACCCCGCCGGTCGCCGCGGCCGAACTACTCCACGGTGATCGACCGCATTGCCGGATGCAGGATTCCGTTTACGTCGCGCGCCTGAACGCAGATGTACTGGGTGCCCGCCGGAAGTGACGCCGGGAGGAACCCTTTCCACAAATGCTGGGAGTTGACCGCCTTGGGCATACTGCGGAACGGGGCGACGGTGTTGGTACCTTCGCGCAATCGTGCCGCCTCGAACAGCGGGTCAGGCTCCAGTACCCGATCCAGTTTCACCCAGGGGCCCCGGTTGTTGAGGCGCATCTCGACGACGGAATTCTCCGCGCCGTTGAAGAGATTGACGTACACCGGAACCGGGCCTGAGGCGGAGGCCGACACCTTCTCCGGCGCCTCGATGTTCATCTGGTAGCTGCCGGGGCGTCGGGCCGCCTTGAAACTGACCTCCACGCCGCGCTCCCGGAAGGTGAGAACCGAATACCCGTTGGGAGCGCCACAGGCCATGGTTGCGTGCGGGATGCCATACTCGTCGGGCTGTCCGGTCCACCAGCTCCCGCAGGCCGTCACATTGACGATGTGGTGGTGAGGTTCCGGCCCCATCCAACCGTCCTCACGGCGCAGGAACCGGTGGGCCATCCAGTGAGTGTGCCCCGCAATGCTGAGGCAGTACGGCCGCTGCTCGACCAGGCGGTAGACCTCCGCTCTGTTGGTCATGTCGTAGATGGGGACATGCATCATGAGCAGCACGAGCTGCTTCTCCGGGACGAGGGCCAGATCATTCTTCAGCCACGCGAGCTGTTGCGGATCTATGCCCGAACGCCAGGTGGAGCCATTGGAACCGTTGGTTCCACGGTCGCCCGGCGGAACCCATTGGATGTTGTCGAGGGCGACGAAATGCACCGGCCCGTGATCAAAGGAATAATGGCTCGGGCCGTACACCCGGTTGTAGGTGTCTTCAAAGTCGATCGCCGTATGCGCGTCCGCATTCACATCGTGATTGCCGATGACATTCCACCAGGGGATGCCGATCAGAGCGACGGTGGCGTTGTGGGGTCCCATGACACTGAGGTCGTCGAAGACGATGTCCCCCAGGGTCACCCCAAAGCTCGCGTTGGTCTGACCAACCAACTCATCGACAATGTCGTGCTTGAAATAGTCCACCTCGCGCAGATCCCGCGGCTGGGTGTCGCCAAAAAAGATCGCCTGAAACGTGTCGGGCTCCCGACGCGCTTGGAGCGGGAAATCGATGGAGGCGGGAAGCGGTCCGGTGGGCGCAATGCCAGGATGTTTCAATGCGGGGGACCCCCCCGGTTTGTGCACATAGTAAAACTTCGGCAACCGGTCCCCCGATAGAGGCGGACTGTAGCCCCGGGGTTTGGTCACAAAGAAAATCGTTTCAGGCCCGTCGAGCACGGGTAGCTCCCAACGCCCGTCGCGATCCGTCTGGACCACCTCGAGCCCGTTTGAAACCCGGACGCCCCGGATTCCCCGCTCTCCGGGATCCTTCACCCCGTTCCCATTCCGATCGTCAAAGACCACGCCCCGGGCGGATTCCGCCCCCAGCCGGACCCCGGTCCCCGTCAGGACGCAGACCAGCAGGACCCCCGCACATCGTCGAACCACGGACAACATGCCGTCAGATTACCCGGCCTTCCAGGGCCCTGGAACTTCAATCCGTGACGGACGGGTCCCCTTCCCGTTTTCCACTGGAGCGACCGGCCCCGGGACCCCAGATTTGAGTCCGATTATGAAGCGCGCTTCCCGTCGCCAGTTCATCAAGACCACTGCGGCTGGAACTGCTGTCCTGGGGACGCTGCCGGGACTCGCCGCGGAACCGTCTGCGGAATCAGAAAGGGAAATCCCCAAGCACCTGCCGCTACCGATCCGCGGGATTCACGGTTACCCCGTGCGCCACAGCGTTACCGCCGGCAGCCGGATCGACTTTTGTTTTAGCGCCGACTGGCCCTTCCGGGTGGAAATCTGCCGGCTGGGAACCGGGGTCGACGATCCCGATTCCGACGAGGTGGTTTTCGATGCGGGTGGCTTCCGCGCCCAGGCCCAGCCCGTGTTTCCCGGGTCCTATGTCCACATCGCCAGGCGGCTCCGGGGTCCCCGACGGTCGCTCACGCTGGAAGCCTGGGTGCGTCCATGGACCCTCGAACGCCTCCAGGGCGTCATCAGCCAGGAGGACAAGGACGACTCGGAGGGATTTGCGCTGGGCATCGGCAAGGACGGCTATGTTGGCTTCTACCTGGGCGACGGAGTGTCCCCGGATGATGCCGTGGTGCATCGGACCCCTCCCGCCCAGCTTAAGCGAGGTCACTGGCACCATTTGGTTGCCACGTTCGATGGCAGCACCAAACGGGTGTACGTGGACGGAACGGTCCAGGGCGCATGGCCGTTCTCAAACGCATTGCGGCCGGGAAACCATCCGCTGAGGCTGGGTGCGATGGGAGAACGGGGAGCCACGACCCGTTTCCTCGACGGGGATCTGGCCCAGGTTGCCCTGTATGGGCGGGCTCTGGCCACGGCCGAGATCGCCGAACGTTTTCAGGAGCGCGGATTAAAGCCCGCCTCAGGACGCGGGGTCCTCGGCAACTGGGATTTCCGGGAGGAACGCGGCGAGCGCGTCCCGGATCGTTCCGCCTCCGGTCGTGATGGCCGGATCATCAATCACGGCACCCGCATGATTGGCGGGCCGTCCTTCGACCCGGAGGTTCCAAGGTTTCAGGAGTACCATCCGGACCAGGATCCCAAGCGGGGCCATGGACTGCGCCTGTCCTCGGACGACCTCTACGACTGCCGCTGGCGTCCCACCTTCTCCTGGCAGGTGCCTCGCAACGCCCGCCCCGGAATCCACGTGTCCCGTGCACGCTTTGGCGGAATCGCAACGCCGCGGCAGTATGATGTGACCTTCCTGGTCCGACGTGCACCCGGCCGGCCGTCTCCACCGCTGTTGGTCCTGTGTTCCACCAACACCTGGCGCGCCTACAGCGGTGCGCCGTTCGGAGTGTGGCCGGACTCCCTTCATGCGGTGATCGGCACCGATGGATTGCCAAATTCCGAAGGGAACCCGCCGGCCTACTGCCTGTACCGACGCCACGCGGCGGGCCAGGGAGCGTACCAGGTCGGGCTCAGGATGCCCTGGCCCGTTGCCGGTCCCTACGTGCTGTATGGCGGGCCCACGCGTTACTCCCATCTGATGCGCGCCGAGCGGTTCTTGCACAGCTGGCTGGACCAGGCGGGCTATCGCTTCGACATCGCGGCCGACGACGACCTCCATCGGGAACCCGGACTGTTGAAGGGGTACCGGGCGGTAGTGCTCAACGGTCACAGCGAGTACTGGTCGCTCCCGATGCTCTCGGGATTGGAGAAGTACTTGCGGGATGGCGGCAATCTCATCGTGCTCTCAGGCAATTCGCTTTTTTGGCGGGTGAGCTTCGATCCCGACACGGCGGTGATGGAATGTCGGAAAGTGGATGCCCCCGGCGACCAGATGCTCCCCCGCGAACGGGGAGAATGCTGGCATTCCCAGGACGGACTTCGCGGAGGTCTGCTCCGCGATTGCGGACATCCGGGCTGGCGATACACCGGCCTGGAAACCCTGGGGTGGAACAATCAATCCAATCCTCGGAACTTCGGTCCCTACGTCGCCACCGGCGCGAACCATTTCCTGTTCCATCAGCCGCACGAGACGGGGATCCAGCCCGGGGAGCGTTTCGGGCAGGGCCCGGGCGGCACCCTCCCCCTCGCCAATGGCCACGAGTTCGATCTTCGCCTTTCGACCCTGGCACGACTGCAGGAACAGCCCTCGCCGGCCGGCATCGCGGTGCCGCCCGATCCCGCGGGCATCGTCGCGCTTGCCAATGGCATCATCCCCTGGAAGGAGGGTGGATCGGCCTTCGACTACTTCTTCCGCCCCATTCATCCGAAATCCGACCAGGGCGGCGAAATGATCTACTGGGAACGCCCGGAAGGCGGACGCGTCTTCAACGCCGGCAGCATCGGGTCCGGCTGGGCACTTTCGGTCGACCCCAAGTTTCAGTCATTGATGCGAAACGTGCTCGCGCACTTCGGGATTCGGTAGCTCCGGGAGGCTGAGCGAATCCGGGTTTTCCCGTGGGGCGAAAATGGGTCCCGTACTTGGGTTGACGATCGGTCCGACTGCGCAGACGTTCGCCGGCCGGCTCGCGTCCCGAAGAATTCAGCACGTTCTCCGTGGACTGGCGGGGCAAAATCCAATATCTGCCCGTTCGTGCATATGTCGATGAATCAACACCGCACAGTCTGGCTGTCTTCCCTGACCGCCGTTATCACCGCTTTTTCCGTCAATGCCACCGACATCCCGGTCGCCAACGGCTCGTTCGAGCTGCCCTCGACAACGTTTGTGGATCCCAGGGTGGATTCCTGGACCAAGACCCCGCAACCCGACTGGTTCGACCCTTCGTTGACGGGCGGAATCACCTGGGACCAGATGACGGGGGTCTTCGCCAATACGGCATCCGATCAACTGAACCACATCAACAATCTGGACGGAAACCAGGCTCTCTTCCTTATCGCACTTCCGCAGGTGGGACTGTCCCAGGTGCTGTCCGCCCCCGACGCTAAATACCAGGCTGGATTCTCCTATCAACTGACGTTGGGCATGCTGGGTGGCGGGAATATTTCGGAAGGGACTTCGCTGCAACTGGGGCTGTTCTACCTCGACGGTGCCAATCTTCCGGTCAGCGTGGGAACCACCACCGTCTCGTACTCTTCCGCCGTCTTTCCGGGCATCAACAATCTTGTGGACCAATCCCTCGTTGTTCCGGGATTGCAGGCCGGCGACGGGGCGGTTGGCAAATCCATCGGGGTCTCGATCGTCTCCCTTTCCGGGACCGGTGCTGGATACTGGGATCTCGACCACGTTCGCCTGAGCGCAGCGGCCGTGCCGGAGCCCGGCACACTGGCGCTGTTCGGATTGGGCCTCGGCGGAATGGCGTGGTCCCTGCGACGACCCCGGAATCGCGGATGATCCGCACCCCACCTCGTTCCGAAGCATGCGGTCCCACACTCTCCGACCTCTTTGTTGGGGCCTGCTGTTCCGCTTACTGCTGACAACAACGGGCCGGACCCAATCCCTACCCATCCCCAACAGCTCGTTCGAATCTCCAACGACGCTGTTTGCCGGGGTCTTCATCGACGCCTGGCAGGAATTCCCCAAGCCTCCTGATTACGACGAAACCGGTCCCTTCACCTGGGATCAACTGGCCGGCACGTTCAAGAACACGGCACCAGGATCCTCCGATCACATCGTCAACTGTGATGGGAACCAGGCCGGCTACCTGTTCGCTGTTCCGGGTGTCGGAATTCTTCAGGATTACGACTCCAGGGACTGGAATGATCCGGAGCCGAACCATGCATTGGATATCCGGTTTGAACCG
>JBGAPN010000009.1:13804-30170 GCA_044221235.1 Limisphaerales bacterium
GGAATCATCGGCGGCGGTGACAACATGGCTGAAGGAGTCACCCTGGCATTGGGATTGTTCTACCGGGGCGACGACGGCCAGCGGGTGGTTGCCGCGATGACCACCATCACGAACACGCCCGATCTGACGCCCACTCGCACCACCCTCGCGGATTTCTCCGTCGTGCTTCCCATTGTCCACCCCACTGATCCATGGGCGGGCCGGCACCTGGGCATCCAGATCTGGTCCACCGTATCCCCGGAATTGAAGGGAGGGTATTGGGACGTCGACCATATCCGTCTGGAGTCGCTGGGAGAACTGGCGGTGGCTCTGTCGTACGGAGTCGAGGGCCAGAACCTGGTCATTCACTGGCCGACCCAGCGCGACGTCGGCTACCAACTGGAATCCACCACGGATCTGATCCACTGGGTCACCGAGGGCAACCCACTGCCCGGCACAGGAGAGCCCATCGTTCAACGGGTTCCCATGACCTCGGCCGAACCCCGCCTTTACCGGGTCAACATCCTGGCGTACCCGTAATGCGGTGCCCCTGAGGGGTCGGAACCGATGCACCGCACACGACCAGGATTCCGCGGTTTCACGCTCGTGGAACTGCTGGTGGTGATCGCCATCATCGCGATCCTGGCCGCGCTTCTCATGCCGGCGCTGGCGGCGGCCCGAAGTGCTGGACGCAAAGCCGGCTGCATTTCCAATCTCCGACAGATCGGGATCGCGATCCAAGGATACGCCGGAGATTTCGGCGGGAGGATTCCGTGGGGCCCCAAGGCACCGGCATTCACCAGTCCTGCGGAGTTCTATCCGTCCACCGGCTCACCCACGAGCCTCCTGTCCCTCCGGAGCGGCGCCCCTGTCGGGATCGGACTGCTCCTGGCGCACCACTTGTCCTCCCAGCCCCGGGTGCTGTTCTGTCCGGGTGGTGATCAACCCCTCGACGCCCACGCCGAACTGTCCCGCGTGGGAACCACGCAGGCGCAGGGCAGTTACTACTACCGGCATGGCGGAAACACCCAACTGTTCGACTCGCCGTCCATGGCCGTTCCGCCGGATCATCTCCAATTGGAAAACCTGGGACTGAACCGGGACGGGAAACCCATCGGCGCCCTGGTGGTGGATACCCAGTTCCTGGCGCCCCCGGAACTGGCTTCCTTTAACGTGAAGTCACGGACCCACCACCAGCAGCGCCTTTCAAACATCCTGTTCGCGGACGGCCATGTCGTCTCCCGCCCCAACAACGAAGCCCGGTTCACCGTGGACGTGCGCGACTACACCGGCGTGCGGGAATCGTTCGACAGGATCCTCAGGGTCTTCGAGCGCGCCGACGAACTCCCCTGAACCGGCCCCGATTCAGCTCTTCAGGAACCAGTGAATGAATCCACAGTGGTCGCAGAGCAGGCAATAGGCCTGCCGGTCCGTCCAATCCGGATTCATCGAGGTGACCATTGCGGTGTCGATGTGGGAGCGACGCTGGTGGAACGACTCATGGCCACACATCAGGCACTTCAGCTTGTGGCCGTCGAGTTCCACCGCAGTGGCATCCGTCTTGAGCGAGGTCAGGGACATGGGGAGTACGCTGGGAATGGTGCCTCCGGGTCATGGCAACCCGCCGGAAGGGCGGGACGGAATGCTGCCGGACGCAGGTTTCGCATGGGATTACCGGCAGATTAACCCGACGATACGCCCGTTGGGAAGCCTGACGACGACACCCGGAACGAATTCCCTGGCGATGACGCCAAGGTCAACGCGTCCCAATTCCGGACCAGCTCGGTCTTAGGGAACCACCGGCTGGGTCCAGGCGGCCTCCTTCTCGCCGTCCCGCACCGCATTGTATTTGGGACGGGACGAGGTCACTTGGGCTCGGACGTACACTTCGTCGCCCTGGAAGGTGTACGCCGGCGCTTCGCCCTCCACCTCAGCCAGAACCTCCCCGACGTCATCATCATAGCGATAGGTCAGGTGGAGGAGTTCCCCGGCCGCGGTGCGGCGCGGTTCCCGGGTGGCGTTGAATCCGCGCCGGGTTCCAATGAATCGCGTCCGGTACGTCGCACCGGGATCCGGCGAAATGCGGACCTGCAACCGGTTGCCCTCCCGGCGGACATCCGACAGCGTGACTCCCGTGCTGGCGTAGAAATCGCCCGATTCGAGGGCCGCGACCAGCGATTCGGGCGTCAGGTATTGGGCCCGGACCATGACCCATCCGCGCCCGGGATTGCTCATGGACGCACCCTGGCCGTGATAGCTGTGGGAATCGTCCACAGCGAGGCCGTACATGGGAGGCAATCCCAGGATGCCCAGCCGCCAGGTGAGAATGATATCCCACATGCGTTCGAGGCTGGCATGGGTGGAATCCCCCTCGTTGTAGACCGCAGGATGGCCATTGTAGACCTCGAAGAACCGCTCGCCCTGGATGCCCATGAGGTCCTCGGCGGTGATGCCCCAGCCGTAGTTGGGATGGTTGACGTGCGGGAACATGGGAATGCCGGTGGCCTCCCTCTGGGCCAGGACTGCGTTCACGGTCCGCTGGATCACATCCGCCACGTTGGTGCCCCCGGATGGCGAGATCCGGTCACGGACGTTGGTGACGTTCATGTGAACCGGTGATGACAGGTATCCGCCCGTCACCTCTTCGGAAGGCACCAACAGGAAGCGCCCGGGCTCCTCCAGCAGCGGGCGAAATTCGGACAGGGGCTTCAACCGGACCTCATTCGTACCCGACCGGACCCGCTGCTCGACCCAACTGGCACCGAACCGCCGGAGGTATCGATCCAGAACGGTGCCTCCTGCCCGGTTGCTGGTAGCGGGAATCCAGCGCTGTCCTTCCAGCAGAAGATTATGATCCGAGAGAGCGAGGAAATGATACCCCTGGTCGCGGTACCACGCGGCAATCATCTCCGGATAATCATCGCCATCGCTCCACAGGGAATGGGTATGCAGGTTTCCCTTCCACCAGCGGATGGCAGGGTCGGCCCCCGCGGCCACCGATAGCACCGATAGCACAGCACACCAGCACGCCCGCCAGATCCATCGTCGGAACATTCGAAAAGGCTACGCGGACCACGCCGGCACAACAACGATGATGGCTGAGGCGGCACCAAACAGTTCTGTGATGCCCGCCCGCAGCATTTCCCAAGTCAGGCCAGAATATCCCGGACCACCTCGCCACTGACGTCGGTGAGCCGGAAATCCCGACCCGCATATCGGTAGGTCAGCTTCTCGTGATCGAAGCCCATCAATTGGAGCATGGTGGCATGGAAGTCGTGAACATGCACCGGCTTCTCGACCGCGCGGAATCCGAACTCGTCGGTGGCGCCGTGCACGTATCCCCCCTTCACCCCTCCACCCGCCAGCCACACGGTGAATCCCCAGTGATTGTGGTCGCGTCCCTTGCCGTTTCCGGGCGTTCCCGGCGCCGGCACTTCCACGGCGGGGGTCCGACCGAATTCGCCGCCGCAGATAACCAGCGTCTCGTCCAGCAGTCCGCGGGACTTCAGGTCGGTCAGCAGCGCCGCGATGCCCTGATCCACCTCACCGGCCAGCTTGCGGTGGGCATCGGCAATCATGTCGTGGCTGTCCCACGGCTGCACATCGCCATGATAGCACTGGACGACCCGCACTCCACGCTCCACCAGACGCCGCGCAATCAGCAATTGCCGCGCCTGGACGGTGTCACCGTACATGCGGCGAACGGATTCCGGTTCCCGGGAAATATCGAAGGCGTCGGTCGCCTCCAACTGCTTGCGGTCGGCGTGTTCAAACGACTGGATTCGCGCTTCCAACTGCGGGTCATCCCCCCGCTGACGCTGGTGTTCGGCGTTGAACTCGGCCAGCAGGTCCAACTGTCGCCGCTGGGCGTCCCGGGACATCCGCGCGTTCGTGATGTTTTCAATGAGCTGGTCAGGCCGTGTCTGTTTGGTGTTGATGTGCGTGCCCTGGTAGATGCCGGGCAGAAACGCCGAGCGCCAGTTGGAGACATCGGACACTGGAAGCCCCGGGCACATGGCAATGTAGCCGGGCAGATTCTCATTCTCCGTCCCCAGGCCATAGGTGATCCACGCCCCGTAGCTGGGCCGCGACAACCGTTCGTCGCCGCAATTCATGAGCCGCATCGATTGCTCATGGTTCGGCGTGTTCGCATGCATCGAGCGAATGAAACAGATGTCGTCCACATGCTCCGCCATGCGGGGGAAAATCTCGCTAATCTCGATGCCGCTCTGTCCATGGGGCTTGAACGCAAACGGTGACGGCAGGGCCGCTCCCAACGGTCGTTCAGTAGTGAGATTCCCTGTCGGCAGGAGTTTGCCGGCGTACTTCGCGAGAGCCGGTTTCGGATCAAAGGTGTCCACCTGCGACGGGCCGCCGTTGAGGTAGATGTGAATGATGTGCCGCGCCTTGCCAGTGAACTGGGGTGGACGCGGCGCAAGCGGGCTGGCGGGATCGGGCGCCAACATCTGCGCGTCCCCCAGGACACGGGTCAACCCCAGCACGCCCAGCCCGGCACCCATCTGGCGCAACATCTGGCGTCGAGTCTGGTACCGGGGGGGAAGGTGTTCGAACGGGTTCATGGCATCAGTCGAGATAAACGGCCTCGTTGGAGACCATCAATACCTGGGCCAGCTGCTCCCAGGGTTGCAGACGCCCCTCCTCGGCGGGAGTGGACTCGACAAACCGCATTGCAGATCGGGTCTCCGCCTCCAGCGGATCGCGCCCAAGGATCCTGCGGAACAGGGCCTGGACCCGGCGGTTATCCGCGGGCTGCGAAGCGATCTCCGGCAGCGCCACCACAGCGCGGGCCTGTTCCTGGACAAACGGCGAATTGAGCGCGAACAACGCCTGTTGCGGTACCGTGGTTCGCGGCCGCCGCTCCGCGCATTGGTCGGGCGTGGCGAAATCGAATGAGCGAAACAGTCCCGGGAGATTCTGGCGGTCCACCAGCGCATACACGGTCCGCCGCGCGTTGTACGGATCTCCCGCAGCATCCACCGGGGGCCCACCCAAGGTGGAATCGAGACGGCCGGACACCGAGAGGAGCGTGTCCCGCATCGACTCAAGATCCAGCCGTCGCCTCGGATAATGCCCCAGCCAACGGTTGTTCGGGTCGGACACGGCGGCAGGTCCCGACGGCACGGTGCTCGACTGTCCAAAGGCCGAGCTCAGAACGATCAACCGGTGGAGATGTTTGAGGCTCCAACCTGATCGGATGAACTCGCCGGCCAGCCAGTCCAGAAGTTCCGGGTGGCTGGGTGGATCGCTCCGCACTCCAAAATCCCCGGTTGAACCGACGAGCGGTTCGCCAAAATGGTGCATCCACACCCGGTTCACCAGGACCCGCGCGGTCAGCGGATTGGTTGGCGATACGATGGATTGGGCCAACTCCAGGCGACCGCTGCCCGCGGCGAACGGTTTCTCCCGGCCATCATTCAGGACCCTAAGGAAACCCCGGGGAACCGGTTGGCCAGGACGGGACGGATTCCCGCGCTGGAAGATTCTAGGGGCGTACGGCTCGGGAAGATCGGCGACCACCATGGCCCGTGCGGGAGGACGGTTGGTCGCATGGGCTGCCATCTTGTCCAGATTCAGCACCAGCCCGCCGTATTTGTCCTTGTCCGGCCGGGACATGTGGTTCGGCGTGTCGCGTCGGGCAAACGCAACCGGGCTCTCAGGCCCCACCACCAGCTTGAGAAGTTCCTGCTCATCTCCCGACAATCCTCCCTGGGGGCTTCCCGCCGCCGGCTGTTTCGATCGCTGATAGATGCCCAGGATGACGTCGCCGTAGACCCGCGCCACCGACGCCCTGTTGGTCAGTGTGGCGGATTGGAGCGCCGAGACTAACACCGGGTTCCAGTCCGGGTTCCCCGCCAAGTCCAGGTGGAGCCTTCCCCCCGGTGCGGCATCCGACTTGTCCATGAGTTGGGCCCATGGCCCGAACACCCGGTCGTCCCGACGCGCCCGTTGCTCGATCAGGCGACGCGTCTTCAGCATCAGGCTGGGACGGAAATCGTCCGGCGTCAGCGAAAGCCCAAACTGGGCGGTCTCCGACAGGTCGGGCTGGGTGGTGGCAGCCCGCACAAGGTAATTCCCGAAATGCTGGCGCAGGTCCTCGGTGAGCTTGGCGAACTCGACATCGATGTGGTCCTCCAATTCCTTCCGGGCCTTGGAGAGTTGTTCCTCAAATTGGGGGCCGCCCGGAACCGCCGCCGGCTCCTCAATCAACGGCAGGACGTACGGGCGTTCCGTCGAAGCGAAGACACCATACAGCCCGTAGTAGTCCGCCGTGGTGATGGCGTCGTACTTGTGATCGTGACACCGGGCACAGGCCACCGTCAGGCCCAGCAGGCCCCGGCTCACCGTATCGATCTGATCGTCGATCTGGTCGTGGGGGTTGTTGTCGAACAGCCGACCCAGCGTCAGAAATCCCAGGGCCGCGAGGCGCCAGGGCTCCACCGGCGGCTGTTCGAGGTCGGCCGCCAGCTGGTCCCGGACAAACTGGTCGAAGGGCAGGTCCTGGTTGAAGGCGCGGATGACGTAATCGCGGTACGTGTACGCATAGGGACGAAGCGCATCCCGGCCGTATAGAAGGACCAGGTCCTTGGTGTCGGCATAGCGGGCCACATCCAGCCAGTTCCGTCCCCAACGCTCACCGTACCGAGGGTCGGCCAGCAACCGGTCCACCATCGCACGGCGTGCTGCAGGCGAAGGATCGCGTTCAATCGCGGCGAGGTCGTCCACACCGGGAGGCAATCCGATCAGGCCATACCAAACCCGCCGCAGCCAGGTTCGCGGGTCCGCCGGAGGGGCGAAGGTCTGCCCTGTCCCTTCGAGCCGCGACAGCAGGAACGCATCGATGGGCGTGCTCACCCGGTCCCGGATTCGAACCTCCGGCGGTGCCGGTGTTCCAATCGGCCGGAAGGCCCAGTGATCCCGCGCCTGTTCGAACGACTGCCCCTTGAGGGGGGCCGCTGTCGAGATACCCAAGCCCCACACCACTGCGGCGAGAGCGGCCATCCAGGCTGAATGCGGCAAATGCACGGATCAAAACCGCCGAAGGTCTCTCGGCGGCAAGGTTGGACGTTCCGGCGTTGACGTCGATTCAGGCGGACGGTTGGTCTTGAAGGCGGAACGGAACAGCCAGTGGCGCTTGAACAGGGTCTCCAGGGTCACCGCGAGGGAACCCACGTCCCGGGTCAGCTGGTTGGCGTCCGACAACAGGTTGGTGTTGGCCGACAACTGAAGGTTCACGTTGCTCAGGGCAACACCCACGTCGCCCATGCGGACATTCAGGTTGCTCAAAGTCACGGCGATGGGACCGGTGCCCGGATTGAGATTTGAAAGTGTGAGGGTGAGTTCGCGGTTGAGATTGGTCGGAACCAAAAGTTCCCCCACCGCACCCGGGTTCAGCAGCAGCGGGCGGACGTCTCCCATCAGTCCGCGGAAATCCCCCACCGCCGCATCCAGCTTGGGCATGGTGGCGCCCAGCTGGGACGTGATCCCGTTGAGGTTGGTGATGGCGGCCGCGACCTGGTTGGTGATGGCGAACACACCCGGGAGGGCCGCATTAACGCTGTTGGCGATGTCCGTCAGGTGCTGCTGAAGGGGCGCCGATTCCACCGCAGGCAGCCAGAAGCCCTTTTTGGCCCGTTCCAGCGAGCGGTAGGTGCGGTTGGTGTCGGACGAATCGTAACGGAAGTTATCCGAAAGCAGAAGGGGCGGGTTTCCCTTCTCCTGCTTGAGGGTGACGAGTCCCTCAGATCCCCGGGTCACTTCCAGCGCCCGCCCTCCTCCCAGAAAATCGCCGGCTCCGATCTTCACCACCGAGTCGGTCAGGATGTATCCCGCCTGTTTTTCCACGATTTCCAATTGGATGAAGACGTAGTACCGATACTTGATGAACCACTCCTCCATCGGCATTTGTTCCACCTGGGTGACCTGACCAATCTTGCGTCCCAACATCGTCACGGGTGCCCCTTCCTTGATGCCGGTGGCGTCGACCACATAGGTGTAATAGGGGACCTTTGTGACGAACCATCCCCGTTCTTCCGCCGTGTGGCGGAGGAAATAGACGAAACTCGTCACCATCAGCCCGAGCGTGAGGAGCAGAAACACACCTACCAGGCGTTCCACCCGGCGCAGTCGGGTCCGGAGCTGCGGTGTCAGGTCATGCAGGGCCATGTTCTCAGTCAATGGAGCGGGGTTTGCCGGGTCGGGTCAACCGGGTTGAAGGGGTTCCTGGGAAAACACCCGGGTCACGGATTGGAGACTCGACGGGTCCAAGAGTTCCCAACGTCCGCCTCCGACCGTGACGCACCGTCGACCCTCCGCCATCCAACCCTCCGGATTCTCCGTGCTCACCACCAGGGTCACGGGCGGCAGGCCCTTGAGGGCCCGGCCGGCGGCGAGCTGCGGAAGGAATTCGCGCCACCAGCGGACGTGGTTTTGGTCCAGGCCGGTCAGCGGGTTGTCCAGGAGCAGGAGTTCGGGCTGGCACGCCAGCGCCCGGGCCAGCCCAACCCGTTGGGACCAAGCCCGGCCAATGCGACCCGCAGGTGCATCGGCCAGCCGGTCGAGATCGAGGGCTTCGATCAGGGGAATGATTCGCTCAAACGCGACATCCGGAGAACAATCCTCGTGATACCCCACCGGCAACGCGATGTTCTCCGCCACCGTTAGATCCCGCAGCAGGCGTCCACCGCCCTCAAACACCAGGCCCACCTGACGTCGCCATCCGGCCGCACGACCGCGTTCCGCCAACACCGGCTCACCCAACAGGTTCATCTGTCCCGCCCCGAGCGGAATCAGGCCCGCCACGGTTTGCAGGACCGCTGACTTGCCGCTGCCATGATGCCCTGCGATGACCCACCACTCCCCGGCCCGGACGGTCCAATTCAGGTTCTGAAGCACCGCCACTTCATCTTCCGGCCGGACGATCGAGGCCTCCATCAGCTCCACGAGAGGAGTCGGGTTCATGCGGGCAGCAGGAGGTTGACCACCAGAAAGGCGGCATCGACCAGGAGGAACGCGATGACGCTGTGGGCGACGGTGCGGGTGGCCGCGTCGGGCACCTCCTCCAGGCGCAGCGGGCGGGCGAGGCCCTGGTAACAGGCAATGAGGGCACCCGCGGCTCCGAACGCGAGGGTCTTGCCGGCCATCAGCGGAAAGTCCAGCCAGCGCAGCGCATTCGCGATCCCTCCCAGATAATCCTTCCCGGTGACCGGGAGGTTGGCGCCCACGGCAAACACCCAGCCACTGGCGAGCGAAAACAGCAGGAGATACACGGCCAATGAGAACACGGCGACGGTGATGCCCACCACTCTTGGCACCACCAGATAATGGATCGGATCAATTCCCAGCGCTTCCAGCGCCTCCACTTCTCCCAGGGCCCGGGCCGTTCCCAATTCCACCACTGTGGGTGTTCCCACCCGCGCGAGCACGACCAGGGCGGCGGTCAGCGGCGCCAGTTCTCGGAACATCACCGTGGCAAACAGGCTGCCCATGAGCGCGGTCTGTCCCACCTGACTCAGCAACCGGAGTGTCTGGCCGATGATCACCATCCCGAGGGCGATCCCAATGAAGGCTACGATCGGCAACAGCCGGACTCCCGCCCGAACCACCTGGGCCCGCATCAACGGACGCACCACCTTGCGTCCCGACCCCGCCTTGCTGACCAGCACGCCCAGCGTGATCAGAGTGAACGCGCCAAGACGGCGGGTGGTGTCCAGAAACGATAGGACCCTCATCCCCACCAGCGCGGTCAGGAGTTGAATGGCAGAGTCCGGATTGGGCACGGCGAAAAGCTAGGAAGTTGGGCGGAGCACAGCAACCCACGGTTGTGGGCATTCTCCGTCCTGTCATTGAATTCCCCAACGTCCATCCTCGCGAGATGCTTCGTTCCGCCTTCGCCCTCCTGGGTCTCGCGCTGCTGTTTCCGCGAGCGATCGCCGCTGTTTCTCCACTTCCGCAGTCGTTCACGCAGGAGATCGCCCACCACCGTTCCCGCACCAACGGGCTGGGTACCGGTGCCATCCAACTCCTGGAGGTCGGTGCCGATGGCACCCCTCGGGTCTTTGCCGCCGGACACTGGTCCCGCTGGCGAGGAGACCACTGGGAACCGATGGCAGAAATCCCGGCCAGCGGCCCCGGGGAGTTTGTCTTTCCCGGCGCCGATGGGCGTCCCCTGCGCGCCCCCCTTCCCGCCGCGGAGGTCATCCAGCTGCTTCGGCAGGGGCCGACGAATTATCTCCTCACAGTGCGGGATCCCCACCTTCTGCAGGAGGGACGGCTCCAGACCCTGAACTGGCCCAGCCGGTTTGCCGTCCGCCAAGGGGCGATTTCACCCGCCGGTGAACTATGGATCGCTTCCACAGCAGGACTTCACCGGCGGGGAACGGAAGGCTGGATTCCCGTGCGCGCCGCGGATGGCGTTGGCCGCGTGTGGGCCGCCGAAGATGCACTCGGGGTGGCATTCGATTCCAAGGGGCGCCCCTGGGTCGCCAGCCGGGCGGGTGTCGGATTTGAGGACGCCGGGCGTTGGACTTTTTTCGAAGGAAGGGACGGACTGCCTTGGAATGACTTCACGTCAGTCGCAGCGGGACCGGGCAACACGACAGCCCACGCTGCTGCTGTCGGATGACGTCCGGGCAGATTGTTGCAACGGCGGGTGAAGTCGATGGCTACCGCGGGCGGTGTGGATGGATCGACCGCGGCCACACGTCTGCGAAGGCTACTGATTTCTTGGCGAACAGTGAGATCGACCGATACCTTCGCCGGACGCCTTTGGGATACACGGCGCACGGCGAGCTGCAGATTCCGGGAGATCGTGATCCCTGGTGCTGAACGACGACGACAATGACGGGCTCTGGACCGGAATTTACGGCGCCGGCGAGTGCTTCGCCTGGGCGGCGACACGGGATCCCAAGGCCAGGGAACGCGCCAAACAGGCTTTTGAGGCGCTTCGCTTTCTCCAACAGGTCACAGTCGACAGCCGGCCGGCGCCCCCAGCCGGCTACGTCGCGCGCACAATCCGGTCCACCGATCTTCCGGATCCCAACCAGGGGCGAATCGAGGGCGATCGCCAGTTCCGCGCCCAGCACGACGGCATGTGGAAAGTGTACGAGCCACGCTGGCCGCGGAGCGCCGATGGAGCGTGGTATTGGAAGAGCGATACCAGCAGTGACGAACTGGACGGCCACTACTTCCTGTACGCCCTGTATTTTGAGCTCTGCGCGGACACTCCTGCGGAAAAGGAGCGGGTGGCGGCGGTGGTGCGGGGGCTGACCGATCATCTCATGGACCACCAGTATTCCCTGGTTGACGTGGATGGGACGCCCACCCGCTGGGGTATCTATGGACCCAAGGCCCTGAACACGGACCCCCACTGGTGGTGGGAGCGGGGGCTTAATTCCCTCAGCATGCTGACGTACCTGACGGTTGCCGAGCACGTGACCGGAGACGCCAGGTACAGCCGGGCGATTCGGGAATTGATCGACACCTACGGGTATGCCCAAAGCGCGATGGTTCCCAAGATCCAGGCCGGGGTGGGATCCGGCAACCAGTCAGACGACGAAATGGCGTTCATGTGTTTCTACAATCTTCTCCGCTACACCCGCGACGCCGAGTTGCGTCGGATGATGCTGCTGTCCTTCCACAATTTTTGGGCGCTGGAGGAGCCCGAGATGAATCCCTTTTTCAACTTCGCGTTCGCCGCCGTGGCGCAGGGACAGGATACCAGCACCCATTGGGGCCGCTTCAGCGTCTCGCCATGGGACGGATGGCTGGAGGATTCCGGCGCCACGCTCCGGGGCATTTCACTGGATCGTCTCAGCTGGCCCTGCCGGAACAGCCACCGCCTGGACGTCGTCCGCCTGCCCCGTCAAAACAGTATCGACCTCATCGTGCCGGACCACCGCGCCCGCGGTTGGCGGGTGACCCAAAAGGTTCTGCCGGCGGAGAATCGCGAATTCCACCATTGGAACACCGATCCTTGGGCGCTCGATAACCAAGGCGATGGTCGAACCTTAGGTTCGGGCACCGTATTCCTGCTGCCCTACTACATGGGATTGTATCACGGCTTCGTGGAGAAACCGTAAGGCGGCCCCGGCAAAGGGGACAAGGGTCCCACGGGAGATCCTCCCACGGGCTCAAACCCACGGCGGAGGGTCGACTTCGTGGCAGACTGATCACACGATGGACCCGTGTCCGGGTTCAACCAGCTGCTCAACGCCACCATTGCCCACCTCGAGGGACTTCAGGCACGTGGCGTGCGTCACGTGCCCGTGACGGCAGCACTGGTCGAATGTCTGACAGTCCGGCCGGCGCTGCAAAACCCGTCCACCGCTTCCCGATCCGCGTCTCCTGCACCGGCATCGTCATCAGGCCGGGCGGCCAGTCCAGTGGCGGCGCCTTCCGTTTCCACCTCCACCCCTTCGTCCGGCCCCGTGCCCAAACATCTCTCCGCCCGCTGGAACCCCGCAAACCTGCCAAAGTCCACCGCAGCCCCGGGGCCCACACCCGCTCCTGCGGCCCGGCCCCTGCCGCCGGAGCTGGACCCCGCCGCGAAGTCGGCAGCCATGGACGATTTGCGCCGTCGGGCCCTGGCGTGCGTCCGTTGCCCTAACCTTGCTTCCTCCCGGAAATCCGTGGTGTTTGGCGTCGGTGACATTCATGCCCGGCTGATGTTCGTCGGTGAAGCCCCGGGGGCAGACGAAGACACCCAAGGCGAACCTTTTGTTGGCAAAGCGGGTGAACTGCTCACCCGCATCATCACGGCGATGGATCTCAGCCGGTCCACGGTCTTCATCGCCAACATCCTGAAATGCCGGCCGGACACTCCCGGCCAGACCGCCGGCAACCGCAAGCCCACCACCGAGGAAATGTCGACCTGCATTCCCTGGCTCCATGAGCAGATCGACCTGATCCAACCCGATGTCATGGTAGCCCTCGGTGCCACCGCCGTGGAGGGATTGCTCGGAAAGACCGTCGGCATCACCCGGCTCCGGGGACAGTGGCAGCAATACCGCGGGATTCCGTTGATGCCCACCTACCACCCCGCCTACCTGCTACGAAACCAGGCGCCCGCGGAAAAACGCAAGGTCTGGGAAGACATGCTCGCGGTCATGGAACGGCTGAAGCTGCCGATTTCCGAGAAGCAGCGCGGCTACTTTCTCACGAAGTAGCCGGAACCGTCACGGCGACGCCTTCACCCAGTCGGTGTTGAATTCGGCGTGCCGGATCGATTTGCCCGCCGACAGGTGGACACTGTAGGTCGCGTGCAAATGGCCATCCCGGGTTTGGATCAGGCTCGGATACGAAAAACCATCGTCCTTGCCCCCGTTTTCCAGGGCCCGACGCCACCGCCACGTCTTCCCCTCGTCCTCGCTCAACCACACGGACAGCCGTTGACGCCCCTCCTCGGTGTCATTACCGATGAAGGCCCAAGTACCGTCGCGCAAGACGATCACATCCGCACCCGAACCCGGGTTGGGAATCTCCGAATCCACCACGGGTCCCCAGGTTTCCCCGCGATCGTGTGACTCCGACATCATCAACCGCTTCGGCGGCGGCCCATTGTCCCGCATATAGGCCACCACGGTTCCGTCCCGACGGCGGACCAGACTCGGCTGGATGTTTCCGCCACCAATCAACGGCGTGCTGGTATGCCACCGCGCTCCATCGTCATCCGAAATGGCCATCAGCGAAAACGAATACCCATCGTGATAAACCCCCAGCATCAGCCGCCCATCGAATTCGATGGGGTGCGCCCTGGGCATCCAACCTAGTCGTCGATACAACAGGTTTGTCGCATTCCGCTGCATGGCGTCCAAGTACTCCTGCACCTCGCGTCGGGTTTCCGCCCGCCATTGATTGGTGGCGGACCGACGCAGGAACTCCGGTAGCATCCGGTTGATTTCCGCTTCGAACTCGGGACCGGGCGTCACATGGAGCACCTCGCTGCGATCCCAGTGCGGCGGGTCCTGGCTCACCCAATTGGAACTGACCCGGTACTTCAACAACGCCCCCTCCCAGTGGTTGTCGAGAATCGTGGGATAAAAGAGCCAGAGTCGCCCGGCGGAATCGACATGCAGGGACGGATTGCAGTCTGGATACCCCGGGGTGTCCGCAAGCGTGGCCCGCGGACTCCATTGGCCCGTTCCCTTGCGGAGCCGGGCCCCCTCAATGCGAACATCATCCGCCTTGCGTTCCCCGGAACCATGGAACCAGGCGGCCATCAGGTCTCCGTTGGGAGCCTCAACCAGACACGAACCATGGTTGTGCCATGACTCCAACGGAAACAGCAGCTCCGATCGAAACTGCGGGACGCCAGCCAGGACGGAACCGACCCACACCATCCATCCCAGCAGCGCCGCAATCCGGACCATGCGTGCCTCCGGCTTCAACGCATCAGCTGTTTTTCCAGATACCCCACGGTCTGGCGTACCTGCGCGTCGACTTCCATGCGGTTCTTCACCGCGCGGCACGCGTGCATCACCGTCCCGTGGTCCCGGCCGCCGAAGGCATCCCCGATCACGCTGAGTGATCCCTCCGTGAGATGCCGCGAAAGGTACATAGCCACCTGACGCGGGAAGGCGATGCTTTCCGGACGGCGCTTGCTCTTCATGTCGGCAAGGCGGATGTCGTAATGCTCGGCAACGCGGCGCTGGATGTCCTCGATGGTCAGTGTGCGGCGACGCTCCTCCTCCAGGATTTCCCGGAGAAGATTTTCCACGTCGCTCAGCTGGGCCGGCCGGCCGGCCAGCTCGCTGTAACTGGCGACCCGAAGGAAGGCCCCCTCGAGGCGGCGCACGTTGGAGCGGATGTTCTCCGCGAGAAACTGAAGCACCTTCGGATCCAGGCGCGTCTTCATCGCTGCCTCCTTCTTTCGCAGGATGGCGATGCGGGTTTCCACATCTGGCGGTTGAAGATCAGCGGTCATGCCCCACTCGAACCGGGAAATAAGCCGCTGTTCCAGGCCCGGAATCTCGCTCGCGGGCCGATCGCAGCTCAGAACGATCTGCTTCCGGGCCTCGTGCAGGGTATTGAAGGTATGGAAGAATTCCTCCTGGATGCGCTCCTTGCCTGCCAGGAACTGGATGTCGTCCACCAATAGGGCATCAATCTGCCGATAGCGGCGACGAAACCGTGCCAACTGATTGTTCTGGAGGGCGTCAATGAACTCGTTGGTGAACCGCTCGCAGCTCGTGTAGACCACCTTGAGATTCTTCTTCCGGTTCAGAACCTCGTGCCCGATGGCATTGAGAAGGTGGGTTTTGCCCAGTCCCACGCCACCAAACAGGAACAAGGGATTGAACGACCGTCCGGGACTTTGGGCCACGGCCAGGGATGCGCTGTGCGCCATCTGGTTGTTGCTGCCCACCACGAAGCTCGCAAAGGTGCTGTTGTGGTTGAACAGCGTCTCGACGGCACGGCCGCTGGCGGTTCCCGACGACAATGCGGTTGAGGGATTCGGCAGGGATTCAGTCGCGGGATCTTCCAATCCCTCATCCAAACCAGTTGCAGCCCGCGCGATGGAATGAGTGATGCCCGAATGCGCCGGATGATGATCCCCGACAACAAACTCAATCTGGATCGGCCGGACGGCAGCCCGGCTGGCGGCGGATCGCAACAAATCGAGGTAATTGTTGGTCAGCCAGATAGCGCAGAACTCATCGCGCACCTCCAGCTTGAGCAAATCGCCATCCATCGCCACGGGTTTGATGGGCTCAAACCATAGGGCGAAGTGATCCGGGCGGAGCAACTCCCGGAGCTGCTGTTGGGCAGCAGACCACACTTGATCGGCAGAGACGGGCATGGAGAGACAGTCAGACGGACGTTTTTCGACGGATGGGCGAGCTTATTCACCCCTCAATTTCACGATACGGTAACGTTCGCGAAGAGGTGTCCAACGCGCAGAAACGGGCAACAAAACTAATGACACCCGTAAAGGATCCGGCACCGAATCCACCCATCACTTCAATGCTTAACCCATTCCATGAAAACATGTTACGCTCCAAATCAGGGGACGGCTGAAGAGATGTGTTCATGGGTTAGGCTGAACAGTCGGCGCGTTGACGGGTTGCGTTTTAGAGAACGCCCTCCCGACAAACTAGACGAAAATATGACGAGTTACCCCCAAGTTGTTCACCGATCGGTTTTCGGGTCGTTTCAGGGCCTTTTTCGGCAGAAATCCCTAGGCGTCTAAGGAAAATCCTCACCATCGGCTGTGAACAGCTTTGTCCCTCCGGTTGGTGAAACCTCACACGGCCATTTCACCCCGCTCACCGGTCCGGATCCGGATTGCCTCCTCCAGCGGCAGCACGAAGATCTTGCCATCGCCGATCTTACCGGTTTTTGCAGCCCCCATGATCGCGTGAATCACCGT
>JBGAPN010000455.1:0-4384 GCA_044221235.1 Limisphaerales bacterium
CCTCGCGGCATGCCAGAAGGTTTCTCATGTGTCCGCGAATGGCCGCGGCACATTGCTTTTCCAGATCCTTCTCGGTCTTGTCTACCGGATACTCCTCCAGCACCAAGCCCACGTCTTTGTGCACGGGAGATCCACCGTCCGCCGGAAGATAATCATAGCCAAAGACGCTGGCCTTCAGCGTGCCCTTGTCTCCGTAGAAGGTCGCGCTCCAGGGGTACTTCGGATCCGGATCGGAGCCCCAGGTCCGATGGGTCCAGACGACCTGCAGATTGCCGTAGTCGAAGGTGACTTCCTGCGTGTCGGTGATGTTCGCCCGCGCGGCCTTGTCGACCAGGATGCCGCCGGACGAGCTGATGCGCTGGGGCCAGCCCAAGTCCATCATCCAGCGGGTCATGTCGAGCATGTGGACACACATGTCGCCAACGATGCCGTTGCAGTACTCCATGAAGGCGCGCCATCCGCGGGGATGCACGATCTTGTTGTACGGCCGCATCGGGGCGGGGCCAGTCCACATGTCGTAGTCGAGAAAGTCCGGGGGGGCGGTGTCGGGGGCCTGAGCCAGGGTGTCGGTGTTCCGCATGTGCCAGTAGCAGCAGATGTTCACCCGGCCGATGGTGCCGAGCTTGCCCGACTGAAGGTAACGCTCGCGGGCTTCGATGAGATGCGGGGTGCTGCGGCGCTGGGTGCCAATCTGGACCACCCGTCCGTATTTCCGCGCGGCGGCAAGCATGGCCCGACTTTCCACAACATCGACGCCTGTGGGTTTCTGGCAGTAGATGTCGGCGCCCGCCTTGCAGGCCTCGATCATGGACAGGGCATGCCAGTGGTCCGGCGTTCCGATCAGGACGATATCGAGATCTTTCTCCGCCAGCATTTTTCGATAATCCCCGTAGGTGCGGGGTTGTTTGCCGGATTTCTGGCGCTGCGCCACCAGTTCGGCCGCCTCGGTGAGCATCCGCTTGTCGACGTCGCATAGCGAAACGACATCCACTGGGGCGACCTGGATCAGGCGCAACAGATCACACTTGCCGTACCACCCGGTGCCGATGAGGCCGACCCGGAGAGATTTCTCTGCGGCGAAGGTGGTGGGCACATAGGTGGCGGCGGCGGACCACGCGAGCGCAGCGGTGCCCGACTGGAGGAAGGATCGGCGAGTCATGTCCAAGGGCTAAACGTCCGCGGCATTCCAGACAAGCCTGCGGATGGGGGAGGTCGCGGAATGTAACGGGATTCTTTCCGGTGGGATCGGGGAGGGAACCACGAAAGCCACGAACCACACCAAAGAGAGTAGAGGACAAATAACCCGCTGCAGCCCCCCATAACCTTCTCTCAACCCGGCCCGAGCCCTTCCTCACGGAATCGGATGAGAGTGGGTGGCTGACGGCGTTGCGCCTGGCTTTCCTCTTCCCCCTTACCCCGATCCCGGCCCCTGCCTCTCGAAACGGGGAACCACGAAAGGCACGAAATACACCAAAGTGAGTTGAGAGCAAGGAACCGCTGCCCGCCCGTGCCCTTCTCAACTCTCAGCCATCAACTCTCACCTCTCAGCTGGCTTCGAGGAGAATTCTCCTGAAACGCCAGGAGGGATTCCGGGGTCTGATGGAGCAACGGTTTGGATCTCGACGTCGAAGCATGTGTGGCGCGGGTGCGTCGCCAGGATCAGGAGGCTGCCCGCCAGTTGGTGGAGCACCTGCATCCGACCGTGATCCGGATTGTTCGGCGTCATCTGCCTCGTCGAACCGGGGAAGAGGACCTGACCCAGGAAATCTTCATCAAGATGTTCGAGAAGCTCGCCCAATATCGCGGAGATGTACCCCTGGAGCACTGGGTTTCCCGGATTGCGGTAAACCATTGCCTGAATGCCTTGCGAGCGGAGGGGCATCGGCCCGAATGGCGGATGGCCGACCTTTCGGAGGAACAGGCGCAGGTTCTTGAGACGGCAGCGGGCGCGCCCGACCAGCAACCGCACCCGGCCCAGCGAATGGCGGCCCGCGAACTGTGTGATCTGCTCCTCGAGTCCCTCGATCCCGAGGACCGGTTGTTGATCCAGATGCTGGAGATGGAAGAACGGTCGGTGGAGGAAGTCTGCCAGGTCACTGGCTGGTCCTCGCCCTACATCCGGGTTCGGGCCTTTCGGGCGCGGGCGCGGCTCAACAAGCGATTTCGTCACTTGCAACAGAAGGCCCACCTATGAATCCGCTGGACCCCACCTTGAAACGCCTGATGCGCTGGGCACGTCCGGCGGAGCAGGAACCGCCCACGCCCGCTCCCTACGGATTTGCGGCCCGGGTAGTGACCCTGGCCCTGCGCCGGGACCCGTCTCCCGAAATGCCGGCCTTCGGGATTCCGTGGGTGGTGGTGGGAGTCTCCCTGACGGTAATCCTCTGGGGTGGTCTCTGGCTGGCCCGACAGGATTCGCCCCTGGGTGGGGTTCCGCGGTTTCCGTCCGGAATCGCCGCGCTGGCCAAGAACTTCGCACCATGAAATTCCTGAAGCACTGGAAAGTCATCCTGGCGACCGTTGTGGTCTTTGCCGCCGGAGGGGTGGCGGGATCCGTCGTTACCACGATTGTCGTGCGCCGCAGCCTGGAGCAGGCGTTGAAGGTGGAGAACTGGCCGGACGCCGGCATGAAGCATTTGGAAAAGACCGTGCGGTTGACGCCCGAACAGCGGCCGCGCATCCGTTCGATTCTTGAGGAGGCCGCGCACGGCTATAAACGCTCCTTTGAGCGCGCGTTCGGGGAGTGCGCCACCACTCTGGTCGCCTCCTGGCGTCAGATTGACCAGGAGCTCACGCCGGCGCAGAGGACCCTGCATCAGGCCGACTGCCAGAAGTTTCGGGACTTCCTCCGGAAAGAACATCAGTTCGAGTTGCCGGTGGATTGAAGGAGCGGGCCTCCAGGTGGAATGCCGCCCGGTCTGTAATCCGATTAAACAGTGCGGTTCATGAAGGGAAAGCCGTTCCAAAGCGGCCATGAACTGGATTCTGAACACTGGCGGTTTTCCGGAGGCGAACTGTCTCCCTCCTGTTTTGCGTTTCGTGTGGTTTGTGTTTTCGTGGTTCACCCCGGATTTTGACCACGAAAAACACAAACCACACGAACGTGGATCGGGGACTCAAAACGTTTAGGCTCTGGCATGCCTTTGGCATCGCGTGTCGTCATTATCGGATCCGGAATTATTGGGCTGAGTTGCGCCAGTTACTGTGCGCGACGGGGTTTCGAGGTGACGGTGATCGACCGGTTGCCCGCCGAGCACGATGGGTGTTCGTTTGGAAATGCCGGGATGATCGTACCCAGCCATTTCGTGCCGCTGGCGGCCCCGGGGATGGTGGCGCTCGGACTCCGTTGGATGGCCAATCCCGAGTCGCCATTCTACATCAAGCCCCGGCTGGATCGGGAACTGGTCGATTGGGGATGGAAGTTTTGGCGCGCCTCCACCGCTGCACACGTTCGGGCCGCGGCACCGTTGCTGCGTGACCTTCATTTTGCCAGCCGGCAGGAGTATGAACGGTGGGCGGATGAACCGGGTGCCGACTTTGGTCTGGTGAAACGAGGACTGCTGATGTTGTGCCGGACCCAAGCAGCCCTCGACGAGGAGGCACATTACGCCCAGCGCGCCCGCGATTTGGGCGTCCCTGCAGAGGTGCTCGACGCCCGGCAGACCGCGCAGTTGGATCCGGGCGCAACGATGGACATTTCCGGCGCGGTCCTGTTTCCACGGGACTGCCATTTGTCGCCCGCCCGGTTCATGGCCCTATTGCGCCGCGATGCCGTCCAGCACGGGGTGCGATTTTTATGGGAGACCGAAGTGACGGGTGTTCGCCGGGCCAATGGTCGCCTCGAGGGGTTGGAGACCTCCCGTGGCGACGTGGTGGGCGATGAGTTTGTGATCGCTGGGGGAGCCTGGTCCAGCGGCCTGGCGTCCCTACTCGGCCTGGCCATTCCGATGCAGGCGGGCAAGGGATACAGCCTCACCCTGCAGAAGCCACGGCAGTTGCCTGAGCTGTGCTCCATTCTCACCGAAGCCCGGGTCGCGGTGACCCCGATGGGGTCCACCCTGCGGTTCGGAGGCACCATGGAAATCGCCGGTCTCAACGAAGACATCAATCCTGTTCGAATCCGGGGCATCGTGAAGGCGGCGATTCAATACTTCCCGGCCTTCCAGGAATCCGACTTCGCCGCGGTCCCTCCGTGGCGGGGGCTGCGGCCGTGTTCCCCGGACGGAATGCCCTACCTCGGGCGCACCCGGCGCTGGGCCAACTTGGTGGTGGCCACCGGACACGCCATGATGGGACTGAGTTTGGGACCCGTGACCGGGCGGATTGTCTCGGGCTTGGTGGCCGGGGAACGACCGGCGTTCGACCTTCATCTTCTCTCGCCGGA
>JBGAPN010000456.1:0-4363 GCA_044221235.1 Limisphaerales bacterium
TAGGCCGCCGTGGATTTGGGTTCGCGGGTGACGAAGGGCGCCGTCCCGGGAAGGACCGGCACGATGGCAATGCTATCCACCAGGGCGGTGGTATCGGCGTTGTTGGGGCTGGTCTTGGTGAAGGTCAGGTTCAGCGACGCCGCAGGCGAGGTGAACACATCCGAATAAACGCCCACGTACTGGCCGCTGGGGATCGTGTGTTCGGGGATCGAGACGACGTCTCCCAGTTGGACCGCGAGTGCCGGTGGCGGTGTGGCCGACCGTGAATTCTCGTAGTAATGGAGATAGTACTGCGTTCCGGTGGTCAGGCCGGACACGGTTCGGCTGAGGGTGACGGGAGTGTCGATGGATTGCAGGAACGCCACCTGTCGGCCGTGGGGGATGCGTCCGTTGTCGGCAAACGGCGCCTGGCCGTTGGTGATCGGATTGATGCCGCTGCGATCTTCGTTGTCCTGAACCCAGTCAATGATGGGGGCATTGAATCCGGCCGGACTGGATGCATTTCCAGGATTGTCTCCGCTGTAGCCGGGCCAGGAGAGGAACGCGTCCGCTTCAAAGCTGGCGTTGGACAGCGGGATGCCGACGACCACGGTGGCGGGAGCGGTGAGTGCAGTTCCCTGGGAATTGGAGATGAACACGGTGTAGTCGCCGGCCTGGGCAGCGGAAATGGACTCAATGGTATAGGCGCTCGAGGTGGCTCCATCGATGTCCTGGCCATTCAATCGCCACTGGTAGGTGGGCGTCGGAAAGCCGGTGGCGCTGACCGACAACTCAAGGCGTTGCCCTGCGGACAGGATCACGCCTTGGGGATCGCCGGTGATGTCCGGCGCCACATTGCGGCTGGCGGATTCCCGGTTGCAGAAACCGTAGACGTGAATGCTCACGTTCGCCGGGTTGATCGGCGCGATGTTGATGACGGCCGTTCCGTCCTGTCCGGCGATGTAGCGGTAGGACAGTCGAAGGCCGTTGTCGTTCTGATACTGGTCCTGATTCCATGTCAGACGGTCGTTGCCGACACTGAAGGTGGCCCACCGTGCGCCCAGATCGGGGTTCTCCCAGGCCACAGTGAACAGGGTGGCGACGTACTCGGTTCCCGGGGTCAGACCCACCAGGGTGATGCTCTGGTATTCCCCGGAGGCCACTGAGGCGCCGGAGTAGACAAAGTCGTTGGCCAGGGTCCGGCTACCGCCGGTGATGTTGTTCTGGTCTCCGTTGAACACGCTGCCGAATCGGGCGGCGGTGAACTTGTCGGCGACGGCGGGGTTGGGTCCCGCGACACCGGTGAACGAAACGCCGTTGATGAGGGTGTTGTTGGCGGAACCGAAATTGTAGGCGTGGGTGTAGACGTATTGCGAATCGACGCCTGAAGTGGCGTCATCCGACCAGGCCTCCACGGTCCAGCGTCCGGTGCTCTCGGCGATGGACAGCGCGTCCACCAGCAGGTTCTGGTCCGCCCCGGCGTCGTTGGCGAGCGTCAGGCTGGCGGTCGTCGATGCCGCGGTGAAGTTGAACGCGACGTACATGTACGCTGCCGTCCCGCCGACCGGGTAAACCGAGAGCGCGAGAATGTCGGCGGAATCCACAGCCGCCCGCAGGTTGGGGACCTGCTCGGTCCCGGCGTTCACGCGGACCGTGATCGTGTACGTCTTGCCGGAGGTCAGCCCGGTGACAGTGGTGTTGATGGAGGAACCCCCGGACAGGAAAGCTACGTTGTTCCCATCGGGAATGGCACCGTTGTTGGCGAAGGAAGAATCGCCACCCGCCGGGTTGAGTCCGGCCGAGCCCGGGAAGTCGGTGGTCCAGCCGGTGATGGGGACATTCTCGGAGATATAGCCCGGGGAGACCGAGAAGCTTTCCGCCTCAAAGCTAGGGTTCGGGATGCTTTGGGCGAGGGCGGTGGAGCCGAAGCCCAGGACGAGGGCGGCGAGGGGAATCCAGGATCTGAACCGTCCTGGAGACCGTCCGATGAGCGATCGAGTGCGGTACATGTGTGCGTTGTTCGTTAATGGTTGATCTGCGGAGAAGGCTCCGCACGGATCGCGGCACCAGGGTGGCTGTCGGATCCGGAAGGGTTTAGGGTTCGAACGGGGCGAGGACGTTCGCACCGAGGATGTTGGGCCGACAAATTTTTCTCCGAGGTTTTTTGAGTCGGTGTGGGTGGGTGCGCTCACGCGACGGCGGATTGAATGGGGCCGCGGGGCACCGCGGCCCTATCGGTCCGTGGTTGAGTTGGCCTACTGGGCCAGCGCGCGCGGAAAACGGTAGACCGATCGGGTCAGTCGCACCCAGACATTCTCTCCCGCCAGCTGGAGATGGTGCACCGTGGTGTTGTTCATCATGCATCGACGGACCACCGACCGGGTCGGCAGATCCAGGACGAGGAGGTAGCACGGACCACCGACCCACAGACGATCGCCGTCCAACGCCAGTGCGGTGACCGCCGGAAACGGGAGACCCGCGTCCGTCCCGATGCGATGGCGTTCACCCGTCCTTCGGGATACGACGTTCAAGGCGTGAGTGCGACCGGGTTCGGCGACGTAGGGTGCTTCCCCCGCCACGAGCCAGTCGGCTGAGGCCGCAATGACCTCGATGTCCCGATCGGCGATCCTGGGAACCGTAGCCGACCACTCGCTGGAGCGTTCGCTGAACGTCTGCAGTCCAACGCCCGCCACGGCCACTACGAGCGGATCGGTTCCCATCTTGGCCAGGGCGCGCACGGGCCGAGACGGTGCCCGCTTCCAGTCGGCTTCGGTCCCGGGCAGACCCAAGCTTTCGTCCGCGTCCTGGGAGTCCGCCAGCGGTGGAATGAAGGAGCGGATGCGTCCCTGGACGAGATCCAACTCCGAAAGGCCGCCGACGTGTCTTCGGCCGGAGGACCGGTGGAGTTCGTAGCCAATCCACAGGCGCTGGCCGTCCAGGCAGAGGGAACGCACCTCGTCGAGGAGCAGTCCTTCCGCCTTGCTCCAGCGACGGACGGCCCGGGTCTGCTTGTCGACCTGAAACAGCCCTCGATCCGTACCGATCCAGAGCGATTCTGGCGTCTGCTGGAGAGCGATTGGGTTCAATCGGGGTTCCACGGCATAATCATTGGTGACAGAGATCCCGCCGGATAGCGGCACGTTCCACATCTGCTGGGCGTTGACCACCCAGAGCTGTCCGCCATCTGGAACGAAGAGGAAGGGAACTCCTGGAACGGAGACGGGATTCCCGGTTTGGAAGGTGTTGGTTTCGGGTTCGGGTCGCTCCCCCAGCTTCTCCTGATTGTAGCGGCGGAGGGCATCACGAACGATCCACGAGGGATGCGGGCCCCAGGGTCCCCCGCTGTCCATGGCCACCACCTCCTGCTGGATCTCCCGGCTGGCGGCGACGGCGTCGCGCGGACGATCGGCATACGAGTAGGCGAGGGCCACCCGCATCTGATACGGCGGTGGAAAGTCGAACGGTACGCCGGCATCCCGGGCGGCGAGCACGGTGTCCGCCATCGCCGCCGCGAGAGCCATGCGTCGATGGTCAAAGGCCCACCCAAAGCCCTCCGAGGCGAGACGGCTGAAAAACCGGCCCGGGGCCAGAAGGCGGGTCGGATCCTGGCGAAGCGTTTTGAGCGCGGCTTCGAATCGGGACAGGAACGGGTGGTTGGTGGCGGGCCAATATCTCAGGGAGAGGGCCAGAAGATGCGGCTCGAGTTCGGGCGCGGCGGCGATCAACCGGGGCAGAAGGGCTTCGAGCCGGGCCAACCGTTCGGCGGCCTGGTTCTCCGGCCCGGCGAGGAAATCGTTGATCAACGGACTGTCACTGTAGTGACCGAGCGTTCGGGCCTGATCCCTCCAGGTGGTCATCGATTTCAGGGCTGCGGTTTCACGTTCCTCCCAATCCCCGGCGAGATGGTTCGTTCCCGGGTTCCATCGGGAGGAGAGTTCGAGACGTTGCTGGAGTCCACGCTTGAACTTCTCCGGCGCCCGGGATTCCAGCTGGCGAAATGTGGAGATCGCCCGGTTGAACTCCCCGTAGGCCTCAAACGACGCCCCAAGCGACTCCATCGCCGTGCGGGCGATCATGCCGTTCTTGTCGTCCAGCAGTTCCTGGTAGAGGCCCCGTGCCTCCGCGGGCCGGCCCACCGCCGGCTCCACCAGACAGCGCGCCAGATACAGCTTGGCCAGGCCATTCCCGGGATCCAGCAGGAGCACGGTTTCAAAGGATTGCATGGCAGCCTTCAGGTGCTCCCTGCGGTTCGCCAGTTCCGGCTCGTTGGGTTCCAACAATTGGGATCTCCAGTTGCCCCAGGTCAGGGATCCCAGGCTGTCCTCCGTGAATCCGGCCCGCTCCATTCCTTTCGCCAGTTGAGCGCGGATCTCGCCTTTTCGTG
>JBGAPN010000010.1:0-29803 GCA_044221235.1 Limisphaerales bacterium
GAAACACCCGGGAGCCCGGCTGGCCATCGCGGGGAAAGGAGCCCAGCGAACCGAACTGGAGGCCCGGATTGCCGCCGCGGGGCTTGCGGACCGGGCACGACTCCTGGGCTTCGTTTCAGAGGATGAGCTTCCCAAGCTCTACGCCGCGGCCGATTGCGTCATCATGCCCTCACTGGACCTTGAAGGATTCGGTCTGGCGACCGCCGAAGCCCTGGCCTGCGGGACGCCGGTCCTGGCCTCCCGCGCCGGGGCCAACCCGGAACTCGTCAAACCGCTGGGGGACACCCTCCTTTTTGAACCCGCAAACGCGGCCTCGTTGGCAGACGCCATGGACGGGGTGTTGACCGGTACCCGCCCACTTCCAAGTCGCCAACAGTGCGCTGAATTTGCCCGGTCTACATTTCGCTGGGAACGCCCGGTCGAGGCCATTGAACGGGCACATGCCCTCCACGCCGCGCGCGGATGGCCCCAGGGTCTCGCATGAAAATCCTTGAGCTTGGCAAGTTTTACTGGCCCGAGCGTGGTGGCATCGAGACCTTGCTGAGGCTTTGGGCTGAGGGGTTCGCAAACCGGGGAGAAACCGTCGACTGTGTGGTTGCACGCGGCCCCAAATGCAAGGGCGGCCGGTGGACAACCCATTCGGAAACCCTCCACGGCGTCCGGGTCCATCGCCTTCCCAGCTTTGGCGAGGTCTTCAGCACATCCGTCTCCCCCACCTATCCGTTGGCGACCCGTCGATGGCGGGCCGACATCATCCACGCTCATTTTCCCAATCCCCTGGCGGACCTCGCCGTCGTCATGGCCCCCCGTAACGTGCCGGTGGTCCTGAGCTGGCACAGCGACATCATCCGCCAAAAGGCGGTGATGAAAGCCTACCTGCCCCTGCAACGGGCCCTCCTTCGTCGGGCGGACCGAATTGTCGTGGCAACCCCGCGCCACCTCGAGTTCTCACCCTGGCTGCCCGAATTTCGCCACAAGGTTGTGGTCATTCCCTTTGGACTTGAGTTGGAACGGTTCCGGCTTTCCCACGTCAGAATGGATCGGGTCTCAGAACTGCGAGCACAATCGCAGGGGCGCACCGTGCTCCTTAATGTCGGCCGTCTGGTCGGATACAAAGGGCAGCGTTACGCTATTGAGGCCTTGGCGACCGTCCCCAAGGCCGAGCTGTGGCTGGTTGGAACCGGGCCTCTGGAAGCCGAACTGAGGGAGTTGGCCCGTCAAAAGGGCGTTTCCGACCGGGTCCGGTTCATCGGCGACGCCGCCGATTCCGACCTTCCCGCATACTTCAATGCATGTGACATCTTTGTTTTCCCATCCATCACGCCAAATGAAGCCTTTGGCCTGGTGCAGGTTGAAGCAATGGCGTGCGGGAAGCCGATCGTAGCTTGTAACCTTGCGTCCGGCGTGCCATACGTGTGCGCCGACGGTCTGAACGGCTTGATTGTCCCCCCAGCTGATTCCGCCGCGTTAGCAGCGGCATTGAATCGGCTCCTAGTTTCTCCGGACTTGCAGCGTCAATTCGGAGAAGCCGGGCGTCATCGATCGGACAGCGAGTTCTCCAGCCACGTCATGGTTCGAAGGTACTTGGAACTTTTTACTGAACTCGTTCGCCCACGTGGGCTTGCGGCATGAGGTACAACACCTATCTCGGCATCCTGGTTCTGTCCGCACTGGCAGCTTTTTGGCTGACACCCGTGGCGGCGTGGCTTGCCTTCAAGATCGGCGCGGTCGATTTGCCCAACGAGAGGAAGGTTCACTCGCACGCCATGCCGCGAATGGGAGGCGTGGCGGTCTATCTGGGCTTCCTGATCTCCCTGGCCGCCGTCCCCCTGCTTCAGAACCAAATCGCCGCCGAGTTTCGCAATTACGAGAGCCTCTTCTTTGCTCTCCTATTCGGTTCCACGGCCATGCTGGCGCTGGGCATTTACGATGACGTCAAGGGTGCTGATGCCTCCAAGAAGTTTATCGCCCAGATGGCCATCGCCACCGGACTTTATTATGGCGGGTTCAAGATCGATACCATCCTCAATCCCTTCGGCGACCCGATAGAACTGAGATTTTTCGGACTCCCGCTGACCGTCCTGTGGATTGTCGGAGTGACCAATGCCGTGAATCTCCTCGATGGCATCGATGGGCTGGTATCCGGGGTGACCGCCTGCATGGCGCTGTCCCTCGCGGTGATCAACATTCTTTCCAACAACGTCCTGGTCTCCCTTCTCAATCTGGCACTGGCCGGCGCCTGTCTCGGATTCCTTCCTCATAATCACGCCCCGGCCCGGATCTTCCTTGGGGACTCCGGGTCGTTAACGATCGGCCTGCTCCTGTCCTGCATCGGCATCATCTCCTTGTTCAAGGGAGGATCCCCGGAGATCCAGGGAGCCAGTTCCCTGCTGACGGTTCCGCTCCTGCTCTTCGCCCTTCCGCTCTTCGATACCGCACGGGTCATGTACCACCGCTGGCGTCGAAACGTGTCCATTTTCCAGGCGGACAAAAACCACGTTCATCACCACCTGCTCGCCATGGGACTCAGCCATCGGCAAGCGGCTTGGATCCTTTACGGGGTGGCTCTCACAACCGGTCTCCTCTCCATCATCATTTCCCTGATGGGCAAGAGCGGCCAATTGTTCCTCAGTGCCTTGTTCGCCGCGTTGGCGGTTGGATTCACCATCCTGTGGCGAGTCCGCCTCCGTCACTTCTTCATCGCAAGTGAAGAGCGTTTCACCAACGACGCCGCCCAAAAGTCCCTCACGGGGCGGACTTCGAATACTCCCGCGGGGGTGAATCCCGTCCGCATTGTTCCAACCCCGGCGACAGGGGAGAGCAGCCGGTCGGCCTAAGTCACCATGCGGTCGCTGGAAGACGTCCGGACGGAATTGTTGTCTTCATTGGTCACGCTGCCCGCGGAGCGAGTGCCTCTCAGCGCCTCCGGAGGCAGAATCCTCGTCGATTGTCCCCGATCCGTAGTGGACGTCCCTCCCGTGGATACGGTGGGGATGGATGGCTACGCAGTCCTCGCCGACGACCTTCGAACGCCCCCCTGCCGTCTCCGTCCGGTCGGTCGGGTGGCGCCCGGTGAATGCTTCGACGGTCAACTCGCTTCCGGCCAGGCCGTCCGGGTTTTCACCGGTGCGCCCCTGCCCACCGGGGCCGATGCAGTGGTTTGCCAGGAGGACACGACGCTTCCGGGTGCAGAACCGGGCCGAGTAGAGTTCTCCAGCTCGCCGAAGCCGTGGGATTTCATCCGGTTTGCGGGGGAGGATTGCAAGGCAGGGCAGACCCTCCTGGCAACCGGCACCCGCCTCGGGCCAGCGGCCCTGGGATTGCTGGCGGCGGCGGGAGTGTCCGAAGTTTCCGTGCGACGAACACTGGAAGTGGGACTCCTCGTGACCGGGAGCGAGCTGGCGGCGCCAGGGCGGGAACTGAAGCCAGGCCAGATATACGAAAGCAATGGACTCATGCTGTCGGAACTGTTTCGCGCCCCGGGAATCCAGGTTCAGCGCCTGCCCAACGCGCCGGACCGTCTTCCGGAGTTGGTCCGCCTGCTCCAAGACCATTGGCCGCGCGTCGACGTCCTCGTTACCTCGGGCGGAGCTTCGGTCGGCGAGCCCGACTTGGTCCGCAAGGCGATTTCGGAAATTGGGGGAGTCGTCCACGACGGCGAGATTGCCATGAAGCCGGGCAAACCCTTTTTCTGGGGACAATGGCGGGGCAAAACCCTCTTTGGCCTTCCTGGGAACCCAGTATCGGCATTTGTCACGGCCATTCTCATAGTGCTGCCCGCGTTTCGTCAGATGCTGGGCGTGCCGTACGTTCTTCCGGCGGAACAGGCCGGCATTTTGGGAGAGGATCTCATCAACGGCGACGGTCGCCGCCATTTTGTGCGGGTCCGGCGGCGGCCCGACGGGGCGCTCGTTCCCAGTGGGATCCAGGCCTCGCATCGCCTGGTTTCCTTGGCAGCCGCCGACGGAATTGTCGACGTTCCTCCCCGGACGACTCTCCAGTCGGGCACCCGTGTGGAAGTCCATTATTGGAATTGGCCGGCCGGATGCTGATAGCCCGAGGGTCATTATTGACCAAAACGCCCAAACTGACGCTCTAAAGTGGTCAGAGTGGCGCCTTGCTGCCATTTTGTTACAAGTCCAACCGACCTATGGAACCCACCGCTCCCACTGACACGGCGATCCTGAAGGCCCGGGTCCGGTCCCGCGGCCCTGGCACTTCCCGCAGGTTTGCCTACCTGGTGGTGGGGCTCCTGGTATTGGGCCTGGTGGGCTACCTGATAGGCCGACCCTCCTACCGAAAAATAAAAAACCAGCGCGCGGTTATTTTGATCCACGAGGCGGACCAGCTGGCCAAACAGGGAAAATGGGCCGATGCGGTACAAGCGCTTCGAACCGCAACGGGACTCGCTCCCGGCGACCCGGAAGTCCTGCGGATTTCCGCCCAGTTGAATGCACGGTCCGGAAGTCCGGGCGGCTTGATGAGCTTGAGGGCTCTTCTCTCCTCCCCTTCGGCCACGGTCACCGACCGGCTCGACTATATCCGCATGGCCCTCGATTTTGGTCGGGTTGATCTGTCGGGTCCCGAAATTGCCGTCATGCTCAAGACCAACCACGACAACCCGGCATTGCTTCGACTGGCCATCCGGCACCTCCAACTGATGGGCAAGCCTGAAAATGCCATCATGGCGGCCCGCGAGTGGCTGACCCGCGAATCGGCCAACCCCGAAGCAGAATACACGCTCGGTCTGCTGCTTTGCGGATCGCAGGATCCTGCCGAACGGGCGGAGGGACAACGAATGCTCCTGGGTCTCGCCGTCGGCAAGTCGGAACAGCGCAACGAGGCCGTCGACGTGCTGGCGAGAATCCCGGACCTGTCCCGGCCGGAAACCCAGCTTCTCATCAAGGAGCTGATGGGGCGCACCAACGCCCAGCTCGCCATTGCCAATCTCAAGATTCGGCTCGATCCCGGCGAAAAGACCGCGGTCGTTGAAGACATCATCCGCCAAGCCCGGGAAACGACCAACACCACCGATATTGTCCGCACTGCGGCCTGGCTGAGCGAGGTCGGTGAAGTCGACCGGGTTGATGACCTGCTTCCGGTCGATCGGGTCTCCAACAATCCAGCCCTCATGACCGCCCGCCTGGAGGCCCTCATCTACGCCGGCCGGGTCCGCGAGGTACTGCCCTTTCTTCAAACACCTGACCTGCCGATCGAACCTTATCTCCAGCATTGCCTCAATGCACTGGCCGCCAAACAGCAGGGAAAGGATCATCTCATCCGTACCCATTTCGACAGCGCCCTGGCTGCGGCAGGTGGTTCGGTAAACAAGGTCGCTACCATCGCGTCCTACGCGGAGAAAATGAATCAACCGCTCGCCGCGATCGCCGCCTACCAGAAACTGATGGAGTATCCTCCGTTCACCGTTTATGCCGGCCGCCAGATCATGCGTCTTGTCGAGCCTTTGGACGACATCAACACCACCCGATCGACCCTGAAACAGCTATCCAAGTTCATGCCGCAGGACGACAGCCTTTATCTCGCGGCCGCGTACGCAAGTTTTCTGACGGGAGAGGTCCCTCCCGAGGTCCGGAACACTCTCGCCCGTCGGGCGAAGAAATCTCCGGAAGAGAAGCTGTATCCCCTGGTCCTCGCACTGGGACAGCTCAAGCTTGGCAATGCGCCCGAAGCGTTGAACTTGATTGAAAGCGCGAAGACCGACTGGGATTCGGCAGAGCCCCGCTGGCAGGCGCTCTACGCTGCAATCCTGGGCGCCAATCAACAGCGGGAGGCCGCACGGGTGATCGCCGCGAAGATCGACCGTAGTCGCCTTAAAGGCCCCGAACTGGAACTCATCAAACCCTGGCAGGCCAACTGAACGTCTGTCCGGCGGTTCCCTTCGGAACCCGGGCACCAGCTGAACTCGGACCCGCCTTCAAACGGAACGCGACGTCCCATCGCGAGCGGGACCGGAAAGCTCGAGGGGATACGGTCGCATCCCGGTGAGTTGTCCGGCGGCCTTCCAGAGGAACAAAGGCACGATCCGTGAATAGCGGGGCCAAAGTCGCTTGAAGTCACGGGTCAGCCGAAAGAGCCACTCAAGCCCGCTTCGCTGAATCAAGCGCGGTGCCTGTTCAACGCGGCCGGTGTGGAAATCGAACGCCGCACCCACACCCACCATGATCCGCGCATTCAGTTTTGGGAGATGCGACGCCATGAAGCGCTCCTGTTTGGGAGTGCTCAGCCCGACCCAGAAGAAGTCCGGTTGGACCCGGTTCACTTCCTCCGTCAATTGGTCGAGCTCCGTTTCAGTCAAGGGACGGAAGGGAGGCGTGTAGGTTCCCACCACCCTCACTCCGGGAAATCGCGCCTCGAACCGCGCCTGGAGGTCCTGGGCTACCCCGGTGTTGCCGCCGTAGAAGAAATGGGTGGCGCCACTTCGGCGCGACCAATCCATCACCCGCTCCATGAGGTCGGGTCCATAGACCCGGTCCATCTGGCGAAAGCCCCGCAACCGCCCCATCCAGACCATGGGCATGCCGTCCGGGGTGGAAAGCAGGGACGCATTGTGAATGCGGCGGAGTTCAGCGTCATCCTGCGACTCGATCACCCCGTGCACACCGGTGACCGTGACGTATCCCCGCTGTCCCGCCGCCAAGGCATGGGCGAGGGTGGCAACCGCGGTATCCAGGTTGAGCACCGAAATGCCAACCCCGAGCACATTCACCCGCGGCGGAGCGATGAACGACGACATCGGGAATAGGCTATCCCAAGGTGCGTAACACCCCAAGCCCGCAGGGCGACCCGGCAGATGTTTACCGAGCGGCGACTTCTCCCGCGTCGATCCGCAAATCAGCCCAATAGGCAAACTCCTGGGACCCGTTGTTGGCGGCGTTTTCCAGGCGCAGCACGACCCGGCGTGCGGCAAACCGGCTCAGGTCAATTTCCACCGCCTTCCAGCCTGGTCCGCCCGAGTCGACGACCTCCCGGTGGATCACTTCACCATCCGATTTCACCCGCAGCACCCAGGCGCCCTGTTCATGCGCCGCCACCGAAAATCGGAGTGTCGCACGGGAACCCGGGGGCAGAACCAGACTGCGGACCAGTGCAGCCGGGGTCCGGTCATCCACCGGGTGGGTCAGCAGGACATTCTTCTTGCCTGCAAACTCGGGCAATTTGGCCGGGGCCTCTTCGAACTGGGGACAATCCACCTGCCACTCCGGCGCCCACAGGGCGATGCTCTCGCCATCACGGGATGGCAGTGTCGAGGCCTGCTCACCGGAACCGCCGATCAGTTCCCGCTTCCGGGCTTCATCCAGGGCCCGTCCATCCTGCGGTGGGGCAAGGATGTACCAGATCAGGTTGCGAAAATCGGAATCGGGAATCTGCTCCAATCCTTCGGGCATCACCGAATTCTCGGTGGCCGACATCACGCGGATGTCGGACTTGGGAACGACCACCTCGGCAGGCCCGGCCATCAGCAGCCGGACCCTTGAATCACTGTTTTCCACCACGCGACCGGATAGCTGGCGTCCATCGGTGGTTTCCACCTCCACATTTTCATAGCCTTCGCCGATGATTTCATTTGGGTGGATGACATTGTGAAGCAGCGCATCGAGCGAACTGCGGCCCACGCCGGTCAGATCGGGTCCCACGTCCGCGCCTTCGCCATGAAGTTTGTGGCAGATCAGGCAGTTCTTCCTGGCAACGTCGTGACCCGCCGCCAGGTCCACCGGTCCCTCCACGACCACCGTCCGCTTCTGGGCAATGATCTTGAGTTTATCCGCGGAGGACGCATTCACCCGCCCGAACAACTGCTGCGCCTTCTTCCGTTCGGCGTCGTTCTTCGACGTGGCCAGTGTTCGGATCACCGTCGGAGGCAGATCCCCCCGCTTGACCTCTCCCTTTTCCACGGCGCTGAACAGCGGCCACTTCCAGATCCCGCGCGTGGTGCAGAGTTCGGCAACCGCCCGTTGGAGGGCGGGGCTCAGGCTCGACCACTGGTCGAGAAGCTGTTTCGCCGTTTCATCCACGCCCACGTCGGCCAGTCCCCGGACTGCCGCCACCCGGAGTGTTTCCGGATCCCGGCCCAGGGCCACGAGCATCAGGGCGTCCCGGGAGTCGGGCGAGTTCAGCTTGCGGGCCGTCGCCACCGCCGCCAGGCGATCCGGCTCCGGCGCTCCCGGATCCTTCAACCGTGCCAGCGCCGCCTTGACCGAAGAGGCATCTCCCCACAGCGAGCCCACCTGCTGCGCCGCCTTGGCCAGATCTCCATTGGAGGACGCGGCGAACCGGGCGATCGCCGATACCGCGTCCGCAGACGGTGTCATCACCTTGCCGCGCTGGCCCTCGATCAGACCATTCAAGCCGGCCACCAGCGCCTCCGTGTTGTCTTCCGGGATTTTTCCAAACTCAAGAACGCTCCGGGTCAGGACTCCCTCGTCCCGAAGGTCACACACCCGGCGCATGATCTTGTACAGAATGTGGGCCGAGAACGGCAGCTCCTTGCGGGCGCCATCCGCCTTGTAAAATCCAATGGCGTGAACCGGGTCGTAGGCAATGATCGGTTCGACGGCCATCCAGAACAGGAACTCGAATGTGGGGTCCGTCCCCTGGGGCGCGCTCTGAAACAGACCGCTCAGGATTCCACCGGTGACCGCCTCACTCAGCGGTACCTTTGGCGGGGTATTCACGGTCAGGGACCCGGAGACAAACTGACGGGCCGCCACCGCCACCGCGGTCCGCACGGTCAGGTCCGGATCCCGGGAAAGCTGTTCCAGCCGCGCAAACGCGTCCTTCAGGAGATGGCCCCGCTCTCCGGTCAGGCGCGCTGCCCAGGCCCGGATGGCCGGATCCGGGTCTTTGGCGGCATCATCCAGGGTGACCTCTTCCAGCAAACCCATGCCGTGAAGCGTCCATAATGCCGCCAGACGGGATTCCACGGTGTTACCCGTTCGGAACAGCTCATGCACCGGCGTGTCCGGATGCAGGCTGCGGGGACCGAAGGCGGTCGCGCCCCGCGCCGTGAGCAAACGCTGGGCGGTGCGCCGCTGCCACACATTGGGATGAGCCAGCAACTGCGCCAATTCCTTCGAATCCAGTTTGGCCAGGTCCATGTCCACCTGGGGTCGCGACGGGACCGGCTTTCCCGGTTCATTTCCAGTCCAGACCACGCGCCAAATCCGGCCGCGTTCGCGATCCACGCCCGCAGGATCCGCATTGGCGTTCTGATAGCAGGGATACCGGTCGTACCAATCCATCACCCAGACGGCGCCATCCGGTCCGGTCTGAGTGCTCACCGGCATGAACCACCCATCCCGCGTGGTGAGAAAATCGCCAGAATCTGTCCACTGGCTCGCCACGAAGCTCGCTCCCTTGACCGTCAACCGGTCGACGTTGATGGCGTTCTGGTGGATGTTGCCATGCAGCACGGCCCCCTTCCACTCCGCCGGCCACTGGCTGCCCTGGACAACGTTGACTCCGGCGTACGCCGCCATGTGGTGACGGTGATCCACGATGCTAGGCAACTCCCCATAGGCAAACTGGAACGGCGGCTGGCCTGCCTGCCGTTGATAGATGCCTCCCGGGGTCAGGTGAAACAGATGGTCGATCACGCAGGCGCTTACAAAGGCATTCCCCTTGGCATCAAAATCGACGCCCCAGGGATTGGATGTCCCCTCTGCGAACACCTCCAACATCCTCTTCCCGGGATCCAAACGGGCTACACCGGCTGTCAGGATGACTGGCTCCGCCTTCGGCTGGCTCGGATTCGTGGCCCGCGTGTGCGTGAACACTCCGTGGGTCATGTACATTTGCCCGTCAGGCCCCCAGGTGAAGCCGTTGAGCAGCTCATGGCGGTCTTCCAATCCGAACCCGGTGAGAAGCTGTGTCTTGCGGTCCGCCACGTCATCCCCGTTGGTGTCCTCCAGAAACCAGAGGTTGGGCGCCTCGCCGACGTAGACGCCACCATTTCCCACCAGCAGGCCCGTGGCGAGGTTGAAGCCTTCGGCAAAGACTTTGACCACGTCAGCCCGACCGTCGGCATCGGTGTCCTCCAGAATCTTGATCCGATCCCGTCCCCGGGTACCCGGACGTGCGCCGAGCGGATACTCATACAATTCGAGCACCCAGAGGCGGCCGCGTTCGTCCCAGCACATGGCCACCGGGTTGACCACCTCCGGTTCACTTGCGAACAGGCGGACCTCGAAACCGGGCGGCACCACGAACGCCTTCCGGGCCTCTTCCGGCGACAAGGCGGGATTGTCGGCGGGCTTGTGCTGTCCGCTGAGCTGCCGTCCGGACGGCGCATTCGTGTAGACTGGAAACCCAAATTGGGGATGCCGGGGAACCTCCGCGATGAGGAGGGTCGCGAAAAGACCTGCAAGCGACAGGGCGGCCGGGACGCGACGGAAGTGCATGGGCTAGAAACAGCGGAAAAGGTGCACCCAGGTCAAACGGTTAATGTCCCGTCTCCGGAGAAACTTCACGGAGTCCATCCCGGTTTCGCCGGGCAAAGAAGTCGTGCATCCGCCGTGCCCAATCCCCCACGATGCGGGCGCGCCGAAATCCGCCGGAACCAAAGGCCTCTTTCCACCCCCGGCAGCAGGGGTGGATCCCTCCAACATCGAGGGACCCAGGCAACAACCCGTCCTCCGTGCAGGGAAGGTGGCGAACTGCCCAAGTGCTCTCGATGCGTATCGAATTTTCAGCCAGCCGGTTTTGCAGCAAGCTAGCTCCGGAGGACGTACAACGGATCCTGAACGTCAGCCAGGTCCGCACCTTTGCGGTGGATTCTGACGTGTTCCGGGAAGGAGATCCGGGATCGGGACTGTACGTCATCCTCCAAGGTTCCGTGGACATCATCTCACCCCGGATCTCCAATAAGACCTATGTCCTGTCGCACATGGAGACGGGGAATTACTTCGGTGAAATGGCGGTGTTTGACGGGGAACCCCGCTCGGCCACCGCACGGGTCCGCGAATTCCTGGAGGCGGTTTTCATTCCGGTGGGTGCCGTCCGCGAGCTGGTTGACCAACGCCCCGGGTTGGGCGCCATGCTGATTCGCGACGCCAGTCTCCGACTTCGCGAATTCAACCAGCGTTTCCTGCATGAATCCCTCCGCGGCGAACGGCTGGCCCTGGTCGAACGGCTGGCGCGCAGCATCGCCCATGATTTCCGGAATCCGCTCAGCGTCATCAGCCTCGCCGCCGAGATGGCTGCCGCCGACACGGCCACTCCGGCCGGACGCCAGGAATCCCTCCGCCGCATCCAGAAGCACGTGGGTATCCTCAACCAAATGATGCAGGAGTTGGTGGATTTCACCCGGGGAACTCCGCCACCCGTCGTTCTCCCAAGGGTCCAGCTCTCGGATTTTCTCCGGGACGTCCTGGGTGACCTCCAATCGGAGGCCACCCGCAAGGGTGTCCGGCTGGTGGTTGAGGGTGAACTGCCAGCGGTCCCCGTTCGTCTCGATTGCCCTCGGTTTGCCCGGGTGTTCATGAATCTGTCGGAAAATGCCTTTGACGCCATGTCCGGCATGGCCAACCCGATCTTGATTGTCCGCATTTCCTCCGAACCCACACAGGTGGCGATGTCCTTCGTGGACCAGGGAAAGGGCATCGACGCCGCCAACCTGCCGCACATTTTCGAGCCCTTTTTCACGCACGGTAAGGCCGAAGGCACCGGCCTTGGGCTCCCGATCTGCGAACGCATTGTCCAGGACCACGGGGGAATCATCTCGGTGCAGAGCGAGCCCGGTCATGGAGCCACTTTCACGGTGATCCTTCCGGTACTCCCAAGGGAACCCGGCAACGGTCCAAACTGAGTCCGGCGTATTGCCTCTGGGAAATCCCCATCTCAGTGTCATGTTCGTACGGTTTCCATGCAGTTCGAACGCGGGAGTCGTGCGGCCCCGGCAGCCGACGCCTCCTTTCCACTCCCAAGCCGACCCCGTCCGTGCCCCTGCGGCGCGCCTGACCGGCACTCCAGTCCCGGGTTTACGCTCATTGAACTGCTGGTGGTGATCGCTATCATCGCCATTCTTGCGGGTCTGCTCCTTCCCACGCTGGGACGGGCCCGACAGAAGGCGCAGGGCATCCAGTGCATGAACAACCACCGTCAGCTCACGCTGGCCTGGATCAATTACGCCCTCGACAACCGGGAACGCATCCCCGCCGCAAGTCCGGGAAATGAGGGATCTCCCGACCGCATGCCCACATGGATGGAGGGTTGGCTCGATTTTGATCCAGGCAATCGGTCCAACTGGGATGTCACGCTGGACATTCACTCCAGCCTGCTCTGGCCCTACTGCGGCAACAGTGCGGGCATCTTCAAATGTCCGGCGGACACCAGCCGCGTGACCCCCAATTCGGGCCCTTACTCCGGCCGCAGCGTGCCCAGGGTTCGCAGCATGGCCATGAGTGCCTGGTTTGGAGGATTTGGGGGCGAACTCGATGTAGGACCCGGTGGATCCAGCCCACCGTGGCGCCTCTATCGCCGGATGGATGAGATCATCGATCCCGGGCCCGTCATGACGGCGCTTTTCTGGGACCAGCGGGAAGACACCATCAACTACGGCAACTTCCTGATCGACATGTCCGGCTGGCCCGACGCGCCGGAGGAAACCCGCTGGGCCACCGACCTCCCCGGCTCCTACCACGGCGGGTCAGGCGGCTTGTCCTACGCCGACGGCCATTCGGAGGTTCATCGATGGCTGGACCCCAGGACCGTCCCGCCCATTCGCAAGGGCAAGGACTGGATGGACAATCCCATTCCCCTGGAGCAACCGTCAAATCGGGACATCCGATGGATGCAGGACCGATCCACCCGGAAACTCGATCTCCCCACCGAGCAGAACTAGCCCTGGCGCAACTCCTGGCAGTCCCCGTCCCCAGCCGTCACCCCACGCCGGATGCGGCGCATTCCATTCGAAGGGGTCCAGTCCCATTCGACACCCGGTCTGGCCGCTCTTGAATCAATGCACTCTGCAAATCCACACATTGCGCCTTGACTGTCCTAGTGTCTTAGGACAGTGTCTCACACATCCACTATGCATCTGCACGTCAATTTCAAGGCCGGCGTCCCGGTTTATCTGCAAATTGTCCAGCAGGTGAAGGCGGCGGCAGCGGGCGGGTCCCTGCGCCCGGGTGATTCCCTGCCCTCGGTTCGAACCCTGGCGGAGGATCTCCGCATCAACCGGAACACCGCTGCGCGCGCGTATGCCGAGCTGGAGGCCGAGGGGGTCATCGAAACCCGCCAGGGCTCCGGATGTTTCCTGAAGGTGAACGGCTCGTCTCCGCTGCGACGGGCGGTCCGCTCGGAACGTCTCGCGGCCGATCTCGACGCGCTGATTGTTCAGGCACATCACCTGCAAATCTCCGACGACGAGCTCAAAACGCTGCTCGACGATCGGCTCGGACTCTTCCGTGAACGGCTCCAACGGAGCCACACGGCCTGATTTCTCATCCTGTCTCCTCACTTCAATCCCACCATTCCATGAAACGACTTCTCCCTCTCTCCGGGCTGGTTGCCATCGCTGTCGGGCTGGGCTTCATCATGCCGGCCGTGGCCCAGTGGAAGGACCAGGGCAGCCTGCCCTGGTGGAGCGCCCTCCTGCTTGCCCTGGGGGTGTTGATCACCTGTGGAGGGGCGTTCCTCGCCATGGGATTCATCCGTCGGCACTCCCGCTAAATTCTGGCCATGAACACTCCCACCATTGAACTCGACAATCTGGTTTACCGGTACGGCCCGAACGAGGCCCTCCACGGGCTGAGCCTCTCGGTCCAGCCCGGAGAGTGCTACGGATTCTTCGGCCGCAACGGCGCCGGCAAAACCACGGCCATCAAATGCCTGCTCAATCTCCTGCGCCCGCATGCCGGAGGTGTCCGCGTGTTCGGGCTCGACCCCCGTCGCCACGAGGCGGCCGTCAAGGCCCGCCTCGCATACGTTCCAGACTTTGTCGCCTTCTACCCGTGGATGAACGTGCGGGAGTGCCTCGATTACCAATCCAGTTTCCGCCAACGCTGGAACCAGGATACCGAGCAACTTCTTCTGAACCGGTTTCAACTCGACCCCCGCGCCCCGACTTCGGGCCTGAGCAAGGGACAGCGAACCCAGCTGGCCCTGATCGGGGCGGTCGCGGCTGAGCCGGAGTTGCTGGTGCTCGACGAACCCACCTCGGGCCTCGATCCCCTGGTGCGCCGTGAATTCATCCAGACCGTCATCGGCGCCTACCAGGATGCCGCACCCGGACGCCGGACCGTGTTTGTCTCCACCCACCTCATCACCGAATTCGAGGGTCTGATTGACCGGTTCACCGTCCTGGAACAAGGCCGCGCGGTGCTGACCGCCGAGGCGGACGAGGCCCGCGGACGCTATCGACGACTTCGGGCCGAATTCGCCGGCGAAGCGCCGCCCGAGGATGCGTTTCGTGGCGTCCGATCCATCCGGCGGTCGGGAACCACCCTCGAACTGGTGGTCAACGGCAATGGAGAACAAATTCATGCCCAACTTCGCTCCTTCAACCCCTCGCGCCTCGAGACCGAATCGTTGTCGCTCGAGGAAATCTTTCTAAACTCCGTCCAATAGGGAGCTGTCATGACACTTCGCTGGCCCAACTCCAGGAACAGTTTTCACCCAGCGTGGCTGCTCCTCATCCTGCCCCCCCTGATCTCAGTCCTGATCTCAGTGGGCAGCACCTCCGCTCCCCAACAGGGAGAACAGTACGTCCGATTGGCGCTGGCCCTGCTGGTTACAGCCCCCTTGATCTGGTGGAGGTCGGGCGACGCCGGGGCGGTAATACGTCGGTTATTGAAGGAGCTACGGATCCAGATGCCTGGCTTCCTGGTGGCAACGGGCGTTCCCGGTCTGTTGGGCCTGGTGGCACCCGCAGACTACTCGGAATGGTCGTTCTTCGCGTACGCCTTCGGTTGCGCGCTGATGGGAGCCACCGCCTTGGGAGTGGAATATGAACACCGGACTCTATCCGGACTGCTGAGCCAGCCGCGCACGCGTCGAGCCTTGTACGTGGACAAGCTCTCGGTACTCGGCGTTCTCCTGGGTTTGGCCGCGACCAACCAACTGGCCCTGCAATCCGGCGTCCGATCCTCCGAACCCGTCGTGATCGTTCAGGTGGCCGTCTTCGCCTTTTGCAGTGGCCCGTTCTTCAGTCTGCTCAGCCGAAGCACCCTGGCCGGAATGGTATTCAGTGCGGCGGTTCCCCTGATTCTCACCCTCGCCGCGTCCTTGCTGACGGAAACACTGATTCGCTGGTTTCAGCCCGCGGATTGGACCGAAGACCGGGTTCAATCGGCCCTCTTTCCATGGGCCTGCGGCTTTTACCTGGTCGCCACATTCCTGCTGGGATGGCGCCAGTTCAAGCGGCTCGAAGTCCGGGACTCCGGTGCCGGGGGCAAGGCGGTTTCGTCACTCCACCCGTTGAGCCAGCCGGCGGACTGGTTGGTGACCCGGCTCCTTCCCCACACCGGATCGTCGGCCCAACTTCTCCGCAAGGAACTCCGCCTGCAGGTCATCCCCTGGTTCGTGGCCGGCATCATGGTCGGACTCTGGCTGATCTGGATGATCCTCGGATGGTCCCGAACTCCGGCCCCGGAATTTCGGCAACTGGACCAAGTTTCCGGCGCCACCCTCGTCGCAAGTTTGTTGGGCGTCTTCCTGATTCTGGGGACCAGTGCCGCCAGCATTGCCGAGGAACGGGAATTGGGCACCCTGGAATGGCAACTGACCCAGCCCATCAGCATCCGTCAGCAATGGTGGACCAAAGTTGCCGTGACCGGTGCCCTCGCCTTGGGATTGGGACTTGGCCTTCCCTGGCTCCTGCTTCGGATCTGGTTCGGCGCCGAAACGCTGTACGAGGGCTGGAGCCATCCGGGACACCACGAAGTCTGGGCCTTCGTGGGAGGCAGCACCCTGCTGCTGTCCCTGGGCCTCTACGCGTCCTCAACCAGCCGGAACACGATGGGCGCCGTCGCCACCACCGTCGGGCTTGGCGCCGGCTTGATCGCCGTGGAATCCCTCTGCGGGCTCACGCTGGGCCGGTGGATGGATGAGGCAGTCCGGGGCAACGTGGAAGCCCTCCAGGCAGGCCAGCTTCTCGAAGCACCCACATGGTCTCCGTCCCAAAGCCAGATCGAATCCATCGCATTCACGTTCATCGCAGGACTGATTGTCCTGACCATCGGGAGCCTCCTGGGCCTCGCCGCCGGGCATTTCCGGCGCGCCCGCCGACAATCACGGCGGGTCGTGATTGAACTGGGAACATTGACCGCCGGATTGGTCCTGCTGTCACTGGCGTCTGGAAGTGCCGTGATTCACCTGGCCCAACGGCACCACCAGGCGGAATCGGTCCAGTTCCAATTGGAGAAGCAGCAACTGCTGGTCCGTGAACTGGAACAATTCATCCGGGCCAGCGTGGTCCCGAAGACCGTATACCAGCACTTCGGCGTCCCCGAGACGACGGAGCCCGGGGAGCTCATCCGTGCCATCCAAACCCGCGGTGGACCGGTCGCGGTCGATGAAATCGTGACCGTCCTGAGGACCCGTCGATTGGGTCCGCGGAACACCCTTTATCTCAACGAGCTCGCCTCGCGTTACGGTCTGCCTGTGCTGGACCTTCCCACCAACCAGGTTCTCCGGATGCCCCAGGTGCCCGGCCTGCGCCGGCCCTGAACCCGGCTTGCCCGTCCCACGCATTGGTGGCCTGCTGGGTGCGTGACCTCGCCCCTGATCCGCCTCGCCGCGTGGACGGTTCTCGCTGCATCCGCCGGACGCCTGCCCGGTGCCGCCCTTGAAAACTGGCCCCAGTTTCGCGGACCAGACGGATTGGGCGTGGCCTCTGACTCCGCCAGCCCTCCCGCCCGGTTCGGCCCCGAGGTCAATGTGGGATGGAAGGTGCCCATGGCCTCCGGTAATTCCTCGCCAGTGGTTTGGCAGGACCGGATTTTCCTGACCGGATTTGCGGACGGAAAGCTCCTGACCGTATGCCTCGATCGCGCGACCGGACGCCAACAATGGCGGCAGGAACTCGCACCCAACTCTGTGGAGGAAGTTCACCGGACGCTGGGGAGTCCCGCATCCGCAACGCCCGCCACTGACGGCGAACGTCTCTACGTGCATTTCGGCTCGTTCGGATTGCTCGCCTACTCCCTCGATGGCCGGGAGGTGTGGCGCCATCCCATGAAGCTCACGCAGACGGAGTACGGCGCGAGTTCGTCACCCGTTATCGCGGGCGAGAACGTGATCCAGCTTCTCGACCAGGATGGTGATTCCCATCTGGTCGCGGTGAACCGGAAGACCGGGAAAACGGCGTGGCGGGTGGAACGGCCGGAAATGCGGCGCGGCTTCGGTACCCCGCTGGTATGGACCCATGACGGAACCACGGACCTCGTGGTGCCGGGAACGCTGTGGCTGATCGGATACAATCCAGCCAATGGCGACGAACGCTGGCGGGTCAGCGGTCTCGCCCGCATCACCTGCACCACCCCCGTCGCCGGGGACGGCCTCCTGTTCACTGCCAGCTGGACCACCGGCGGCGACCGTTCCGCGGATCGCATCAGCATGCCCGCCTGGAGCGAATTCATCGTTCAATACGACACCAACAAGGATGGGAGATTCAGCTTCGAGGAGCTTCCGGACGGACCCGCCAAACAGCGCTTTAAGCATCTCGATGGAAATCGAAACGGATTTGTGGAGCAGGCCGAATGGGAATCGATGGCCGCAATCTTCGCCAAGGTCGAAAACCAGGCGTTTGCAGTGAAGCCGGACAGCCACGGCGGAATCTCGGATGCCGGCGTCGTCTGGCGGTTCAAGAAGGGACTGCCGTATGTAGCGTCTCCTCTCTTTTATCAGGGACGCTTTTACGAGGCAAAGAATGGCGGGTTTCTGACGTGCCTCGACCCAAAGACCGGCAACCCGCGCTATGTGGAGGAACGGCTCGACGCCCCGGGCGATTACTACGCCAGTCTCCTCGGCGCAGCCGGCCGCATCTACGTCACCTCCCAGCGCGGCATCGTTACCGTCGTCAAGGCCGGCGATACCGCGGAGGTCCTGGCTCGAAACGACCTCGGCGAGGTAACCCAGGCGTCACCCGCAGCGGTCAACAACCAGCTTCTGATCCGCACGGCGACCCAGCTCTACAGTTTTCAGGACAGGACCGAATAGGCGTCTGTACCGAATGGAATGGCGGTACCCGGGAAGGGATCGATGGGCCCTATTTTCCACCGTTTCCACCGGGAAGGACGGTGATGGTCAGCGATGATGGCGCTGCAGCGGTCCGAAAGATTCGCTGGGTCGCCTTGCGGTAGTCGCCCGGTTTTGCGGTGTAAATGTCGACGAAGGTTTGCGGGTTGCGGTCCACCAGCGGAAACCAGGAATTCTGAACCTGGACCATCACCCGGTGTCCACGGCGGAATGTGTGGCACACATCCGGCATCGTGAAGGCAACCCGGGTCACTTTTCCCGGCTCCAGCGGTTCGGGATGCTCAAAGCTGTTCCGAAACCTCGCACGCATGACGTCCCCACGCACCAACTGCTGGTATCCGCCCATCGCCACGTAAGCCGGGTTGGGAACGGGATCGGGGAAGTCCGGATCGTAGACATCCACCAGTTTCACCACCCAGTCCCCATCGGTCCCCGTGGTGGAGATGTGAAGACTCGCGGTCAGCGGACCCGCCAGCGTGAGGTCTTCGTCCAGCGGCTCCGTCTCATACACCACCACGTCGGGACGCGATGCCGCGAACCGCTGGTCGTGGACGGGATAACCGCGCGGATAGTCGGTCGTCACCTCCAGGGTGAAGGGCACCGGTTTGGCGGGATCGCTGACGTATTCATCGAAGGCCTCTCCCGTTTCGGTGGGAGCAGAGAATCCGAGGTGCCCGCCCGGGCCGAAATACAAGGTGCGCTGAGCCGAAGTACGGGGCGGCCAGGCGTCAAACCGCCGCCAGCGATCCGTTCCCGTTTCGAAGATGTGGGCTTCAACCGCTGGGAAAAACGGCAGTTCAATCTTCTCCCGATAGTATTCGCCGGACTTCCCGTTGAACCGGACGTCTCCAAGGTGGGTACCGTCCTTGTGGCCCCAATCCCCATGCGCCCAAGGTCCCATTACCAGGACATTGGTGATCCCCGGGTTCTGGCGTTCGGTGCAGCGGTAGGTTTCGAGCGCGCCAAAGAGATCCTCGCCGTCAAACCAGCCGCCCACCGTCATCACGGCACACCGGACGTTCTTCAAATGGGGCCGGATGTTTCGGGCCTGCCAGTACGCGTCGTAATTGGGATGCGACAGGAACTCGGTCCAGGCAGGCACCACACCCTTGTACAACAGGGTGTCCGTATTGGCCGCATTGCCGATGCGGAGGAAGAAATCGTATCCATCGCGGCTTCCGAACACGAGACGGCGGCCATTATCGTGGAGCGGGTCATCCGACCGGACGCCGAACGCGTAGAAAAAGCCCACGTTCTGGGAGAGAAAAAAGGCGCCGTTGTGGTGCAGATCGTCCCCGATGAACCAATCGGCGATGGGCGCCTGCGGGGACACGGCGCGAAGGGCCGGATGCGAATCGATCATGGCCATCGAGGTGTAGAAGCCCGGATAGGAGATTCCGAACATGCCCACCCGGCCGTTGTTTCCCGGCACGTTTTTTACCAGCCAGTCGATGGTATCCCAGGCATCAGAGTTCTCATCGATCTGGGTGCCCGTCTTGGCTGGATTGAAGGGCCTCACATGGACGAATTCACCCTCGGAAGCATATCGCCCGCGGACATCCTGGGTCACCAGGATGAACTGGTCACGGGCCAGAACTTCGAACGTGCCGCTCGGATCGTTGTAGTTATCGGGACCATAGGGCTTGAGTGCGTAGGGAGTCCGGGTGAGAACAATGGGCCAGGCTTGGGAATCGTCCTTCGGCACATAAACCCGGGTGAACAACCGCACTCCATCCCGCATGGGAATGGGGTGCTCGAACTTGGTGTAATGCTCCGCAAGCCAGGCCGCATTTCGATTCTCCTTCGGTTCGTCGGCACCCACCCGGTGGTTGAAGACGGGCATGGCGACCAGGAGGGACAGCAGGGCAGCACGCAGCATGACGTCCGATCGTGGACAAGACCGGCCCGAGGAAAAGACGAAAGAAGGGCCGCCAGTCGGCGCCCGGCACACTCCCTACTGACCGGATTCGATCTCGGTCAGGCAGGACTCCAGGATGCCCAGCGCGGTGTCCATCTCGGACTGCGACAACACCAGGGCCGGCGTCAGCGTCAGGATGGTTCCCATGGTCACCTTGAAGTTGAGGCCGCGACGGAGCGCACCATACATGACCCGCTCGGCTGCATCACTGGCGGCAATCGCCGGCCGGCCCGGGGCAGCCGGCAGATCCGCCAATTCCACCCCCAGCAGCAGTCCCTTGCCGCGGACATCACCGACTAAGGGATGCGCCGCCTTGAGGGCCCGCAGTCGCGCCAGCGTAGACTCGCCCAAACGGGCTGCATGATCGACCAGATTCTCATCGCGGATCACATCCAGCGTCGCCAATCCCGCCGCGCAGCCGACCGGATTCTTCTCATGGGTGTAGTGGCCGAGCGCGGTGTGGGTGGCCACATTGAGTCCGTCGCGGGCCAGCAACGCCGCCAGCGGGAAGACGCCTCCGCCCAGTCCCTTTCCCAGCACGAGCATGTCCGGAACAACGTCGTAATGTTCGCAGGCAAAGAATCGCCCGGTCCGTCCGAGGCCGATCGGGATCTCGTCCAAAATGAGCAGGGCGCCGTGCCGGTCGCAGGCGGCGCGGATGCGCTTCCAGTAATCCGGAGGCGGAACGAATGGAGTGCAGCGAATGGTTTCGCCGATGACCGCCGCCACATCCCCCTCCTTCTCCAGCACGTATTCCACGTAGTCGGCACATGCCAAACTGCAGGAGGTGCCACACTTGAACGGACACCGCATCGGCTCCGGAGGGGGCACATGTTCACACCCGGGAAGCAACGGACCAATCCCCTTCCGGAACACCGCCTCACCGCCAATGGAGATCGCGTCGAGCGAGGCCCCGTGAAACGAGTCCCACATCGAGACAAACTTGAACCGGCCCGTGGCGATGCGAGCGAGCTTGAGCGCCATGCCAATCGCACTGGTTCCACCCGGAGCAAACAACACGCGGTTCAGGTCGCCGGGTGCCAGTTCGGCCAGACGCCGGGCAAGTTCCACCGCCGGCTCACAGGTGTACCGCCGCGTGCAGAAGCTCAGCGTGTCGAGTTGGGATTTTACGGCGGCGATCACCCTCGGGTGGGCGAACCCCACCTGATGCACATTGTTGCCGTGAAAATCCAGATAGCGACGTCCTTCGACGTCCTCAATCCACGCGCCTTCCGCCCGCACAATGGCATTGAGGCAGGGCGTGGACAGGGACTGGTGCAGGAAATGACGCGCATCGGCATCGAGGATCGCCCGTGCCGATTCCCCCACATGGTCGGCGGCCCATTCCCGACGGCGCGGGGACAGGTTCACGTCGCCTTCGGACCTCAGCCCGTCCAGATCGGATGCAGAAAGCGGATTCACAGGGTCACGCCCATTTCCTCGACGGCCTCCCGGATGGCGTAGACCACCGCCCTCATGTCGGACTCAAACAACCGTCCGATGTTGCCGATGCGGAAGGTGTCGGCCTGGCTGATCTTTCCCGGGTACAGGATGTACCCCTTCTCAGCAACGCGGCGGTAAAACTCGGTGAAAGTGAACCTGGAATCCTTGGGAAACAGGAAGCTGGTGATGATGTAGCTTTGGACCGCTGCCGGCAGATAACTCCGGAATCCCAGCTGGGTCATGGCGGCGAGCAGAACGTCGTGATTCCGGCGGTAACGCGCGGCCCGGCCGGCGATGCCTCCCTCGAGTCCGATCTCCTTCAACGCCTGTTCAAACGCGAGGATGGAATGGGTCGGCGGCGTGTAGCGGAACTGGCCGTTTTTCTCGAACCCCTTCAATTGGTCCAGCAGGTTCATGCTCAGGTTGCGCGCCCAGCCCTCGCAGGCCAGCAAGCGGGCCCGGCGGCACAGGATGAAGCTGAATCCAGGCACACCTTCGATGCATTTGTTCGCGGAGGAGATCAGGAAATCCAGACCCACCGATTCAAACTCGATCGGCACCGCTCCGAAGCTGCTCATCGCATCCACCACGTACACCTTTCCGTGACGTCGCGCGACGGCCCCCACGGCAGCGATGTCATTCAGGATGCCGGTGGTCGTCTCACAATGAACAACGGCCACGTGGGTGATTGCCGTATCCTTTCCCAGGAGGTCATCCAGTGCCCGGGCGTCGTTGGGCGTGTCCTCCGAGGTCCGCAAGACCACGTGCGGAATGCGCGCGTGCTGCAGCATCAGAACCATCCGTTCTCCGTATGCCCCATTGGAGAGCACCACCACCTTGCCATCGGGCGGCACGCAGGTCTGGAAGACAGCCTCCACCCCGAACGTTCCGCTCCCCTGCAGCAAGACCGCCTCCCATCCCGTCTCCCGGGACACCCCCGCCAGCGCCAGCAGGTCGTCCCGAATTTTTGCCACCCGGGCATTGAACTCCCAGTGCCAGGATCCGGCATCGTGCAGCATCGCCTCCTTCACCGGGGCGGAGGTGGTCAACGGGCCGGGAGTAAACAGCAAACGGTCGCGGGCAGCAGGAATGGAAGACATGGCAGAATCAAATCGGCGACAGGGAGTGTCCGCAGGACAACCCCGGAACGCCAGAAATTGAGCACGGGGAAGTTCCAAAAACCCGGGAGGAACGGAACCCTCCAGAGTGTTGGGATTTGGAGGATGAAATCGGCAGTTGAACCAAGGGCGGGCGCCGGGGTGACACACGGAAAGACACCGCCGGCACCCGCCCTGGCTCGCCCCCACTCGGAGGCGAAATTGAAGAAAATCAACTGCAGTCGACCCGTTCCGGACAGGACAGGAACGGGGTGAGGTCGCAAACCATGGGTGAACGCCGGTTCATTTACTTGCGGGCACGATGCATTTCCAGTGCTTTCGCTGCATTGGCGTCCCCGCCGGCCGCAGCGTCGGTCACCTTCAGCATCACCGCAGCCCGGGATTCGCCCAGTTTTTGTCGCTGCTCGGGGGTCAGATCGGACTCCACGCTGAGCTCCTCCAGTCGGTTGAAGGAATCCACGTAATTGCCCTGTTGCATGCTCTTGGCAGCGTCATCAGCCGCTTGCCGCACTTCGGGACGGGCCCCGGCAAAGGAGGACTTGACCTGATCGGAGGCCTGTTCGATGGGCAGCGTCTTTGGAGCGTCGGCCCCCCGGTCGCACGCGGGAATGGACAGCAGGACGCCCGTCAGAAGCATCCATGCAGAAAACGAACAACGGTTCATGATGCGATTCCCTTCAGAACGAGGGTGAAACCTCCGGAGCTTCGCCCGTATACCAACGGTAATCGACCCCCTTTTTGGAGTACGGAATGGCACTGACATTGCCGGGAGTCCACAGGGTCGCGCACCGTTTGTTGTGCCGCCACCACTCGTATTCCATCTTCTTGCCCGGATACAGGCTGGCCAGGTCGTACTTCCACTGGGTCAGGCATTCCGAATTCCCCGGGAAAAGGCCCAGTGAATCCTCAGGCCCCTCCATTTTCTGCTCGGCGGCATCCTGGGCCATGATGCAGGTCTGCGGGCTGGCCATGGTCTGGATCTTCTGGGCCCGGACGGGGCTCGATTTCCACCGCAAGGGAGCCCATTGATTGATTCCGTAGGAGGAATTCAGCCAGAACTCCGAAGGGTAGCGCAGTCCGGTCTCCCGCCACTCATCGACGTTCTTGGCGGTCGGGCAACGCCAAGTGCGCCGGGTGCCTCCAAAGTAGTTGATGTAGGGAACCCCCCAATAGGCCACGCTGGCTTGCGAGGGATTGTTCAAGTCCAGAAGCGTGTCGGACTTGGGATTGGCCGTCCATTGGCCGTTGTTCAGGACGGCATCGTTGTTCCCATCCTTGATATAATGGAAGTAATCCTGGTTATCCTGTGCGTAGAGGGTCGTCCCGATTCCAATTTGACGCAGGTTGTTGATGCAGGCGGCCTGCTGCCCCTTTGCCTTGGCACGGGACAAAGCCGGGAGCAACATGCCCGCAAGGATGGCAATGATGGCAATGACAACCAGCAATTCGATGAGCGTGAAACCGCCTTGCACGGATGCGGGTCGTTGCAGGTGGCGTCTTGAGCAATTCATACCAGATTCGCAGTGCAAGATTCAGGCCGCAGAACGTTCCATTTACCAGTTCGTTTGAGTGACAAAAAAGAAAAGGTTCACCTCGTCGACCTCCGGTTATCAGTGGCATGAGCAGCGTTCAATCATCTGGCGGATTCCAGCAATCCCCCAAGTCGGGCAGCATGTCCGATCCGTCCCTCACCCGCCGGCGGCATGGAATCGGTCTGCGGGACCTGGGGGAGACCGAATGGTTTGCCCATTTGGGACCCAGCGATAACCGGTGGTATGTCCCTCTGGGAACAGCAGATCCCACGGAAGCGGTCCGCAATGCCCGGTCTACCTCGGCGGAACTTCTTCTCAAGGGATGGGATCGGGCAGGCACGTCCATTCCGCGGGAGTTCACCTTGGCGATTGCCTGGTTGGAAGCACCTCTCGCGTGGACCTACGTGAGCCTTTTCACCCTTCCCAAACACTCGGCCACCGGATCCCTGCCGGTGGCTTCGAACCGGACCCAGATCGCTGTGGTCGAACCGGATCCTGTGTTTCGGAATGCGATTTGCCATTGGTTGGGCCGGATTCCGGGCGTTTCGTGCCAGGGCTGGGCAGCTGAACCGCCCCATTTGTCCCCCGTTCGACGGAGGCCCGATTTTGACATCCTGTTGATCAATCGCCTCATGCCCTCGTTCATGACCGGCCGTCTTCAGTCCGGAAAGGGCAGTGTCGCGGGAAACCTGCTGGTGTTCGGGTATGGGATCTATCCCACCAGCGATGATGTTTTTGCCGCGGTCTCCGGGGTCGACGCCGGGTATTACCTCCGACGGCGCACACTTTCGACCGTGCTCGAACCCCTCGAAGCCGCATTTTCCGGCGGCCAACTCGCCTCGGCAGAAGTTCCCCGGTCGCTCCGCCGCTATTTCCAGAACGTCTTCAATGCCGACACGGAAGGCTCCAATGCGGGAGGACTGACCATCCGGGAACGCCAGATTCTCGCCTGCATCCAACGCGGATTGCGAGACAAGGAAATCGCGACCAGTCTGGGAATCAGTCCGCTGACGGTCCACACCCACCTCAAGCATGTGTTCCACAAACTGGGGGCACACACTCGCACCGAGGCCGTCGTGAAATATTTGGAAAAGTGACCGGACCGATCCTTGGGTGCGGCCGCGCCATCGGTTGATCCGCCGTTGAGTGTCCCGCATTTGCGCCATCACCCGATTTCGGGATGGTCGAATGCCCCACAGATCGGTACCCAGCGTGGCGGCATGCCCGACTCCATCCCCTCCTCTTCACGGGTCGTCATCATCGGCGGCGGCATCGTGGGCGCCAGCGTGGCGTATCACCTGACCCTGCTTGGCTGGCGTGACGTCGTCCTGTTGGAGCAATACGCACTGGCCGGCGGCACCACCTGGCACGCAGCGGGACTGGTGGGCCGCCTGCGAACCTCCACCAGCCTCACCGCCATCAACAAGTACAGCGCCGAGTTGTATGCCAGACTCGAGGCCGAGACCGGACATTCCGTAGGGTGGAAACAGGTTGGCAGTCTGATCCTCGCCACCACCCAGGCACGCCTCACCCAACTCCAGCGGACCTGCGCCATGGCGGAATATTTTGGCGTCGAGTCTCATCTCATCGACGCCCATTCCGCACGGGATCGCTGGCCGCTGATCCGTCACGACGATGTCCTGGGTGCCGCATGGCTCCCGCATGACGGCAAAGTCATTCCCAAGGAGGTCACCCTCGCCCTGGCCAAAGGGGCTCGATCCCGGGGAGCCACCGTCATCGAAGGGGCGCGGGTGCTGGACATCCAGCATCATCAGGGACGGGTCACCGGAGTCACCGTCGCCACCGGGAGCGACGAAACCGTTCAAACCCTTCAGGCCGATTACGTGGTCCTCACCGGTGGAATGTGGGCGCGTGAACTCGGCCTCCGGTGCGGGGTCAGCCTGCCGCTCGCCCCGGTGGAACATCACTATCTGGTCAGCAATCCCATTGAAGGCGCCTTCGACGAACTTCCGGTGGGACGTGACCCCGACCGGTGCCTCTACTTCCGCGGTGAAGGCAACCGGGTCATCCTAGGCGCATTCCAGGCCGAGTCGAAGGCATGGATGGTGGACCGCATACCGGACCCGTTCTCCTTTCAATTACTGGAGCCGGACTGGGAGAAATTCTCCGTCCCCCTGAAGGATGGACGCCACCGCATCCCATCGCTTCAGACCAGCGGCTTCGAAAAATTCGTCAACGGCCCTGAAAGCTTCACGCCCGACAACCAGTTCCTCATGGGCGAAACGCCGGAACTCAAAAACCTGTTCGTGGCCTGCGGATTCAACTCAGTGGGCATCGCCAGCGCAGGCGGTGCGGGAAAATATCTCGCTGAATGGATGCTGGACGGACAGCCCTCGCTCGACCTCTGGAGCGTCGATGTCCGTCGCTTCGGTCCCTGGGCCAACAACCGTGCCTACCTGCGCGCCCGCGTGGTGGAGGTCCTCGGATTGCATTACCAGATGGCCTGGCCCAACCGCGAACCGGGCACGGCGCGAAATGTTCGCCTCAGTCCGCTTCACGACCGACTTGCCGCGGCCGGCGCCAGCTTCGGAGTGAAGGGCGGATGGGAACGCCCCAACTGGTTCACCCGCCCCGACGGCGCCACCGGCACCGAGATGGAATACAGCTTCGGGCGTCAGAACTGGTTCGCCAACCACGCGGCCGAGCATCGCGCCGCACGCGAGGCCGTCGCCCTGTTTGACCAGACGGGATTCGGCAAGATCCGCGTCCGGGGACCCCACGCCTTGCAGGTCCTTCAGCGCCTTTGCGCCAACAACGTGGATGTCGCCCCCGGCCGCATCGTGTATACTGCGCTGCTCAACGCCCGCGGCGGTTTCGAAAGCGACCTCACGGTGGTCCGCGATGCCGAGCAAGACTTCTACCTGGTGACCGGCACAACCCAACCGCGCCGCGACATTGACTGGATCCGCCGAAACCTGCTCGCCGGGGAACAGGTCGATGTCATCGAGGTGACCGGCTCTATGGGGGTCCTCGGGGTCATGGGGCCGCGGTCCCGGACCCTGTTGTCCCGCCTGACGGAATCCGACCTCTCCAACGCCGCCTTCCCCTTCGGCACCGCGCAAACCCTGAGCCTCGGCATGTCCACGGTCCGGGCCCTGCGGGTCACCTATGTCGGCGAACTCGGCTGGGAACTGCACATCCCCGTCGAACAAATGGCCGGCGTCTATGATGCCCTTCGGCAGGAAGGACGCGATCTCGGGGTCTCCAATGCGGGACACTACGCGATCAATTCGCTGCGGCTGGAAAAGGGTTACCGGGCGTTTGGTGCCGAATTGTCTCCCGACGAAACCCCGATCGAGGCTGGCCTCGGTTTCGCCGTGGCCTGGGAAAAGCCCGGTGGGTTCCTGGGTCGGGACGCCCTGCTGCGGCAAAAGGAGCGTGGCGTCACCAAGCGACTGGCCCTGTTCGCACTGGAGGCCTCCGAGCCTGTCCTGTGGGGCAGCGAACCCATCCTGCGCAATGGCGTCACCGTTGGTTATACCACCAGCGGCAGTTACGGACATACCGTGGGCGCCGCCGTGGCCATGGGTTATGTCAAGAATCCCGCCGGCGCGACCGCCGAGTTTTTGCGCGAAGGCCGCTACACCATCCGACTGAACGGACGAGACGAGCCGGCACGGCTCTCCCTGGAACCCTGGCACGATCCCAAACGGATCCGGATCCTCGCCTGACAGTCCGGACTCCCGGTGGGTCACGCGACAACACCCCGGGCTTCCCGGGCGCCCTGAACCATGGAAGCTTCTGGAGTGTGAAACCCCGCTCCCGGCTGCTGCACCGAGACCGCGTCGCCGTCTGGTTCCATCTGATGGTCGGCCTTGCCACGGCCACCCTCTTGTCGGACACGCCAACCACTGTCTCCGACATCCGACTGGAGCCCGCCGGAGCCCGGTTGGTGGTTTCCGGCGACGGCACCGTGCCCTTCGCCGTCGAGGGTTCCTCCAATCTGATTCACTGGCGGATGGTGACGAACCGGCCCGCAACCTCCTCCAACCCGGCACCCGGCACCGTGCTGGAGATTACGGATCCCGCCACCACGGGCGGTTCTCGCCAGTTCTACCGATTGCGGCCCATCGGCGGCGACCTGTCCCTGCTGACCAACCGCGCCGCCCTGCCTTCCGCCGGCTTCGGCACCGTCCAATTCGCCCCGAACGGACGTCTCGCCCAGCTCGTTTGGATACGCGACGGTCAGTCCAAATCCCTTTACTACCGGGAGCGGCTGACCGGGGGACTTTGGACCGAAGAGCGTGTGGTGGGGGATCTCTGGACCCAGGAATGGACCTGGGCCTGGGAAGCCCTGGGCCAGGGGAACGCGGTTCTCCTCTTCGACGCGGAATCCCAGCCCCATGTGTTTGTCGACGAGAATGACGGTTTGACCCATCGGGTCCGCCGGGGAGGCACCTGGGAACGTCTTCCGGACGTGGAGTATTCCAAATGGGGCGACAGCATTTTTGGGGTCACGGCGGCAACGGGTCCGGACGGTTCCGTGCATCTGGCGATTCTGACCGCGCCGTCCGGAATCTTCGGGTCGGCCCGACTCGTCCACACGGTGGGTTCCCTGTCGGGAGGCGGATGGTTCTGGACGGACATTATGTCCTTGGGGAACCCGAATGCCTTCTACCACCAGTCCTACACCCCGCGATTCTTCTCGATGGCGGTCGATTCGGCCGGGGGCGTCCACATGGCCTACACGCCGGAGTTCGTGGAGGACCAGAATCCCGACGGCACCAGCCGCGCCTTCAGCGAACTGGCGTATGCCTCGAACGCCAGCGGCATCTGGGAAAAGACGATTCTCTACACCGCAGCCGACAAATCGGGTGACGCCGGCCTGGGCTGTTCCCTGGCGATCGGACCCGACGACCAGCCGGCCGTAGCCGCGTTCTACGTGGAACGGGCCAACTCCGGCTCGCCGCAGAACTCCCGCCTGATGCTGCACCGGCGGACCGCCCAGGGAACCTGGAACTCCCAAACGGTGCTCAATTCGCCGGACGGGTATACCGCCGGGGACGGAAAAATGGGGACCGGCTTCGCACCCCACCTGTTGTTTGACGGGAAGGGGCGCCCTCACATCGCCTTCTCCGACCACGCTTCCCAGCATTTTGACGGTGCCGGCGCCGACGAGTTCGGAGGCCAGATCCGTCACGCCTACCACGACGGGACCCGGTGGGTTTTCCGAACGGTCTTCCGGCAAACGGACCCCCTTCGGAACCAGGTGGTGCATCCGGTCATGGCACTATCCGCATCGGAACTGGTGTTCACCGCGCTGGTCCGCACCGACGTTCTCCGCCCTGACCTCTCCATCCAATCCATCCGCCACCAGTTCCAGCAATGGTTTGAAGTCATGCCGAAGTAGACGCCGCCTGAATGCCGCTGCAACGCGCCCCACGGCGTTCAATTCGCTCGCCTGAAACGGGACCGGCGCACAGGGTGACCGTCATGCCCTGCACCTCCCCTGTCCGATGGGCCGCCGCTTTGATCGCACTGCTCGCCGGTCTTTCCCGTGAAACCGGCCTGGCGGAGAACTGGCCCCAGTTCCGCGGACCGGAGGGTCGCGGCAT
>JBGAPN010000457.1:0-4334 GCA_044221235.1 Limisphaerales bacterium
CCATAATACCGAGGCCATGAATGTCGGCTATGCGACATCGATGGTGGAGGACGAATCCGGGGGATTGTGGATTGGGATGGCGGGGGGAGGACTTCTCCGTTTCTGGCAGGGATCCTTCACTCATTTTGGACCCAACGCCGGACTTAGCAATGAGCAGGTCAAAGCCCTGAGCTTTGGTCCGGACGGAAGATTATGGATCGGAACCGACGGCGGCGGGGTCTTTGTCCGGCCACGGGACGGGAATGGTCGGATTGAGGCCATCACCAATGGATTGCCCGAGATGCACTTGAGCGCCCTCTTGCACGATGGCCAGGGTCGCCCGGTAGTGCTGACCCGGAATTTCGGGCCCTATCGGTGGACTGGGGAAAAGTTCGAACCAATCGCCATTGTGCCGCCGGTTCCCAACGAGCCTCTTAGAGGACTGACGCGGGGATACAACGGTCGGATCTGGCTGGGAGGTGCTCCGGGTATCTTCGTCTATGACGGCAACGTGTTCCAGGAATGGACGCCCGCCCAGGCTATGGCCCGGGAAATCCCGCTGGTGGCCTGGGAAGTGGCCACGAATGAGGTATGGCTGGGAACCGACCACAATCTGATCCATTGGAAAAATGACCAATGGGCCGTGTATCCGACCGGTGGTGCAGTCCTGGAGAGCACCATCGGCGGATTTACGGTGGATAACGAGGGCTCCATCTGGATGAGCACCGAGGGCCGCGGGTTGATCCAGATGCGGCACACGCCGGCGGTGACCATCGGCTTAAACGAGGGGCTGCCCTCCGACGAGATTACCAGCGTTATTCATGCCCAGGATGGCAGCATCTGGGTGGCGACGTCCGCAGGACTGGCCCGCATGGACCCCTTGGGGACACGCCGGTTTACCGAGACGGATGGACTGCCCGAATCCTTCTTCTTCTCCCTGCAACAGGATGAAGCAGGAACGATCTGGGCGGCATCCCGAAAGGGACGGCTCGTGCGTTGGACGGGAGACCGCTTCGTCTCGGAACCATCCGGTGCACCCCGCATCTGGTGCCTGGCAAAGGGAGTCAACGGAACACTTTGGGCCGGCACAACGCGCGGCGCCTTCCAGTACCGGGACGGCCAGTTCGTCCGCGAGATCAATGGCAATCGGGGACTCTCCAACGACGATGTGCGCTGTATCTGGGACACGGGCCAGGGGACGGTGTGGATCGGGACATCCTTTGGACTCAATCGGCTGGACGCGGACGGAATCAAGTCGTTCACCCAGGTGGATGGGGTGGACGAACCGATCGACGTCGTGATCTCGATGGCGCCCGAGAGGGATGGCGGATTGTGGATTGGCACCCAGGGCCGGGGCCTCTTTCTGAAAAAAGGGGACCGATTCATCCACATCTCCGCGTCCATCGGGCTCCCCAGCAACAGCATCAACTCATTGGTCGAAGACAACCCAGGGAACCTGTGGATGGGTACCGCCCGGGGGTTGGTCCGGTTGTCCCGCACCGATATTGACGAACTGGTCGCGGGGCGTGCACGTACGGTGTCGCCCCTGGTCTTCAACCGTAACAAGGGCCTGCGCACCGAAGAATTCACCGGCTCGATCCAGCCCACCGCCGCCCGCGACCGCGATGGCCGGCTTTGGTTCGCGACTTCGGATGGCCTCACCACCATCGATCCGTCGCAAATGTTCCAAAACGACAAGGCACCTCGGGCGACCTTGCAACGGGTCGGGCTGGAAGGCGCCGAGCGGATTTCAAAGCTTTCAGCCATTGAGCTGGACACCGGAAAACCCACCGAACTCCAGCCACTGGAAGAGGAAGGGGAAGTTCCAGCACCAGCCGGCCCGAGACGATCGGTTTTTCTGCCCGGCGGTGTGTCCCAGATTCGGATCCCGCCCGCGTTGGAGCGTCTCGATTTTCAGTATGTCGCACCCAGTTTCATGGCGCCTCAGTCCGTCACCTATCGCTTCCAGCTCCAGGGATTCGACAGCGGCTGGGTTGACGCCGGAACCCGGAGGGCCGCTTACTATACCCGGGTCCCGCCAGGGCACTACCGGTTCCGGGTGCAGGCCAGAAATGAGGACGGCTTCCCAGGCGAACCGGAGGCCGAACTGGCCGTCGTCGTCGAACCGAACTGGTGGCAGACAATGGGATTTGGCGCTGCAGCGACCAGTGCCGTGATGCTGTCCGGCTACGGACTGTATCGGGCCTTATGCCGGCGGGTCCGCCGGCGGAGCGAGGCGGCCACCCGGCTGTCACGGCAGCTCCTGCGTTCCCAGGAGTTGGAACGTGCGAGACTCGCCGGGGAACTTCATGACGGACTCGGCCAGGAACTGCAGCTCATCCGAAACCGCGCCGAACTGGCTCTCCGACGCTGTTCTCCCCCGCCCGAGCTGGCGCGGGAGCTCAACTCGATCTCTGAAACCGCGTCTCGCGCGATCGGCGGCGTACGTGCCCTGTCCCGCGGACTTCGGCCTCCGGAATTGGATCAGCTTGGACTGACACAGGCCCTGCGCTGGCTGGGTCAGAACATTTCGGAAACCTTTCCCGGCAAGGTTGAATTCCAAGTTGACCCCATCGATTCGCTCCTGCCCGAGCAATGTGAGGTGGACGTTTACCGGATCGCCCAGGAAGGCCTGAACAATGCCGTGAAGCATTCGGGCGCCTCGGAGATCACCTTCGAGGTCGTCCGAAATGGAGCCAACGTCCAACTCTCCATCTTCGACAACGGGCAGGGATTTGAAGTCGGCCGCATCGACGGCCAGCATCGGGGATACGGGCTGAAAACCATGCATGAACGGGCGGGCATGTTGCAGGGCAACTTGCATTTGCGGAGTGAACGATCCGTCGGTACTCGGTTGACCCTCCAGGTTCCAGTCCCGGATAAACAGTCCGCCGCAACATGATCCGAGTCTTCCTCGTCGATGACCACCCCATCGTCCGCCAAGGTCTCCGAACCCTGGTCGAGGGCGATCCGGGACTGTCGGTCGTCGGGGAGGCGGGCGACCTCCCCACCGCACGGCAACGAATCACGGAACTTTGTCCGGACGTGGCCGTCGTGGACCTGAAGCTGGGCGAACACTCGGGCCTGGATGTCATCCAACATTGCCGCAGCATGAAGCCCGCCCCCGGCTGCGTGGTCCTGACCATGCACCGGGAAGAAAGCACGTTTGATGCGGCGTTGAACCGCGGCGCCGGCGGATACGTACTCAAGGAGAATGCCAGCGACGATATCCTGCTGGCCATCCGGGCCGTCGCCACGGGCGGGTTTTTCCTCAGTAATAGCCTCCGGGAGTTCCTGATCCGACGGGATACTCAGGGGACAGCAGCACCCCCTCCATCCCGGCTGTCGGTACTCACGCCCACAGAGCGTCGGGTCCTCCGCCTGATCGGTGCCAATCGAACCACCAAGGAAATCGCCCACGAATTGTGTGTCAGCCCGAGGACCGTGGACACCCATCGTGCCAAAATCTGCGAACGTCTCGGCCTCCGCGGTGCCCAGGCGCTCCTCCGCTTTGCACTGGAGAACCGGACCGAACTTTGAGCCGGTTGAAACCACGGAGGCCCATCCGTAGTGCTACGGATGCACGGGCGGTACCAGTGGGGATGTTCAGCTTTGATATTACATGGCAGTCTCATTGTCCCTTGCTGACAAGGGAGGCGATATGACTGTCATGATCGTCGACGATTCTGTCGAAATGCGACAACTGCTCCGCGAGATGATTGCCCCGTTTTCAGCGGAGATCGTCGAATGCTCCGATGGTCAGGAGTGCCTCGACCGTTTTGAAGCCATGCGGCCCGAATGGACCATCATGGATGTGCGGATGCCCCGTTTGGACGGGCTCAGTACGACGCGGGATATCGTCCAACGCTGGCCGGGCTCCAAAATCATTCTGCTGACCCACTTCCCTTCTCCCGCCGTGGCCGCGGTCGCCCGTGAATTCGGCGCCGTCGATTGCGTGGGTAAGGATGATCTGTTCCGGCTGGTGGACGTCATGGAAGGGCGCCCCAGCGTCACAGACCGTTCCCAACGGGCGGCAACGGCCCCGGAGGTCCAACCCGGCTGAAAGGGAATAGGCCGCACCCATGGCACGCGTACAGCTCCAACGGATCTTCAACACCGGCGACGCGGCGCCCGCATCTCCAATTTTATTCCGGCCGTGGGAGCAGCGGCCGCTCCGCGGGACGCCACCATCCCCCCACCACCGTCCCGCGGCAGCGAGCCAGCCTGGGGCCGATCAGCACCTGGCTGATCGGCCCCAAAACGAATATGGATCAACCCCGGGTCGAATTCAGGCGGGACAGGTTCTTCGCTCCGTTGACCGTGCTATTCACCCGCAGACGCAGCCCGTTGAGCCG
>JBGAPN010000458.1:0-4318 GCA_044221235.1 Limisphaerales bacterium
AGCATGTTGACATCGACGGGGTGCAGATTGCCGCGCCGGCAGACGACACCCAGTTGCTTCGGATCCATGAAGCCCTTGAACGATTCTCGCGCCTCGATGTGTCCAAGGCGGAGTTGGTCAAGCTGCGGTATTTTGTGGGGTTGAACCTCGAGCAGGCGGCCGAGGTGCTCAACATCTCGGAAACCACGGCGAAGCGATGGTGGTCCTATGCCAAGGCGTGGTTGTACCAGGAGATCCGTGACGGGAGCGGTCCGGCGTGATTCGGCGGGGTTGAAGGTTGAAGATGGGATGTTGAATAGATTCACTCCCCATGCTTTCCCCCATGATGGATCTCCTGAAGAGGCTGGCCGTTTGGATTGTCGCCCTGGGTGGGCTCGGAATGACCGCACCGGTGAAGGCGGCCTCACCCAACGTGGTGATCATTTTGGCGGACGACCTCGGGTGGGGCGACCTGGGTTGCTACAATCCGGGATCGAAGATTCCGACGCCGAACCTGGATCGGTTGGCAGCGGAGGGAATCCTGTTCACCGACGCCCATTCGCCGTCCTCCGTCTGCACGCCGACACGGTACGGACTGCTCACCGGGCGCTATGCCTGGAGGACCCGCCTCAAGTCCGGCGTGTTGACCGGGTATTCGCCGCCCCTGTTGGAGCCGGATCAGGTCCAACTCGCCTCCTTCCTCAAGTCCAACGGCTATCGCACCGCTTGCGTGGGTAAGTGGCATTTGGGTCTGGGTTGGACCCGATGGGACTCCGACGGGAAGGGCGGCGGGACCCCGGCCGGAGCCCTGGCGCCGGTGGACTTCACCCGCCCCCTCTCGTCCGGACCTCACACGCTGGGGTTCGACTTCAGCTTCATCATCCCGGCCTCGCTGGACATGGAACCGTATGTGTTCATCGAGAATGGCCGGGTGGTTGGGACCCCCACCGTTCGTACCCCGGCGAGCCGGAGCCAGCGGGAATCCGGGGCGGGGTTTTGGCGGGAAGGCCCGGTCAGTCCCGGGTTCACGCATGAGGGCGTGGAATCGAACCTGCTCGCACAGGCGGTGCATTTTGTCCGCCGGCAGGAGGCGGACCGCCCGTTTCTCCTGTATCTGCCATTGGCTTCACCGCATGACCCGTGGGTCCCGCGTCCGGAATTCAACGGGCGCAGTGCCGCCTGGGTCCGGGGAGATTTCGTGGCTCAGATGGACGACACCATCGGGCAACTTCTCCGTGTTCTCGATGAAACCGGTCACCGCGACCGCACCGTGGTCGTTTTTGCCAGCGACAACGGGGCCCATTGGCTCCCGTCGGAGGTGGAAGGGACCGGGCATCGTGCCAATGGGCCGTGGCGTGGCATGAAGGCTGACGCGTTCGAGGGCGGCCATCGCGTTCCCCTGATTGTACGCTGGCCGGGCGTGGTGAATCCCGGCGTCCGCAGCAGCGCGCTGGTTGGCCTGAACGACCTGCTGGCCACCGTGGCGGACCTGATCGGACGCCCGCTGCCGGCCGGGGCAGGGCCCGACAGCGTCAGCTTTGCACCGGTGTTCCGGGGGACGGCTGCTGGAGTGAGGGATTCCCTGGTGCTCCATTCCGCCAACGGCGTCTTCGCCCTGCGGAAGGGTGAATGGAAGCTGATCGCCGGGAAGGGGTCCGGCGGATGGACGGCGGGTGAAGTGTCCACTCCGGTCCAGTTGTATCGACTGAGTGTGGATCCGGGAGAAACCAACAATCTGGCGGGCCAGGAAGCCGGGATCGCCCGTGAACTGGAAGCCGTGTTGGAGCAAGTGAAACGTTAGGTTCCCGAGGGACGGCGGAGGCCCGGGTCCCGTGTCCTTGACGAACTCGGGGGATTGTCCACCGCGCTCACACCATTTACGCCCCAACTGCCACAGCGTCACGGTCGGCCCGGATCAGCGGCTTGCCCAGCGGCAGGGGGGCAGGGATATCGGTAAACTCTCCGAAAGCGGCGAACATGCGGCTGAAATCCTTGTTCACATCGCCCGACAAACAGTCGGTCAGGTCACCATGCACCTCCGGATACTTGTCGGTGACCGTGCGGAAACTGATGTCCGGATCGTAGAAGGCATAAACCAGTTTCCGCATGTTCTCGATACTTTCATTCATCGCTTCGGAGTAGCCGGCAAATCGCAACGCCGATACGTCGCCCGCAGCAAGGGCTTCGTGGATGGTGTCGGCCGCCAGGACGCCGCTCTTCAGGGCGAGCATCATGCCACTGGAGAACACCGGGTCGAGGAAACCAAAGGCGTCACCCGCCAGAACCAGTCCATCCGCGGCGCAGAATTCGGAGCGGAAGGTGTACTCGGCCGTCAGCCAGTATTCCCCGGTACAGCGCCCGGTTTTCAAACGATCCTCGATCCACGTGTTCTCGGGAATTTCCCGTTCGAAAATGGCTTTGGGGTCCTTGAGCCCGCCGCGGGTCAGGTACTTCCCGTCGGCCACCACCCCCACACTCACGCGGTCGTTGTGCTGCGGAATGTGCCAGAACCATCCCTTGTTCGGAATGAAGGCCACGGTGGTTTGCCCCTCATCGACTCCCTCATCCCGCCGCGAGCCTTCGTAGTAGGTCCAGACTGCGACTTTGCTGAGCTTGGGATCCCCGCGGCGCCAGGCATTGCGAGTCGCGGCAATCGCATCCCGTCCGGAAGCATCGAGGGTGACCGGGGCCCGGAACTCCCGGAGTTCGCCCGATGGCGTTCGGGCCCGGACACCCACATACCGGCCACCTTCCTGCAGCAGATCCACGACCTCGTGTTCCTCCCGGACCTCCGCTCCCTTGGCCCGGGTGTTGTCCAGCATCATCTGGTCGAACTCGCTCCGCAGCACCTGCCACGACTGGGCGATGGTGTCGCGATCGTAGCGGTTAAAGAAATAGAAGGGCTGGCTGGCCCGTCCGGACGGCGCCACGAACTGGACCGAGTACTTTTTGACGAAGGCGGACTGTTTGAGCCGGGAAATCATCCCAATCCGTTCCAGCGGAGGATACGTGAACGGAATCATGGACTCCCCAATGTGGTAGCGGGGGAATTTCTCCCGTTCGAGCACCACTACCCGGCGTCCGTGTTCGGCGAGGACCGCGGCTGCCGACGCCCCGGCCGGACCTCCCCCAATCACCACACAGTCGAAGTGCTCCACGGTATTCATACGTGTGCGTATTAAAGCGCGGGTCCGCAATCCCGCAACCGGAGTTTTCGTCAAAACCAGGTTGGGCCGGGGGCGGATCGGTCGTGGGGTTCATGAGTCGGGCCCGCAGGAACCGGCCCCTATTCCGACTCCGCTTCGATGTCCAGTTTGAGCACTGCGTAGCCGTCGATTTCGAAGTGCTCAACGATGATCTCGACCTCTCCGGCGGCAGCTTGCTCGAAGAGGCCTTCGTCCGGAGTTGGGCCGTGCCAGGTCCAGTTCTCGATTACCGGCTGTCCCGCCACCCGCACCCGAATGCCGTCGTCGCTCAGTGACCTGAACCGCCAACGGCCCGCCGGCAGGGACAGCGTCGTCCGGGCCACCAGCCCGAAGTGATCGTTTCCCAATCCGCTCTTCGTGATGGCATCGCCAAGCTTCTGGTCACGCGGGCCACCCCAGCCGTAGGGAAAATCCAGCGCCTTCGCCGTGGTGTGGATGGCGGTGGGGCCGTCGGCGAGGGCGCGCCAGGCGGCCAGGTTTTCCCGGGGATCGATGGTCCACGGAAAGAAGGTGAGCCGCCATTCGGCGCTGACCCACGTCCCGGAGAGCGTGTGTTCAAAGCCATCACCCACCAGCGCGATCCGGTAGGCGGTCACGCCGGGTGGACCGGAGATCGTGATCCGGTTCGCTCCCGCGCGGGGTGAAGCCGTCCGTTCAGCGCGGACGTTTCCCGCCAGCACACGCGGCGGTTGCAGTGAGGTCACGCCCAGGACCTCATACGTCCGGCTGCCCGCGTCAGTGGAGGCCGGGCGCAGCAGCGGGGTCTCGTGATCCCACGGCCCCCATTCATCGAGGATGATCTGGTCCCGTCCGCGCAGGTGTGTCCGTGCTCCAACCGGCCGCCGGGTTCCCAACGCGGTGTATCCGGGAAGCGTGTCACTGGACATCACGCCGGAGGTTGCCGGGCTGCAACCTTCCTCCACTGCGAATTCGACCGCACGCGGATGGGAGAGCTCCACCGTGTTGCCGAACCAGGCATTGCTGAACACGTTCCGGCCGCGGGTGGAATCGCGGAGCTGTAGGGCGATCAATCGTTCGTTCTGTCCAATCCGGGCAAAGGGAGCCTGCGTGTCGATGACGATGGAGTTTCCGGCGATGACATTTCCCGTCACCCGTTGTTCCCCGCCCGCGAC
>JBGAPN010000459.1:0-4294 GCA_044221235.1 Limisphaerales bacterium
GCCGGCGCCGCTGAAGTCCCATCAACGGTCCCGGCCCCGCGGCTCCAACGACTCCAGTCCGGCGCCAATGTATGCCGCTGGTTCCGGTTCCCCCGCAGCGAGACCCCGGAACACTTCGGCAACTACATTCCGCAGTCGGAGGCGGACTGGATGGCCGCCATCGGATTGAAACATGTCCGCCTGTGCATCAGTCCCAAATACATCCTGGAAGTCTCCGACGGCGCCGTGCGGGAGGAGATGGCACGGTATGTCGACGCCGCGATTGAACGGTTCCACCGGGCCGGGCTGCTCGTGATGGTCGACATCCATAACGAGGATCGTCAGGACGAACTCAATCCCGCCTGGCAGGAAGCTTTCATCCGGTTCTGGGGCCAATACGCCGCGCGCCTTGCTCGATTCTCTCCTGACCTGACGCTGCTGGAACTGGTCAACGAACCGGTGTTCCAGGGACGCGAGGAGGATTGGAACACTCTCAATCAACGCCTCGCCGACATTATTCGGAAAGCGGCACCGGGCCATACCCTCGTCACCTCCGGTCCCAACTGGGGCGGCATCGACGGGCTCCAGAAACTGCGACCGCTCGAAGACCCAAACGTCATTTACTCTTTTCACTGTTACGATCCGTTCCCCTTCACGCACCAGGGTGCAACGTGGGCGAATGAGGAGGTCAAACCACTTCGCGGGGTCCCCTACCCCTCCAGCCCCGACGCCGTTGCGCCCTTTCTTCCGACGCTCGACTCGCATCCAAAGTCCCGCGCTCTCGTGGAGAAATATGGCCGGGAACACTGGGATGCTGCCAAACTGGAGTCCCGTTTTCAGAGCGGCATTGAATGGGGACGGAAGTATCACTCGCCCCTGTATTGCGGTGAATTCGGCGTGTACCCGCCCTTTGCCAAACCGGAGCACCGTGCCAATTGGTTCCGGGACTTCGGCCAGGTCCTGTCGAGAAACCAAATGGGCTGGGCGGTCTGGGGCTGGGACGAAGGATTCGGCCTGAACCGAAAATACTCGGAGGGAAAACCAACCATCGACCCCGTCGTCGCCACCGCCCTCGGCCTGAAATCCGCCTGACCCACCCCATCCTCCGATCCCCAGCATTCCCATCATCCTGTCATCCTGTCCGCAGCGATCCCGTCATCCCGTCCGAAATCATCCTGTCATCCCGTCCCCCCTTTCGCCCTCAACCTCACTCCAGAATCGACATTCGGCCGCACCGGTCTATCGCTTGCCGCCAACTCCGGGAGAGCCCGGCCTCCCCTCGTGAAACTCCACCCCCTCCTCCTTGCCACCCTCACGGTCCTCCTCGCCGGTCCCCAATCCCGTCCCATGGCGGACCCGCTTCGCGCCGGCGCCGCCGCGGTCAATATCACCCCACCCCTCGGCATCGAGATCAATGGCGGCACCGGTCCCGACATCGCCCGACACGTGCACGATGAACTCCAGGCCAAGACCCTCGTACTCGATGACGGGAAGACGCGACTTGCGATGGTCGTGGTGGACAATTGCCTGATCGACCGGGCGGTGTTCGATCAGGCGAAGGCGCTCATTCATCAGCACACCGGGATTGCCTCCAACCACGTCTCCATCTCCACCACCCATACCCACAGCGCCGGCAGCGTCACCGGGGTCCACCTCACCGAACCCGATCCCGCCTACCGGGCATGGCTGCCCAGCCGGCTCGCCGATTCCGTCCGGCTCGCCGTCAACAACCTCGCCCCCGCCTCCATCGCGTGGGGCTCCGGCTCGGTCCCGGGTCATGTCTTCAACCGCCGCATCCGCGTCAAACCCGGGGTCACCTACACCAACCTCCTCGGCAAAACTGGCGACGGCGCCAAGATGAACTGGTCGTCGCCCGAGCCCGCCGTGGACGGCACGTTCTCGGGCCCGGTGGACCCGGAGGTGTTCGTCGTGTCGGTGCGTCACGCGGACGGACGCCCCCTGGCGCTGCTGGCCAATTACTCCCTGCACTATGTCGGCGGCGTGGGTCCCGGACACCTCAGCGCCGATTACTTCGGCGAGTTCGCCAACGTTATGACCGACCGGCTGGGTGCCACGCGACAGGATCCACCCTTCGTTGCCCTCCTCAGCAATGGCACGAGTGGAGACATCAACAATCTGGACTACCGCGAAACCCGACGGACCCAGCCACCCTACGAACAAATCCGTCGGGTGGCTGCGGATGTGGGCGGGGAAGTCGCACGGGTGCTCGACGCCCTCACACCAGCCTACCGGACCAACGTTGTGCTCCGGGCCGCTTCGATCGAACTTCCACTCCGCATTCGCAAGCCCTCGCCGGCCGAACTCGAACGGGCCCGGGGAATCGTCAACGGTCGCGACCGCCTGGCCCTCCGGACCTGGACCGAGTTCTACGCCCGTGAACAGCTCATCCTGGCCAATTACCCCGACCAACTGTCCCTGCCGCTTCAGGTGTTCCGCGTCGGGGATCTCGCCATTGTTCAGTGGCCCGGTGAGATCTTTGCGGTGTCCGGACTCGAACTGAAGGCCCGGAGCCCGTTGAAGCCGGTATTTAACATCAGCCTCGCCAACGGCTGGTTCGGCTACATTCCGCCGCCGGAGCAACACGCCCTCGGCGCCTACGAAACCTGGCGCGGACGGACCAGCCCGCTCGAGACCAACGCCATTCCCCAGATGACCGACGCCTATCTCCGCCTTCTGGAATCACTGAAATAGTCCACCCTTCCCTCCATGTTCCGACTGCCGCTCGTCCTCGCCGCGTCCCTCGTAACCCTTGCCGTCGCCGCCGACGCGCTTCCCCAGCTCAAGATCAGCGACAACCACCGGTACCTGGTCACCGACTCTGGCCTGCCCTTCTTCTGGCAGGGCGACACTGCCTGGGAATTGTTCCATCGGCTGAACCGGGACGAGGCCGACCGCTATCTCCGCAACCGCGCGGAACGACGGTTCAACGTGGTCCAGGCCGTCGCCCTTGCCGAACTCGACGGACTGAACGATCCCAATGCCTACGGCCAGCGTCCCCTGCTAAACAATGACCCCACGACACCCGACGTGAAGGAGGGTCCCGACAACGACTACTGGGATCACGTGGACTGGATTGTGAAGCGTGCGAACGAACTCGGAGTCTACGTCGGCTTCCTGCCCGCCTGGGGCGACAAATGGCGACAACGACTACTGGGATCACGTGGACTGGATCGTGAAGCGGGCGAACGAACTCGGAGTCTACGTCGGCTTCCTGCCCACCTGGGGCGACAAATGGAACAAGAAATGGGGCGCTGGCCCGGAGATTTTCACGCCCCTAAACGCCGAGATCTACGGCGAATGGCTCGGACGTCGGTACAAAAACGCCGGCCTCATCTGGATCCTGGGCGGCGACCGTCCCGTGGACACCGACGCGCAAAAGGAGATCACCCGCGCCCTGGCCCGTGGACTCCGCCGGGGCGACGGTGGCGTCCACCTGATCACGTGGCATCCCACGGGCGGGTCCAGCTCCAGCCAGCATTTCCACGGCGATGCCTGGCTCGACTTCAACATGCGCCAGAACGGCCACACCGCCGAGTTCACCGGGCGTTACGACCAGACCCGCGTGGATTACGATCGCATTCCCACAAAGCCGGTGCTCGATGGCGAGCCCATCTACGAGGACCACCCCGTTTCATTCGATGCCAAGAAGTTCGGCCATTCCATCGCATCCGATGTCCGGCGTCCGCTCTATTGGGATCTGTTCGGCGGGGCCTTCGGGCACACCTACGGGCATCACTCGGTGTGGCAGATGTGGTCGCCGGCCAAGCCCCCCGTCAACAACCCGCTGCAACCCTGGTACGAGGCCATCAACCAGCCGGGCGCGGCTCAGATGCAGCATGCCCGCGCCTTGCTGGAGTCACGTCCCTTCCTGACCCGGATTCCCGACGACTCGATCCTCGTGACCGATCGCGTGGCGACCCGCGTCCCCGGGGCCGGCCGCTATCGGTTCGCCGGCACGCGGGACACCGAGGGCACCTTCGCCATGGTCTATGCGCCCGTCGGCCGGCCCTTCCGGGTCCGCATGGAAGTCATCCGCGGGCCGCAGGTGAAGGCTTGGTGGTTCAACCCGAGGGACGGCACCGCCCGGGAGATCGGGACCTTTCCCAACCAGGGCGAACGGGAGTTCACGCCGCCGGATCCGGGTGAAATGCTGGATTGGGTCCTGGTCCTCGACGATGCAGACCGGCGCCGTCCGCCACCCGGCACGCGGCAATGAATCCATGGATGGCCCGCCCGGCGAGGGACCAGCCGCCTAAGCATTTGGACAATCCGTACGGGCATGGGAATAGCGGAC
>JBGAPN010000460.1:0-4285 GCA_044221235.1 Limisphaerales bacterium
CAGTCGGTCACGCTGGTGCTCGCCGACGACATTGATGTGAGCCGCGGTGACATGATTGTGGGTCTCGACAGCCTTCCCGGGGCGGGCACGGAACTCCAGGGACGGGTCTGCTGGATGCATCCCAAGCCGTTGCAGAAAGGTCGGAAATACTTTCTCAAACACACCACGCAGACGGTTCAGGCCATCGTGACCAGCATCGAGAACCGCACGGATATCCATACCTTTGATGCGATTCCGGAGCCGGCCGAGCTGGCGATGAACGATATCGGAGAGATCCGGATCAAGACCGCCAAGCCACTCATCTACGACGGGTATGAGAAGAATCGGCTCACCGGTGCGTGCATTCTGATTGAGCAGGGCACGAACTCGACGGTGGGCGCCGTCATGCTGGATGCGCCGACGGAGCCGCTGAAGCCGGAATACACGGACTTCGCTATCTGAACGCCGCCCGGCCCGGGCTTCAGCCCTCGAGGTGCTTGTCGACCAGGACGTCCAGGTCGAGAAACACCTTCCGGTTGAGAAACCGTTCGAGTTCCCGCCGCGCAGAAGTGCCGATGGCGCGGATCATTTGCGCGCCGGCTCCAATCAGCATGCGCTGGTAACGGTCATTCGGGGTCAGGACGGCAGCCTTGATGTGCAGGAAGGGTTTGCCTTCCCGGCTTATGGCTTCCTCAACGGCGTCCAGCTCGATTGCCGTGCGGTAGGGTACTTCATGTCCGGTGAGCACATACACCTGTTCCCGGATCAGTTCCGCGATTTGGAAGTCACGGTGCGCGTTGGTGATCTCGTCAGGCGGATAGAGGGGCGGGTGTTCCGGCAACAGGCCAAACAGGGCGGACTTGAGGGCGTCCAATCCCGCACCGGACCGGGCCGACACTTCCACTACGCCCGCGTATTCCCCGGCCTTGGCCAGCCACGCGGAGCGGGCAGGACGCCTCCGGAGGTCTGCCTTGGTCAGGCACAAGATCCTGGGCTGTTTGACCCGGCCAAGGACGTCCGAGACCATCTGTTCCTCCTCGCCCATCTCCCGGGTCGGGTCGACGACATGAATGACGACGTCGATTCCCTCCAGGGCCTCCCGTGCCTTTCGATGCAGTTCGGACACGAGGCGGCTGTTCCGGGTCCGGAAGAATCCAGGCGTGTCGACCAGAACCAACTGGCAGTGCGGCCCGTGGACAATCCCATGGACGACATGCCGGGTGGTTTGAGGCTTTGAGGAAACAATGGTGATCTTCCGGCCGACCAGCGCGTTCGTGAGCGTGGATTTCCCGACATTCGTCCGGCCGATAAGGACAGCGAGTCCTGCTCGAAAGGGCGTCGGTGTCTCCGGATCCTGCGGGGATGCGGACTGGATGGGATTGGCCATGGGATGTCGCCGGGTGGATGGGTTTATGCGGACCGAAGAATTTCCTTCAGCGCCGTACCTGGGGAATCAACCAGCTGCTCAGTCACCGAGAATTGCCGAACACGGCTTGAGGGAAGGCGGAATTTGAAATCCCGGAATACCCGTTCGCAGACGGTCATCAGACCGCGGGCGCCGGTGCCCTCCACAGAAGCCAGGGTTGCCAGCCGGCGCAGACCGGGGTCCGTGAATTCGACCCGGATTCCGTAGGCGGAGAATGCGCGTTCATACTGATGGATCAGGCTGCTCTCGCTCTTACGAAGGACGTTGAACAAGTCGTCCTCGTCGAGGCCGTGGCAGGCCACCCGTACAGGGAGCCGTCCGATAAACTCGGGCTCAAGCCCGAAGGCAATCAGATCTGAAGTGGTGGCCTGCGCGATGAGACGGTCAACGGCGGACGCTTCGCTGCGCTGGCTCCGCCACGCTTCCGGAGTTGCCGCCGCCAGGCGGCGGCGAATGATCTGCTCCATGCCGGAAAAGGCCCCGCTGACAATGAACAGAATGTGCCGTGTGTTCAGGGTTTCCTTCGGCGGAACTCCGCCCCGCATGGCACTCATGGCGGCCTGCAGTTGGCCGGTCATGTCGTTGGGTGAAACCAGCGGCACCTCGGCGTCCTCCATCAGCTTCAGGAGGTTGGTTTGGACGCCGCGACCGGAGACATCGCGACCGGCGCCGGGCTCCCGGGTGGCGAGTTTGTCGACTTCATCGAGATAGATAATGCCGTTCTCCGCCTTCCGGACATCATTCCCGGCTCTCCGGTAGAGGTCGCGCACCAGATCATCAACGTCGCCTCCCACGTAGCCGGTTTCACTGAACTTCGTGGCGTCCGCCTTCACAAAGGGAACGCCAATCAGGTCGGCAGCCGAGCGAATCAGGTGGGTCTTGCCAACGCCGGTGGGCCCGAGCAGCAGGACATTCTGTTTCTGATAGAAGGGCGCGAGGTGGCCTTCCTGGGACAGCCGGACATGTTGGAAGTGGTCACAGAGGGCGACGCTGAGGACCTTCTTGGCTTCGGTCTGGCCGATGACAAAGCGGTTGAGATGGCGAGCAATCTCGTGCGGTCGGAGTTGAAAGTGGAAACCGGCATCCGGAGAGGCGGTTTCCAGGATGCCCGGCTTGGGAAGCGGCTCGGAAAGCGTCGAGCGGTTCCGCCGAATGCGGCGGGGAACTCCCTCTGAGACGGGGCCGAGGGCATCGGGATTGCCGCTGGGATGGTCAACCATGTCGTCGGAGTTTACGAGGCCCCGGATCGATTGTCAGGAAATGCCGTGGTATTTTGGAGACGGTATTTCGCTCTCAAGGCCCGTCCCGAATTCAACTCGACGTTGCCGCCGGACGACCCACCGTAGGCCCGTGAAGCCGGTTGTGAAACCTGACCCTTAAGTCCCTACGGGAAAGGTGCCGGTGTCGGCGGAACTGGACCTCCACGGATTCCGTCCTCAGGACTTGGGAACCCTGGTGCCGGAATACCTGGAACTGTGCCGGCAACGGGGAATCCTTGAGGTGCGGGTAGTCCATGGAAAGGGGCGAGGGCACATTATGAGGTCCGTCCATGCCCTCCTGAGCCGACTCGAATCGGTGGAGTCTTACAGCCTCGCCACTCCGGTGTGGGGTGGTCATGGCGCGACCTTCGTGCGCCTCCGAAAACCGGGCCCCGATCAGGCCTTGAACTGAAGGGCATGCAATCGGGCGTAGGTGCCGTTGCGCGCCAGCAGTTCTTCGTGACGGCCCTGCTCGACAATCCGTCCCTGTTCGAGGACCACGATGCAATCGGCATGCTGGATGGTCGAAAGACGGTGGGCGATGCACAGTGTTGTGCGCCCCTGCATGAGAGTTTCCAAGGCGGTTTGGACGGCGCGTTCGCTCTCGGAATCCAGGGCGCTGGTGGCTTCATCCAGGACGAGAATCGGAGCATTGCGGAGCAGGGCCCGCGCAATGGCGAGGCGCTGCCTCTGTCCACCGCTCAGGTTGCCACCGCGCTCTCCAATCAGGAATTCGTAACCGTCCGGCTTGGCGAGAATGAATTCATGGGCCTGTGCGGCGCGTGCCGCAGCCTCGACCTCCGCATCGGTGGCTGAAGGACGCCCCAGCCTGATATTGGCCCGGATGGAGTCGTTGAACAGAATGGTCTCCTGGGTGACCACCGCGATCTGGTCACGGAGTTCCCGGGCCGCCATCTCCCGGAGATCGATTCCTCCAATCCGGACAGCGCCCTCCTGCGGGTCATAAAACCGAAGGAGAAGACTGGTGAGCGTCGTCTTCCCCGATCCGCTCGCTCCGACCAGCGCCACGAGGTGTCCCGGCTGGATGGCCAGGGAGACCTCCCTCACCGCCGGCGTTTCCCCGTAGCTGAAGGTGACCCGGTCGAAACGAACCTCCGCACCTGCGGCACGAAGGGCACGGGGATTTTGGGGATCATCGATGTCGACCGGTGTTTGAAGGACTTCCGTGATGCGGTCGCTGGCGGCGTGGGCCTGCTGGAGCTGGCTGTAAAGCCGGCTCAGATTTTTGGCCGGCTGATACATGAGAAAGACGGCGCCGATGAAGGAAAAGAAGTCGCCGGCGCTCATGCTGGAGGCCGACCCCCGATACCGAAGGACGAACAGGAACACCAGGGCCACACCGATGGACCCGGAGAATTCTACCATGATGGAAGGGATCTCATTCCCCCGCACCGTCCGCATGATCTGGTGCACGATGTGGGCGGATGTGGCGGTGAATCGTTTGCTGAACTCTGACTCCAGATTGTAGGCCTTCAGGATGCGTTGGCCGGTGAAGGCCTCCTGCATGGTGTCCGACATCTGGGCCATTCCCAAGGATGTCGCGCGGGCGGCCTTGCGCACCTTCCGACCGTAAATGGCCACGGGTACGACACACAACGGA
>JBGAPN010000461.1:0-4357 GCA_044221235.1 Limisphaerales bacterium
TCAACTCGATCGCCTGGGGAGAGACGAAGGTCCTGGTTGGTCGGCATGACCAGAACGCCCGCACTTTCGTCCTGAACATACACCCAGGGAGGGCTTATCATCGCCAGGGTCACAATCCCCTTCACCGATACCGTCCTGGATTGCCGTGTGGCCTCGTCAATTCCGTAGTCCAGGACATCCCGCGCCCGGGTCAACAGTCGCGGCACCCGGGACACGACCGGGGGTTCGGCTGACTCCAGCGCGGTGCCCAGGGTCGACACCAGGAGCCAGAGTGCCAGTCCCCATCTCCCCCATACCCGTGATCCCTTTCGCGGGCTGGAGGGGCTGAAGGCGGGGGCGGACATGGCGGAAGCGTTGGGAGAGGGATACCGGGCGACCGGTTTGTACCGTCTCTGAATCCGGACGCCAATACCACCAAAGTCGACCTGACTGCCCCTTAAGTAGCATGGATTCCGGAGCGCCAACCATGATACGACTTCACTTACCAATGAACTCGGACAATTGGGAACCCTCGGAGGCAGACCTTGGGACATCAGGGCGGTCGACGCCCTGTGACGCCGGTTCCTGGCCCTATTCGGGTGATCCCGAACAGAGTTCTCCGTCGTCCCGGGGAGAGACCCACCTCCCGGCACTTCGGCCTGGGGAGGCCAACCTCTCCCGGGCTCTCGGACTCATGGCTGAATGGATCACGGGAGTGCCATCCTGGGCGCTTCCCAGCGGACCCAGCCCAGCATGGAGTGAGTTCGGAAGGGGTGGCAGCCAGGTGAAATAGATTTTGTCGCTTTAAAGGGCGTTCCGCCGCCCCACCCGGCCCTGAAAGGACGCAGGGCTGCGGCGGATCGCTCCTGCTTTGAGCGCCGGGGGGAGTCTCTACGACTCCCCCCGTTTTCATTTTCCGGACGGTCAGTCTTTGCCGGAGCCATTATCCCCGGCCCAGTTACCGATCTCCAAGTGAGGCTGATTGTCGTTGTTCCAACGGCGTCGCCATTCGTTGTTCTTCGGATTCACCACTTCGCGCCGGATGGCTCCCTCGGCATGACCGTCGGCGAACTGGAGATTGGTCCTCTTGTTATGCCGGTTGGAGGGCCATTGATCGGACTCTTTCGGGTCGAGATTCCCGTCCCAGTTGGTGTCCGTCTTGGAGTCGGCCAGCATGATCATCTCCGTTGGGGCGATCACCGCCGCCTCCCGAACCTCGTCCGAGAATCCCGGACCGATATCGCCGCCCAGCCCGAGCTGCGGCTTGGCGCCGGGTGCCGCGAGCCCCCAGTCGTTGTAACCGTAGGTGAAGGCAGCGGCTCCCAAGCGGAAGGCCGGAGTACCGATGTATTCCAACTGACCCTTCAGTGTCCGGTTGACGTTGGTATCCCATCGCCAGATTCCCTTTCCCGCCGGACACCAGAAGGCGGAGCGGTTGGTACCCATCTGGGAAAAGAGGCGGTTCACCCAGATATAGGAGAAATAGCCCGGCCCCTGCCGCGCATCGATGCATCCCGGATACACCTTGAACTCCTGGACATACATGATGGTGGCAATGCCCAACTGGCGGAGATTGTTCAGGCAGGCGGTCTGGTTGGCCTTGGACTTCGCTTTGGACAGGGCCGGCAGCAGCATGCCGGCGAGGATCGCAATGATGGCGATCACGACCAGCAATTCGATGAGCGTGAAGGCGAGCCGGCTCCGGAAGGGTGCAGGGAAGAGGCGCATGGCGACGAATGAGTGGACCGCAACACAGTGGACTTCCGCGCCGCCAACAACCATGCCAATGGGGCACGGCACCCTATCCGGAATGCACCCGAAGCCGGCCGGGTTGCCCCTTCCCATTGTCTTCCAGCCTGACAGACTGCGTCTGTTCGGATGCGCGTCACCGTCGAACCGATCCTCACCGCCCACACGCCGGAGAGCCTGGCCTACGCCCTTCGGCACGAGCCGGGACGGGTGGTGTTGCGCACCGGACGGTTCGACATTCCCAGCGCCCGCTATTCCTTCGTCACCGCCCGTCCGCTGATCACCTTCGAATCGCGCGGGATCACCTGCGAGACCCGCATTTCCGGCAGTACGCCGCCCCGCGTTCAGTTCGGGAATCCCTGGCATCATGTCGCGGCGCTGCTCAACCGGTTCGAACTCCTGGAAGAGACCGATGTCCCCTTCCCGCTGGGCGGCTGCTTCGGCTACTGGGGGTACGACCTGAAACAATTCATCGAGCCGCGCCTCAGCCGCCGCGCCGTCCACGATCTCGAGCTGCCGGACTGCCACCTGGGCTTCTATCCGAGCCTCGTCGCCTTCGACCACCAACTGGATCTCGCCTGGATCATCGCCACCGGTTTGGGAGCGGACGGGACCCGTTCGGAACGGGCTCGCGAGAACCAGCTCCGCTGGTGGCATTCGGTGTTGGATCCGGAACCCGTCTCCCCGATCGCTCCTCCGGAGAGATCCACCCCGGGGGCGGGTCGCCTGAACAGTTCGTTGTCCCGCGACCGGTTCCTGTCGACTGTCGAGCGTGCTCAACGCTACATCCGGAACGGGGACATTTATCAGGTCAACCTGGCGCAACGTTTCGACGCCCGGTGTCCCTGGGATGATTGGGAACTGTTTGAGCGGTTCTCAGCCCGGTCTCCTGCCCTGTTCTCTGCCTACATTGATGGCGGGGACTTTCAGCTCGTTTCGTCCTCACCCGGAACTCTTCCTCCGGATGAGCGGGCAACACCTGCTGACCCGTCCGATCAAGGGAACCCGCCCCCGAGATCCCGACCCGGACCGCGACGCCCGACTCGCCTGGGAACTTCAGCGAAGCGAGAAGGAGAATGCAGAACTGGTGATGATCACCGATCTGCTCCGAAACGATCTGGGGCGGGTCTGCGAATACGGCACGGTCAAAGTACCGGACCTGATGCGACTGGAACGGTTCAGCCAGGTTCAGCACCTGGTCTCGACGGTCGAGGGCCGCCTTCGGGAAGGATTGAGCCATCTGGATGCCCTCGCCGCCTGTTTTCCGGGCGGCAGCATCACCGGGGCTCCCAAGATTCGCGCGATGGAAATCATCGAGGAGCTCGAGCCGGTCTCACGGGGTCCCTACTGCGGATGCCACGGATACCTCGGGTTCAACCGCGAAAGCCAGCTCAGCATCACCATCCGGACGGCGATCCGACGCGGCTCACGGGTGTGGTTCCACAGCGGCGCCGGCATCGTGGCGGATTCTGATCCAGCGGCGGAATATGAAGAAACCCTGGCGAAGGCAGCCGGGTTTTTCGCGGCGCTTGCCCTGGGTGACTCCGCGCCCCAATTCTTGGCCCGCTGAAACGCGATATTCCTTGTTTCACGGATCATCGTCACCCCTCACATTCAATTCTGGAGCTTCCTGCTTCCCATGAATAGCCCCCTCGCTGGTACGATTGGCTGGATCGACATCACCGTTCCCGATGCGGAAGGCCTCCGCGCCTTCTACGAGAAGGTCGCAGGATGGCGGCCGCACCCGGTCGAGATGGAGGGTTACTCCGATTACTGCATGATGCCGGCCGGTTCCGACCAGCCTGCCGCGGGCATTTGCCATGCCCGGGGCGTCAACTCGAGCCTTCCTCCGACCTGGCTGATTTATATCACCGTCTCGTCCGTCACAGCCAGCCTGGAGGAATGTACGCGGTGCGGAGGAACGGTGGTCGTGCCCGAGCGGGAGATGGGCGGAGGGCGGTTCGCCGTGATCCGGGACCCCGCCGGGGCCCATTGCGCGCTGTTTCAACCCGGGGAGGCTCCCTGATCCGGGAGTCCCCCCGGGCCCCGATCCTCAGGGATTTGCAGCTCCCGGCGTCGGATCCTGCGTTGCCCATTCGGCAGGATTCGCCGCGGTTCTTCCCTGGGAGCGGTCCGTCACCTGCGCTCCGAAGGTCACTGAATCCAGCAGCCCGTTGAGATGGGCATCCCTGTCCACCAGCAGAACCTGTTCTCCGGATGCGGACAATTTGAAGTTGGCGTGCAACCCGGCGGTCGCAGAGCCGTCTTCATCGGCCCAGACCATCAGGTAACCGCCGGCGGTAATCTTGGTTCCGGCCGGGAATTCCCACTTGCGCGGATTGTCGGGGGAATCGCTGAGATACATTCCCGACAGGTCCACCTCCTCGGCTGACAGATTCCGCAATTCGATCCAGTCGTCGAATTCGCCCTGCGGGTCGGCGATCGTTGACGTGTTGTCCGCCATGAATTCGTTGATCACCACCGGTGACGCCGTGCCGGCCGAGGTGGTGACCCGATAGGAGTAGGTCTATTGTTCAAGACGTCGATGGCATGCACCAACCGGTCCCAGGCTGCCGTCTCGTCCTGGCTCTTCTTCAGTTCATAGTTGCTCTTGTAGAGGCTGACATCG
>JBGAPN010000462.1:0-4261 GCA_044221235.1 Limisphaerales bacterium
GCTGGAGTTCCATGGGCGTTGGTGCCGACTCGACCCGCCCAAAGTTTCCTCGCAATCCCGGGTGCGCACCGACCCGTACACCCGCGCTTCGGGCCAACTTCACGCATCGTTCCATCGTCGTGACATCGCCGGCGTGACCGCCACAGGCCACATTCACGGACGTCACCCAGCGCATCAGAGCCCGGGTTCGGGCAGGGGGTTCGCCCTCCCCTAGGTCGCAGTTCAGATCAATCCGTGCCACACCATGAAGAAAAGCGGTGAACGGCCGGAGCACGCAATCCTGGAGAGGACGATGCCCCCCTTCCCAACGAGCGGTACCTGGGGATTGCTCCGGTCCGCTGGCATGAAACTCTCCGCCACGGGTGCCGCCCTCCTCGGCACATTTATTCTCGCCGTCAGCGGGGTGCAGGCCCAAAGCGTATCCCACTGGCCACAGTTCAGAGGCCCCAACTCCCCCGGCACGTCTGCCAAGGCCCGCCCCCCTTCGAAGTTCGGTCCAGAGGACCATCAGCTCTGGAAAGTGTCGGTTCCCCGGGGCCCCCTCGTCTCCGGTAGTGGGGAAGAAGTCCTCTGGCAGGCGAATTTCGGCGAACGTATCCTGGTTACGCCGGCATTGTCAGGAAATCGGGTTTGCGTCCGAACCCAGGAGCATCTCTACGCGTTCGGCGACGCCGCGGAGAACTGAGTTTACTGTCATTCCACCGGCACGAACCGGATCTCCCGCCCGGGCGGACTCTGTGCCACTTGGGCAAGGTCTGCGGGTTCGATGAGTCCGATCTTGGGATATCCGCCCAACGTCGGACCATCCCTCTGGGTCACAATGGGCTGACCACCGGGCGGGACCTGGATCGAGCCTGGCAAAACCGGTTCAGACTCCATGTCTCCCGCGGGAGGAGTCAAGCGAGGTCCCTCCAGCCGGTATCCCACACGATCCGACTGGCTCGAAATCCTCCACGCCGAACGGTAGAACAGGGCCTTCTGTTCTTCGGAGAAACATTCCGCCTGAGGCCCGGGCCAGACGCGAAGAGGTGCCGTTCCACCGAAGCGTGGAATCTCGGTCCACAGCAGCCGGCGTCCCGCCGTGAACGAGGGCAGAAGCGACAACGGAATATCTGCGTACAGTGTATCTCCCGCCGCCAACGATCGTCCGATGCCTGCACGTGGGTTAACCGAGGCACTACCCAGGCACCGGGACGACTCAAATCCCCCGGGTACCGCCAGGTAACTCCAGACCCCATCCTTCGTGGCGCCGAACTCCAGCGTTTCACCCTCTTGGACGCGGGTTGCGGTCCATGGCCTCAACCGTCCCGCCTTCTCATGTGCGACGCCTGCCAAGGCGATCCAACGTTCACGGAGCACTTCCAACTTCTGCCCCTGGAAGCACAGCTCCAGGACCGGAGTCTCCGGAGGATTGTCGACCAATCGGTTCGCCCAAACAGCCGCAGCCGGGTCCATGGCTCCTCCCGGCGGCACACCAAAGCGGGCGTATCCCGGTCGTCCACCGTCCTGAACGCCCAGTCCGGTTCCCGGCGAGATCACCTTAAGGATCGGAAGACCACCCTGCCCTCGCGCCGTGTCCTCTGGCGCCGAGGTCCGTTGGGGATCGAACGGCGCCGCCGGGATAAAGCGAACCTGATCCCCTGCCTGAAGGCGAAACATTCCGGCGGTGTCCGAGGCCCACGGACGGAACAGGATTTCCGGGGTGCGACCGATGAGGTTCCACCCGCCCGGACTGGGAATACTATAGATGCCGGTATGCTTCCCACCGATGGCCACGCTCCCTGCCGGCACTCGAAGCCGCGGAGACGATTGCCGGGGTGTCGCCAATCGATCGTCCAGTCCTCCCAGATACGGAAACCCAGGGGCGAAACCCAGACAATGGACCCGGTACAGGGGAGCCTGGTGCCGTGCGACGACTTCCTCCGCAACCATTCCGGAGTGTTCCGATACCCGCTGAAGATCCGGGCCATCATAGCAGACCGGAAGTTCCACCACCCGTCCCTCCGCCGCGGAACCTTCCGATTCAGGGGAGGGAAACGGCAAGGAACGCACCCGTTCCACCGGCGGTCGCAGCCCCGATCGAAACACCAGGACCACGGTGGTGAAGGCTGGAACCCATTCCATGAGGTCCGGTCCCAGGTGCACTGGCCATGACGCCATGATCCTTGCGGACCGCAGAAACGCCCGTTCGTCGGGCCGGTCTGCAAACTTGACCCAGTAGGCGTCGGGTCCGTATGCCCGAACTTCGGGAAGGTCTTGTTGGGCTTCGGACATGGCAGGAACCAAACCACCCGGATGGCGTCCCAACCGCCGGACACCCTGGCATCAGATCATCGCGGACACCTGGTCCAGGGAAACTCGCTGCTCCTCGCGGGTCCGGAGATTCTTGACCCGTGCCGTGATTGCTCCATCTGGAGCGCGCTCCAGGCGCACCGTCCAGGCGGCGCCCAGTTCCATTGCCCGTTTGAACTGCTTGTCCCCTTTGGCGGGAGTCAGACTGTAGTCCACCGCCCACCCGGCCTCGCGCAACCGCTGGACCACGCCAATGGATTCGCTCCGCAGGGATTCGTCTTCCACCAGCACGACCACATCCACGGTGCTGGCAAAGGAGGGAACCTTGTTCCGCGACTTGAGCAACAGAGCCAGCACCACGTCGCCCATTCCGAATCCCAGACCCGGCAGGTCCACCTTTCCTTCGCTCACCTGCCGGACCAACTGGTCGTAGCGACCGCCACCCGCGATCGCCCGCAACTCCCCCTGGCAGTCGAAGGCTTCAAACACAATGCCGGTATAATAGGCGAGGCCACGAATGACTCCGTAGTCGATGCGGACATAATCACGCAATCCGCGGGCGGACAGGTTATCCAGCACCGTCTGAAGCTCGGGCTCGGGAATGCTGGCCGCGATGAACGACTGGACATCCTCCATCCGGATTCCGAGTGCCTCGAGTTTCGCCGCACTGACCTCCGGTTTCTCACGTTCGAGCTTGTCGACCGCCTGGTAGAACTCGTAAGCCCGAGATGCATCCCCACCTCGCGCGGCGAAGAATCGCTGCCACGCCTGGCGGCTGCTCAGACGGATCACGAAATCGTCCTGGGTCAGGCCGAGTGACCGCAGCACGTCGATCAGGAGGGCCACGATTTCCGCGTCGGCACTGACATCGGTTTCTCCAAAAATGTCGCAGTTCAGCTGGAAGTGTTCGCGCAACCGGCCCTTCTGCTGTTTCTCGTAGCGGTAGAGCTGCGGGAACGAAAACCATTTGATGGGTTTCTTGTAGGCCCGTTCCGACGTGGCGATCAGCCGCGCCACCGTTGGTGTCATCTCCGGTCTCAGCGAAACGGCGCGGTCTCCCTTGTCCACGAAGTTGAACAACTGCGCCACAATTTCGTCACCCGACTTGTTGGTATACAATTCCAGCGGCTCCAGCGGCGGGCCGTCATATTCGCGGAACCCATATCGCCGCGCCGTTTCCCGCCACTTGGCGAAGATGTGATTGCGCAGGTCGCAGCTCCACGTTTCGTTGGGCGGCAGGGGCTCTGGATAGAAATCGCGAAACCCAGGAAGGCGTTCCATATCGTCCGGTCATCCTATCCCGACCGGTCAAGGGGGACGGAAGCTCCAAATTCAGTCCACCATCAACGGCTCGACCAGGGACCAGATCCGCTCCCGCACCACTTCCGCTTCACCGGTGCCATCCAGCGGAAGCACCCGACCGGGCTCGGATTCGGCAATGGCCTGGTACCCCGCCTCCACCCGCGCGAAAAAGGAATGGGCCTCCGATTCAAAGCGATCCCCGCCGTCGTTCCGATGCTGCAGCCGACGGGCCGATTCTTCCGGAGGCACCCGCAGCCAGAAGGTTACGTCGGGTCGCAGGGAACCCACCGCCACCTCAATCACGGACCGGACTGATTCCAGATCCAAGCCACGCCCATAGGCCTGATAGGCGATCGTGGAATGATAGAAACGATCGCACAGGACAACCGTTCCGGCGTCCATCGCCGGGGCGATGACCCGGCGGACCAGTTCGGCCCGACTTGCGTTCATCAGGAGTAATTCCGTCTCGGCGGCCATACCGACGCCGTCCGGGTCCTGTTTGACCAGATGACGAATCTTTTCGCCCAGCGGCGTTCCGCCCGGTTCCCGGACCCTCAGACACGAACGGCCCAGGGATTCAAGTCGCTCGGCGAGCAGGCGAATCTGCGTGCTCTTGCCGCACCCCTCCCCACCTTCAAAGGTGATCAGCAGTCCGCGTGGCATCAGC
>JBGAPN010000463.1:0-4724 GCA_044221235.1 Limisphaerales bacterium
GGAGTCCCTGGTGGGAACGGATAACCCCCGGGGTCGCCTCGAAGGCGTGCGGGAGATCTCGCAAACCGCGTTGATCGTCCTGCGCTGTCTCCCCTTCGTGCTGTTTCCCTTCATGCTGGCCTTTGTCTGGAGTCGGGCCGAGTCGTTGCCGTGGGTGACCTTTTCCATGTACGAGCAGGCACGGGCGGCCCGGATGCCCACCGCGCAGGCGCCGGAGTGGGCAGGGTGGCGGACGAATCCGGCCCACCCCTTTCTGGGCGTGGTGCTGTTCTCCTCCTGCACGTCCACGGCCCATCCCATTGCCTACCTCCCCCTCTTCCTGCTGGTGGCGACCTGGGTGCTCTGGCCCTGGCGGAGCCGGCGGCACGGGTGGTTGGCCCGGACCGGTGTTGTGGTGGCGCTGGTCGGACTCATCCTGGCGGCCCAGTGGGGAATGGGGGCATTGCGAGGGGTCTGGACCTCGATGGAGGGACGGCTGCTCCAGGGGACCGGCGGCGGCACCGAACGACAATTGCGCGTGGCCACCGCGCTGGGAGCCGTGGGACGGCTCAAGCAGAGCGGACGCATCATCCTGCGCATCCAGTCGGATTCCGGCGCCAATCCCGGTCTGCTGAGGGAGGCGGCGTTCAACCGCTACCGGGAACGAATCTGGAGCACCCAGCACCGGACGTTCGAACCGGTGGGCAGCGTTTCCGAAGGCGGCGTATGGCGGGTGGTTCCGGCTCGTCCAGCCCGCCGCGCGCTGACGGTGTCGCGATATGCGGACGACGGAGAGGTGTCCCTGTCGCTGCCCGGCGATGTGGTTGCGGTCCGGGAATTGCCCCAGGCCATCCTTGAGACGAATTACCTGGCGTCCGCCCGTCTTCGCGAAGGTCCAGCCCTGGTTCGATACCAGGCGGATGCCGGTGTGGGCGGTGGGTTTGACGGTCCCCCCGAACCCGAGGACACCGATCTGGAACATCTCAGCGAATCCGACCGGTCGGTCATCCTGGACATCGGCCGCCAGCTGGGCCTCGACGGACTCCCGGCGTCCGAAGCCCTCAGCCGGGTTGAGAAATTCTTCCGGGAAGGATTCGAGTATTCCCTGTGGCAACGGGAACGGAGCCGGCTGGACCAGGGCAGCCCTCTGGAGGTTTTCCTGCGGGAAACCCGGGCCGGACACTGTGAGTTTTTTGCGACGGCCACGGTCCTGTTGTTGCGCACGGCGGGCGTCCCCACCCGGTATGCCGTCGGGTTCAGCCCGGAGGACCATCGGGGCAACGAATGGCTAGCCCGCGGCCGGGATGCCCACGCCTGGTGTCTGGCGTATGTCGACGGACACTGGATGGACGTGGACACCACCCCGGGCGTCTGGCGGGAACAGGAGTCGAAGGGAGTCGGGCCTTGGGAATCCATCGCGGATTTCTTCTCGCAGGCCTGGTACAAATTCTCGGTCTGGCGTCAGCGTTCGGGCGACTGGCAGATGCCGGTGTTTGTTTCCGGAATGTTGGTGCTGTCCTGGATGGCCTGGCGTCAGTTGCGGGGCAGCCGGTGGCGGAGGGCCGGCAGGGATCGCAGGGACAAGGATTCCGGGGTGGAACGGCTCGGGCTGGATTCGGAGTTCTATGGTGTCACCCGCCGGCTGGAGCGGCAGAAAGGGCCGCGGCAGGACAACGAGTCCATGGAAGAATGGGTCCGGCGCCTGGGACTCGTCACCGGGCCGGCCGCCGCGCAATGGCGGGAGGCGCTCCACCTTCATTCCCGGATTCGGTTCGATCCCCGGGGACTTTCCGGGCCCGATCGGGACCGGTTGCGCGCGGTGTCCGGGATCCTGGTTCAGCAGCTGGAATCCGAACAGAGATTGGGCAGCGCCGGAAGGAGCGCCCGGTAGCGTGGCCGCCATGCAGTTGCTGTTACCGCTGATTGCCGCGATTGCCTTCGCGCTGGGTTCCCTGGTGTTCAAGCGCGCTTTCGCCGAAGGAGCGGGGCTGGCTCATGCGGTGGTCGTCAACAATGTGGTCCTCGGACTCCTGTTTCTTCCGCTGCTCCCCTTGGAGCCGGGCCGGATCCCATGGAATCACTGGTATCAGCCCGCGCTGACCGCCGGCACGTTTGTGCTCGGACACTTGCTGAACGTGGTTTCCATCCGGACGGGTGACGTCTCCGTGGCAACCCCGCTGCTGGGTTCCAAGGTCATATTCGTGGCACTGATTGGCCGCTGGGTATTTGGCATCCACCTGGTCCCCGCCCAATGGGCCGCAGCGGCCTTGGCCACGGCAGGGGTGGTGGTCATGGGCATCACCGATGTGCGGGGCCGTGGCCGGACGGGACTGACCACCCTGACGGCACTGGGCTGCGCCGCCTGTTTCGCGGTGACCGATTCCCTGATCCAGGCCTGGGGCGGCGCGTTCGGTGTCCATGGATTTCTCTCCCTCCAATTTGCCTGTCTGGCATTGCTGTGGATCGGGCCTCACCTCCCGTGCTGGGACGTTCCTCGCTTCGGGCGCCGGCTGGAGCCTGGAAATGGATCGCGGCTGCCACCGCCTTTGTATCCGGACTCCCAGGCCATCATCATCACGGCCACCATCGCCGTCTGGCGGGATGCGTCGGAGTGAATGTGGTCTATGCCACCCCGCGGTCTATGGAGCCTCGCGCTGGTCTGGTGCGTGGGGCATTGGTTGAAGAACACCGAACGGCACGCGGTCGGCGGCCGACGAATGACGGCCCGTCTGGTGGGCGCCCTGTTGATTCTGCTCGCCGTCGTGCTGGCCATTCGGGGAGCAGGTCGGACCGCGGGATCGTGATCCACCCGGGTATCCCGCGCCGCAGGAGGCCGCTTGAAGATGGAATTCCCTGCTGGGCAGCGTCCCGATTCCGGGATGGGTCTTTCCCGAAAGCGGAATCCCGTCGGGGCGAATTGTCCTCAGCCAAGATTCCATCGGGGAGACGTGCCGTGGGAGCGGTTCGTGGCGTTGGCATGGCCCCTGCCTTCGAGAGGCGACGTCCAGAATCCAGCCCTACTCAGGAGCCGACGAAGGGGAGTCGCCGGAGTCGAAGCGCCGCCGTGGGGTGGATGGACGCCGATGTTCCCTTCGAGCCGATTACCTCGGCAGTGGAATTCCCCGCGATCGCGGGACGATTACCGAAACGCCATGACTCTCCCGGAAGCCCTCCAAAGCGAGGAACGTCTCGTCTGGTCGGTCGGACGTGGGACCGATGTGGGATCCCTGTTCTGTGCCTGCGCGGAGGGCGACCTGGGCCGGGTCCAGGGGTTGGTGGAACGGGATCCTTCCCTGGTGCGCAGTCATTACCAATATCGGAAGCCCATTTACTTCGCCGTGCGGGAGAACCGCCTGGAGGTCGCGGCGTATCTCCTGGAGTTGGATCCGGATCCCATTGGACTGGCAGTCAATGACACCCTGCTTGAGATTTCACGGGACCGCGGATACCGGGAGATGGAGCGGTTGCTGGAAACGACGTTGGAGCGGCGGTTTGGAATCTCGTCTCGGGGTGAACCGGCCGCCGCTGCCATCCGTGCCCACGACCGGTCAGGGCTCCGCTGTCTCCTGGATGGGGATCCCGGCCTGCTCCGAGCGGGAGACCTGCGCTCCAACCAGCCGATCCACTGGGCGGTGATGACCCGACAACCGGAGATCATCCAGGACCTCCTGGATCGTGGAGCCGACATCCAGGCCCGGCGGAGCGACGGTGCCCGGCCGATTCATCTGACCAACGGTGATTACCACTACCGCGGCTGGCGGGACATTCCTGCCTACTGGCCGGTGGCTCCCGGCGAGGTCTACGGTTTTTTGGTGGAACGGGGAGCGCGAATCGATCTGGGAATGGCCTGCACGCGGGGTGATTTCGCCCAGGTTCGGAGGTTGGTGGAAGGGGATCCGACGCTTGTGAACCGGGTCTCCGAATACGGCTCCTATTATCCCGGATGTGGTGCACCCATCAAAAATGCCGCCGCCTCCGGCCACTTGGAGATCGTGCGATTCCTGCTGGAGCACGATGCGGATCCGAACCTGCCTGAGGAAGGCATCGCCCCATGGGGGCACGCGCTGTATTCGGCGGCGGCCAACGGCCACTATGAAGTGGTTCAACTTCTCCTGGCCCATGGCGCCCATCCGAATGCGGAAGTGGAAAGTTCCGCGGACACGCTCAGCCGGGTGATTTCCAATGGCGACGGCCGGATGCTCGAGTTGTTGTGTTCCCACGGCGCTGCGCGGGCGGTTCATTTGCTGGCCTACGACAATGATCTCCGCACAGCGGCCGCGGTCTTTGCCGCCAATCCGGCCCTGGCGGACGACACGGGCGCCCTGGCAAACGCAGCAAGCGGAGGACATGTCGGATTCGTCCAACTCCTGTTGCGGTACCAGCCGGATCTTGTGAAGCGGGTTCGATTTCCCGGGTGGGCCGTTGGAGGAAAAACCCGGGAGCTGAACGAACTGTTGTTCGAACGGGGAATGGACCCTGGTGCTGCCAACTGGCTTGGCATCACGCCGCTTCATGAATTCGCACGGCAGGGAGACGTTGAGAAGGCGAGTCTCTTCCTCGACTACGGTGCCCGGCTCGACGTACGCGACGAAGACATCTGTTCCACACCCCTGGGTTGGGCGGCAAAGTTTGGCCGGCTGGACATGGTGGAGTTCCTGCTCTCCCGCGGCGCGAAGACGAACCTTCCAGACGATCCTCCGTGGGCGACGCCCCTGTCCTGGGCCACTCGACGCGGCCATGCCAAG
>JBGAPN010000464.1:0-4245 GCA_044221235.1 Limisphaerales bacterium
GCGCTTCTTCTCCGGCGACCACCGCGACGGGCGAGTGGGCGATTATCAACAGCCGTGCTGGCTCCGCGGTGGGGGAGTTAGGAGAGGGACAGGACGACTGTTAGGCTCACCGATAAGTGCCCTGTCCCCAACGCCCCAAATTTCCAGCAAGGCGTCGCGCGCGATCGGCAGTTGAACGTCATTGGGCCATCGCGGTTGTTCCGTCCTGGCATTGAAAACATGGCACTTGAACTCGTGCGGACCGACGAAGGCGACATACAGACATCCTGTCCCCTCCGTCTGTACCCTCCGTTCTACATACAGACATCCTGTCCCCTCCGTTCTGCCCAAGGTCGCCATAAAACGTCTCATCGGTGGAGCGAGGCTGATCCTGTTACTGGGAACTGACAATCCTGCGGCGGGGCCGTCCAATTCACCCCAAGGCTGGTGACCAACGGACCCGTTCAAGCAATCCCCGACATCACCCCGGAAGAGTCACGGCTTGACGACCAACACATTGAAGATCGTGCCTTCGTTGAAGTTTTGACCCGGTTTAGAGCCAATCCACCACCGGTTTAGGGCTTTGTCGTACTCGAGCTTGATGGGGTAGGACTCCCCCAGAAAAGTCCCACGCTGTGTGACGATCAGGATCGCAGTGGGATCATTGTTGCACTGGGGATGGTCGATGTAGACGTTCCAATCGGCGGTGGCCATTCGGACCTGGAACACCGCCGTGGGCGTGCCAATGCCGGCACCTTTCACGCGAATGGATCCATGGTCGACTTGCAGGGCCACCCCGGTACTGACCGTGGCATCGGCGACCACCCCGGCCTCATCCGCACCCAGCTTTCCACGCTTGGTCCCGTTGATGCCCTGGACCCCCACGCCACTCACACTCTGCCCCACCACGCCAGATCCGCTCTGGCTGGAACCCAGGATGGCGGTGGAACCGCTGTCCGCCTCCGCGAGGACACCATACGCACCCACGGCCGCGGCGGTTTGGTGGGCGTGGATCGCCGCCTTGCCTGCGCCTGTGGCGAACAGTCCCTCGCCATTGGAGCCAAGCAGAGTAAGGGCCGGACTCGTCCCGACCGAACCCCATTCGGCTCCGGCGTGGCCATGACTCGCCCGGGCCACCGTGTTGTCGAAGCCACCGAAACCGAAGTCAACCGCGAGGGTCGTCCCATTCAACGTCAACCCGGGTCCGGCAACATAGCGCGTATCGTTGTCGACACCGTCGGCAAACCCCGGAGGAATATCGGCAATGCCCGCCCATGTGCTGCCCGGGTCGCCTTTGGGTCCAGCCGGTCCCGGAACTCCGGGATCGCCCTTGGGTCCCGCAGGCCCGGCGGGACCTTCCGGTCCTTGTGGACCCTGGGGTCCTGCCGGTCCCTGGGGACCGGTGGCGCCGCCACCACTGGTGAGCGCATACAGGGCGTACGGCGCGACACTGATGGGCTGTCGGGGAGTCAGGACAGTGAATTGGTTTTCGAAGGTGTGGTTCTTAACGTGTATCTCCAGCCAGCGTGCCTGGCCGGCAAAGGAGCCGGGTCCGAAATCCAGAGGAACCGTGAACAAGCCATTGTTCAGCGCGATGTTGGACTTCTCGATCAGCGGCCCGATCTGATTTCCACCCACGACGGCGTCATACAGGATGAAGCGAAAGTCAAAACCGCCAATCGCTGGAAACTGGTTCTGGCTGAGGTTGCCCTGGTAGTCGAAGGCGGTGCCAAGTTCGGCTCCGAACGCGCGAACCTGGCCGGACCCGATCAACAGTCCCACGAGCATCACAAGATGTGAAAGACGACGATTCATGGTTTGGAAAAGGCAGGTTAACGGAAAACGACTCGGTAATAGCAACCACTTCGGAGGAAGGCTTCCTGGTCCCACAGTTCCACGTGCCCGTTGACCCAGCGTGCCGCGTCGGGCAGGGGATTCCACTGTTGCATGTCGCGGGACATCTCCAGTTGGGCCCCGTTCAAATCCTCCGGCAGGATCTCATGTCCCGGCTCGGGATTGATGACCCACCGGAAGGCCGGCGGCACACCCTCGCCCGCCAGCAGTTCGGCGGTCGACGGGGACTGCGCGGAAAACGGCAGGGGACGAAACTGCTTCCATTCATTGGCAATCATCGTCGGGGTGAGCGCGCTGGAGTAGAACTTGATCTCATCAATCTCTCCCAGGAGTGGATTGTCGAAGAGCGCGGGATCATTTGCCCAGGGTCTCCCAATGTTGCAGGGATCGATTCCCACAATGAGGACGGCAGTATGCGGCAGATCCGCAATGCCTGCAGTGCTTCCGGCGATGAAAGGCTGGCCATCCCGATAAACGATGGTGTTGGTGCCCTGGTGAACGACGGCAACGTGATGCCAGCGGAGGTCCTTGACGTTGAGTTCCGAGCCTCGAGGCCGGGCGAAGAGTTCCTTTTGGGACGTTCCGCCTCCGGGAATCGGTCCATAGAAGGAGAAACTGGGCTGCGAGGCGGAGAAATTCTGCGCGCCCAGGCGAAGCCGCCAATGCGCTGTGATCCCACAGGCCTCGCGCCAGGACAGCAGCGTCGGGCTGACCACGCGTGGATCCGCCGTCATCCACAACGTCAGGGAGAAATCATTGGTCCCGAAGCCGCCCTGGGTGTTGCCCAAAACGACGTAGTTGGAACCGCGGAACTCCAACGCCTGGTTGACCCGTCCGGATAAGAATGGCGATCCATTGACGGCCTGGCCGGTTTCCCCGGTGATCTCGTCGCGAAGGTCTCCATCCAGCCTCCACCAATGGCTGGGCGTGGGAATCTTCGGTTCCGGTTCCGGGTCACTGAGCACGGCACCGTGAGGGACCGCCGAGCCCTGCAGACGGAACCCGCCACCTGAAATGTCGCCGCGAGTGCTGGGTCCGACACCACCAACGAGGTAGTAACCGGTGCCACTGCCAGTGCTCGTGCTGGCGGTCGCTTCGGCGCCCAGGATTCTCCCCGTCAGCGAGTATTGGGCGGCGACGGGCAGGCACAGAAGAACCAACGAAGCCACCCAGGCGGCGACCTGGCATCCCATGCCAATGCGGTGGATCCAGATCGACTGGAGCGCGACTGCAGGAACCTGGTTCGATTGGGACGACATGGATTAGGGTCAGCGAACTGGGTCCTGGTGGCCGGAGCCATTTCCGGGATGCATCAAAGACATGGGAGAGGGTCGAACCAAAGTGGGAGAGATGTGACCTTGGAAATGTGCAGCGGGAACCAAATGGATTCTGCCAGTACCGTGGTTTTGGTCGATGGAGCCCGCTGCTTTCCCGGCGATCAATGTGATTCTGGGAGCAAATCCCAAGAACTAGCGCCCGTCTATACCGCTTTCCAAGCGGTTGGGTTGGCGGAAGGCATGAGGGAGAAAGCCCTGCGAGAGTTGTCAGCACCGAGGAAGTTGAGGAAGTCGCGTGTGGTGAGTTTGCCTTTGCGGCAGGCGGGGTGGTCCAGCCAGGCGAAGCTCACGTCCAGGCGGCGAAACATTCCCAGAACGGTCATGCCGCGAGCGGTGCGGGCCCGGCTGCGATCCCCGTCCAAAGTCGCATCCAGACGCTGAGGGGAAAGCAGCAAGGGAGGGGGAAAGCAGCAAGGGACAGGACAACCCTCATAAATTCTGGCGATGGCGATGGCGGGGGTGTGGGTGCGATGCTGGCTTCATGCGTCAGCGGCGGCTCAAGGCTCCGGCATCGTTTCCGGTGGCCCATTACCATTGCGTGTCCCGGGTGGTGAACCGGGACCGCGTCTTCGGTCCGCCCGAGCGCGAACAGTTCGTCCGGTTCATGCGCGAGTACGAACAGTTCTGCGGCGTCCGCGTCCTCACCTACTGCATCCTCTCCAATCACTTCCATCTTCTGGTCGAAGTGCCGGCCCGACCCGCCCAACCCCTCACCGCCGAGGAACTCATCGCCCGCCTCCAAGCCCTCACCAGCACCGCCTGGAGTGCGGGGACCGTCCGCCAACGCATCGAGATGTTCCGCACCACCAAGGATGACCACGGCGAACGGGAGTTCATCGACCGGCTGTGCATCACCATGTGGGATATCAGCGGGTTCCTGCAGCGGCTCAAGCAGCGGTTTACCCAGTGGTTTAACCAAAACCGGGGTCGCAAAGGAACCCTGTGGGAGGAGCGCTTCAAGAGTGTGCTGGTGGAAGGAGCCGGGGAACCCTTGGCCACTGTGGCTGCCTACATTGATCTCAACCCGGTCCGGGCCGGCCTGGTGAAGGATCCCAGGGACTACCGCTGGAGCGGC
>JBGAPN010000465.1:0-4224 GCA_044221235.1 Limisphaerales bacterium
TCCATGGGCTCCCTTCACGAAGGGCGCCGCCGCTGCCGGAACGGGGACCAGGTCGCGCGCTGCTTCAAATTTCCAGAAACCGGACCCCGTCAAACGGGCACCGGGAGAAGGGCGGGCCGAAGCCGGCAGCGAGATCGGCCCCTTGAGCTCCACCACAAACGGGAGGGGAACCGGTGTGGCATCGGTGGGATGGTGCGCTTCCGAGGCATCATGTGCCTGAGCCACGCTCATGCAGGCGACAAGGCTCAGAGAAAAAAAGGCGGGAAAGAATGCATTCATGCAGGACCACAGGGAGTGTCAGTGGAATGGACGGACAACTCCAAGCGGCGAATTCAAGAAGCCGGTCCATCGGGACCGCCGCCCGGTACGCTTCGGGCGAACCGTACACGGCAGCCCACCCATTCAGAGAGGTGGCACTGGCCGCGAACGTACAGCAACGGTCCTCCCTCCGTTTCGAGGCAGCCAAATCACGAAAATTGGAACGGCAATCGTTCCGGGGAAAACGAACCGCGAAGGGAATTCCGGGAAGGAGATGGTGCGCACGGCAGGACTTGAACCTGCACGATGTTACTCACTAGAACCTGAATCTAGCGCGTCTGCCAATTCCGCCACGTGCGCGTGCGGGACCGGGTAAATAAGTCGCCGGCCCGCGTGGGGACAAGATCTTTTTCCGGCAATTGTCAGGGGGTAGCGTGGATTCCCACCCTTTCCGATCCCGGAAACCGGATGATCCAAACCCGGATTCTCACCAGAACGTTTCTCCCCCATCCCGAACGCTGGATACCATTCCCTCCACCATGGCGAACGGCCTGCGCCAAAATTCATGCCGCCCCATCATGGAATTGTTTGCGAATGTTCACACCAGATGGTAGGCGAAAGAAGTACCCCTCATCGCCATGGTCAGCCCCACACACACCGAATCTGGCGCCCGGGCTCCCGGTCATGGCGCCTTCACCCTCATCGAGCTGCTGGTGGTCATCGCCATCATCGCCATCCTCGCCGGCATGCTCCTTCCCGCCCTCGCGCGGGCCAAGGTTAAGGCTCAGGCGATCAAATGCGTGAGCAACCAGAAGCAGCAGTATCTCGGCTACCACATGTACGCCGACGACAATCAGGACAACCTGCCCGTCCACAGTGATTGGGGGACAGTGGGCGGCGTGATCCGCACCAACCTGAAACCGGTCGTCCACGACAGCTTCGTGGAAACCAACCGGCCACTGAACCGCTATGTTCCAGCCTTCCTGACGTTCCAATGCCCGTCCGACAAGGGGGACAGCTACTGGCCGAACGAATCCAAGCCCAGCTGTTACGCCGGATGGGGAACCAGTTACCTGCCGATGTGGGCCTTGGACTGGTTTGGCGTGAAACATGTCACCGGGGACTCCAAGGCCTCCCGGGGGACACCAGAGTCCAAACCCATCAAAACCAGCGAAATTGCCAAGAGCGCCGCGAACAAGATCATCCAGGGCGACTGGCCCTGGCATGGCTCGCGCGATTCCGGTGACGGCCGGGTGAGCGCCCAGAACCGGGCCAAAAGCATCTGGCACAACAACAAGGGAAAACGCGGATGGAACATGATGTACGGCGATGGACACGTACAATTGTTCCTCTTCCCGCAGAATTACGATCCGTCGTGGGTGTCCCGTCCCGTGGACATGGGCTATCTCTGGTGGTGACCGGCTTGGGACTTGCATCCCACGCCAGCCCGGGCGATTGGGTCACCCAGTGAACCGCCAACGCTGGATCTTCCTGGTCGTCCTGATCGCCCTCGACGCCGGGATTCTGATCTTCTGGAGCTACCGGCGGGAGCATCGTTACGACGACCTGTTCCGGGCCGCTGCGCGCCAGTACGGCCTGCCGCCCGCGCTGGTCAAGGCCGTGGCCTGGCAGGAAAGCCGTTTCGACCCGGAAGCCCGGGGGAATGCCGGGGAACTGGGCCTGATGCAGGTCACCGAAGACGCCGCGATGGAATGGGCCGCGTCGGCGAAGGTGAGTGGATTCGCACATTCCACCTTGGTCGACCCCCGGACCAACACGCTGGCGGGCGCCTATTACCTCTCCAAGGTGATGCGCCGATACACCAACGTCGACAATGCCCTGCCTTACGCACTGGCCGATTACAATGCGGGCCGCGGAAACGTGCTGCGCTGGATCAGCTCCACTCCAGCAGCGACAACCAACAGCGCAGCCTTCGTTGCGGCGGTTGGATTCCCATCCACCCGCGCGTACATCGGGGCGGTTTCGCAGCGCTACGATCACTACCGCAATGGCTCCTGGTAGGCCCCATCCATAATGACGTCGATTCTCACCGCGCTGACCGATCCGATCGGATTGTTCTGGGCCATCCTGCTGGGAGGAACCGTCGTGGCCCTTTGGAAGCGCCACTGGGCCTGGTTCGGGTTCAGCCTGTCGTTGCTCCTCCTGCTCCAGCTGATCGCCGGAACCAATTTGTCCCGGATCCTGATTGGCCGGCTCGAAGCTCCCTACGACCCGCGCCGACAGCCGCCCGCCAGCCCGGCGGATGCCGTCATCATGCTTGGGGGCACGCTCGATTACGGACCCCGGGAATCCTTGAAGATCAACGTGGGGGAACCGGCGGACCGAATCCTGACCGCGGTCGAACTGGTCCGGTCCGGACGGGCACCCGTTTTGGTTTTGAGCAGCGCACCCTACCTGCTCAATGGACAGGTCCGTGGGGATTCCGAGTTGATTGCTGCCTGGCTGGAGCGATGGGGATTGCCCCGCGGAGAGATGGTCCGCCTGCCGGTGTGCCGCAACACCCGGGAAGAAGCCCTGGCCAGCGAGGACCTCTCGGCCCAGCGCGGATGGAAACGCCTGATCCTTGTCACGTCCGCCTACCACCTTCGCCGGGCCGAGGCGACCTTCCGGAGGGCCGGACTCACCAACATCGTACCCGTCGGCTGCGATTATCTGGGACCCGAACCGGAAAATGTCCGGCTCGAGTGGACCGGCATCCCACGAACCGGCCCGCTGGTGGTTCTGAACTACTGGACGCACGAGCAAGTCGGGTGGTGGTACTACCGGCTGCGGGGATGGCGGTAAGGAGCTGGTTCTCTTTCGCTCGCACCCGATCCCAGTGAGGTCATTTCCAGAGTGCAGATTAGCCCGAAGACGGCCCGGAGGATTGGTGACGACGTCCTGAAATCCGGTCACGGAGCGACGTTGACCGTTTTGCGCCGGTCGGTTACGAGTGGTCCCAGCTCAGCAGCTGCTTCACCATGAACTCTTCCCGTTGCTTCCGGATCTCACTGGCTCTTGGAGCCCTGTTTGCGGCCCTGTTCGTCACCGGCTGCAACACCCCGCAGAAAAGTGCCGGGGCGCCCGCGGCGCCGAACTGGTACGACTCGTATTATACCCGGAATGGACGTCTCTATGTTCCCGAGCCGCCCAACACGGTGCCGATCGCGGATCCGATGAATTACTAACGAAGCGCCCGGGGAACCGGGGTGCTGGAATCCTGGAATCCTGGAATGGTCTGGAGCCCTCGATACTCCGGACGCCTTTTTCCAGTCGCGGGCGTGGCGGAATGGCAGACGCGCCAGACTTAGGATCTGGTTCCGCAAGGAGTGGAGGTTCAAGTCCTCTCGCCCGCACCACCCTCATCGGGGTGAGTCTCGACGACCTATTTGTCCAACGCTGAAATTCGGTGAAATCCGCCGAAGACCACGAGAATCCAATGGGTTACATGGCTGAAAGCCCGATCAGCGAAACACCCTATTTGTCCGGAGAATTCCTAAATGTCCGGATTTCACACACAGCCGCCACGGACACAGTTCCGTTGATTTTGAAAGAGTTGCACAGAAAACCGGACAAATAGGCCGTGAAGGCAGGGACCACCAACCACCAACCAAATTCCAGGCCGTCTCCGGCTCCGCGGAGGACCTGCAAGGGGGTTGCTTGCCCCACGCAAGAGGGGTGCGAAGGCCGAGCCGATGACAAATAGGGAGGAGCCTGTGACCATACCCTGCAAATGAGCCCCTCCCCATCGATTCTCGATAAGATCCGAGCTCGAATCACGCATGGCGCCGCCGACGCCGAGTTTATCGAGGAAATGCGTCGCGCCTTGGCCGATGGCGTTCTGACCGTTGAGGAGCGCCATTGGATCCTGGAGAGGCATGCGGAGCTTGGCGCTGGCTGTGCATGGAGGGGGGTGGCTGACGGGATTTTCATGGCGGCAATCAGGGGAGCCATTCGAAATGGAGA
>JBGAPN010000466.1:0-4220 GCA_044221235.1 Limisphaerales bacterium
GGGGGGGACGCCGCTCACCGTCGAGAACCGGTCGTGGACCCTCCCTGCCAGCCTGAACGGAACGGTGAACCTGACCACCCTCATGCATCCCAATCCGCAGGGCTGGTATCGTCCGGTCGCGGCGGACACCGTGGGAGGTGTCGACTACCGTTTGTTCGAGATCGCCTGCCAGTCGCCCGTATCCTGGCCGGTTGCCCCGAATGCAGGGAACTCACCGTGTCCGTCGGGCGATGCAGAGTGTAGCGCCTACCAATGGATCAGCCTTCAATTGACCCAGGGCCAGGATGCCAGCATTCGCAACGAATACGTGGTATCGACGGCGGATTTCAACACCTACGTCACGAGCCTCTCGGGACTCGGCTACGACCCCTCACAAAGCAATTCCTTTTCTTCCAACGTCTTCAGCACGGTCAAGACACAGCTCCTGTTGGAACTCAAAGACGTTCCCAATGTTCAGATCCTGTACGGGAAGTATGCCGGACTGGTCGAGGCACTCGCGTTGGATCAGACTGCCGCATTGATTGGAACCCTGGGCAACGTGGTCTCCGATGTCCAGGCACCGACCAATGCCACCGTGGCTCTCGATGGGGAGGGATTGCTCCGTTTCTTGATCGTGCTGGCGGGCGCCACCATTCAGGACGATCCGGAACTCAAGGCGGCTCTCGGTGTGGTCAATGGGCTGTTCTACCTGGGATACTCCAAGAACAAGGACACTGCGGGGAATGGACAGAACGTCATCGTCGATGCCGTGTCCGCCCTGGCGAATGACATTGGAACATCGTTCATCGCCAATCGCGGCAACGTTGCCGTGGTGTTCCGCGAGATTCTCACAGACTGGGGGAAACTGGACACCGTGGCGAAGCTGGTGAATTCCCAGCCGTCTCCCGGCAATGGCTTCGCGTGGGAGATCGGGACCACGGCGGGTTTGGTGGGAGCCATGACTCCTTCGTATACCCTCGGGTTTTACCGGGCCCTGCTCCCCACCCGGTTCCAGCAGGTCGTTTTCACCAATGTCTCGTTCGCCACACCGGATGCCTACAGTTATCAGGACCACTGCTCCATCAGCCAGTACGGCACGTTCTGCGACTGCCACAACAACGTGTATCAACCACCGGCTTTCGACTACTTATCCCAGCCAGCTCCGGGCAGCCTGTACACGATCCAGGTCATCGCGACGCCCGATTTGCAGTATCCCGTGGGCAACCTGATGACCAATTCCCTGCCCCGACTTGGCGTGTTCATGTCCGACCTGTTTCAGGGCGTGGGCACCTGGACGGGCATCCTGACTTCCGTGGCACCGCAGGGATGGAGCGCCTTCCTCAACCCCGTTGGCGGATGGTGCTCCGGCGATCTGGTTCCCGAGCCAGCCAAAGCCGGAGTCTTCCGCGTTCGCTCCAGGGGCATTCCGGGCGTTCGGTATCAGCTGGAATCCTCCTTCACCCTCGACGGGAACTGGATCCCTGCCGGCGAACCGGTCGTGGCTGGAGCCGATCTCATGGTACTGACCTCGACCGCGGGCGTTGACGGGTCGTTTTTTCGCCTGCGGCGTTTGGAGTGAAACGGAGTTCGCCTGGCGGACACCGAGTGGCTCGATCGACTCCCATCGAGGACTTGGCTCGCCGGCTAGTGCTCCCGACTGGCAATCCACCGCTCCATCGCCGCGTCGAGGACGTCGAGTGGAATCGAGCCGTGCGAGAGCATTTCGTCGTGGAAGGCCCGGAGATCGAACCGGGCTCCCAGCCGCTTTTCGGCCCCGGCCCGCAGTTCGCGCAGACGGATCTCGCCCATCTTGTAGCTCAGCGCCTGCCCCGGCACCGCGATATAGCGGTCCACTTCCTGGACCGCCACGATCTCGTTCTGGGGCACGTTGGCGAGGAAGTATTGAATGGACTGTTCCCGTGTCCATCCCTGGGCGTGAATCCCGGTGTCAATCACCAGCCGGGCAGACCGCCAGATCTCGGCTGAGAGCCGGCCAACCCACTGCCAGGGATCCTCATACAGGCCCATTTCCCGGCCCAGCATTTCACAATAAAGCCCCCACCCTTCGCTGTACGCCTGGGCGGAATTAAACCGGCGGAACGCGGGAAGCGACGTGTGCTCCCGTGCCAGGCTGATTTCGAAGTGATGGCCCGGCACCGCCTCGTGCAGAAAAAAGGCGACCGTCGTGAAGCGCGATCGGGTTTCCGGCTTGTAGGCGTTGAAGTAGAAGATTCCCGGCCGGGAACCGTCGAGCATCCCCGGGAAATACTGCGCGGGTGCCGCGCTCATTTCCCGGAAGGACTCCACCGGCCGAATCTCAAAGGGAGTCTTCGGCGTGCGCCCGAAGAACTGCGGAATTTTTTCCGTCACCCGGTTCTGGAGACTTTCGTACGCAGCCTGGATTTCCCCGCGGGTGGTGAATCGCAGCGATGGATCCGTGTCGAGGTGCCTCAGGAATTCAGACCACGTTCCCTTGAACCCGACCCGACCCATTCCCTCCTCCATCAACACCCGGATCCGCGCCACTTCAGCGAGGCCAATCTGGTGGATCTCCTCCGGCGTCTTCGACGTGGTCGTTGCGGTGCGTACCTGGAACGCATACCAGTCACGGCCGCCGGGCAGGTCGCCCAGCCCGATGGTATCCCGGCACGCCGGCAAATATTCGTCGCGCATGAAGGTGTGCAGACGCTGGTAGGCCGGGCGGATCTGCTCCTGGACCAACCCGGTGAACGCCGCGGTGAGGCGGGCCCGGTCCGCTTCGGAAAACCCGTCGGGAAATGTGCGGACCGGGGACATGTACACATTCCGTTCGAGGTCGGGCGTGGCGAGATCCTCCAACTGCGGCAGCACCGGCTTCGCCAGCGCCTTCGGCAGGACAATCTTCCGGGCGATGCCACGGCGCATGTCCGCGATGATGCCGTCCACCGCCGGCGCGAATCCCGCCGCACGGGACAGCCAGTTGTCGTAGTCCTTCACCGTTGCGAAGGGCTGCGCAAGACGCCCCGAACCCAACTGTGCGAACACCAGATGCAGGCTGGCCATCTGGTTCACCGGCATCAACTCGCTGGGAAAGGCCAGCCCGTCGAGGCTTTGCTGCAGTTGGTAACGCATCAGGTCGTAGCTGATGCGATCCTCAGCGGGCAGCCCGGCGGGATCGTATTCCGACGTGCGTTGGAGGTACTTCGTGGCCAACTGTCGGCCCTGCGCCAGCGCCTCGGCCGACGTCACGGCGCCAAACTGGTCGTTAAAGCGATTGTCCCCATTGAAGGTCGCCTGGATCGGGTTCTGCCGGGAGAACTCGTCCCAGTACTCCGCGTAGATCCGGTTCATGAGATCCGGCGTGGCCGGTGTCAGCGCCAGGGTGACCATGGGCACGAACACCAACCCACAGGCGGCCCGGAAGAGTCGGGGGATTTGCACGGAACGACTACGCCATGCCGGCCGCAGCCGGCGCAAGCCCCGCCCCGCGGACACCCCGTATCGCACGCCTCCCTCGCCCCACAGCTGCATTCCCGCTCTAACTGGACGGGCCACGCTTCACCAGGATCAGACGATTGCGATGCCCCACCCGCCGGTACTCGATCCGGTCAAAGAGCCGGCGCAGCAAATGCAGTCCCAACCCGCCCATCGGCCGGACCTCCGCCGGCAACGTCACATCGGGCGGTGGCCGATCCAGCGGGTTGAACGGCCGGCCGTCGTCCTCCACGCATAACCGCAACTCTCCGCCGTCCAGTTCCACCCGGACGGCGATGCGGTGTTCCGCGGTGTCGTCGTAGCCGTACTTGAGGCAATTGGTGGCCAGTTCCTCGATGGCAAGCCCGGCCAGGAAGTCGGCACCTGAAAAGGCTCCCCGCTGGGCAAGCCATCGGGACACCTCCTCCCGGGCCTGGGGAATCGCCTCCCGGCGGCTGGTCATCTCCAACTGGAGGGCGGGCGTCATTCGCCTGGGTCAGGCCTGGCCGGTGCCGGGGTCATCGGAACGCCTCGAGCGCCGCCGCCGCGGTGGGGTGGACTTCCAGGATGGAACTGAAGCCGGACATCTCGAAAACCGAACGCACGTTGCCCTGCACGGCAGCAAGGCAGACCCGGCCCGACCGCGCCTTCACCAGCTTGTTCAGCAACAGCAGACCGCGCAGACCGGCGCTGCTGATGTATTCGAGGCTGCCCAGGTCCACGATCAGGCGGGTGGCGCCGCCCTCGACCAGGGACCGGACCTTCTGCTCGAAGGCCGGGGCGGTGAC
>JBGAPN010000467.1:0-4219 GCA_044221235.1 Limisphaerales bacterium
CCGGGGTCCTGGGCCGCACGCTGCTGCTGGACGGAGAACGCTACACGGTGGTGGGGGTGATGCCTTCGAATGTCGGGATACCGCAAACGCGCACGGAACTGTGGACACCGGCCGGGTTCCAGACCATCGAGCTGGAGGGCCGCGGATCGCACAGCTGGCAGGTGGTGGGACGGCTGAAGCCCGGGGTGACCGTGGAGCAGGCGTCCGTCGAGATGAACGGCATCGCCCGGCGTCTCGGTGAAAAATACCAGGATGTCCGCGATTTTGGCGTCAACGTCGTCGACCTTCACGCCGAGATGGTAGGAGAGAATCGTCGCCCGCTGTTGATCCTGCTGGGGGCTGTGGGGTGCGTGCTGCTGATCGCCTGTGCCAATGTGGCCAACCTGCTGCTCGCCCGCTCGACGTCGAGGACGCGTGAGTTTGCGGTTCGTGCGGCGCTCGGGGCCGGCCGCGGGCAGGTCATCCGTCAGCTCCTGGCCGAGAGCCTTCTGCTGGCGGTGATCGGCGGCGCCGTCGGCACCTTTCTGGGCTGGTGGGGCGTCGCGATCATCACCCGGCTCGCACCGGAATCGGCCCGACTGGGAGGCGTCACGCTGGATGCGGTGGTTCTGGCGTTTTCCGTCGGGCTGACGCTGCTGACGGGACTCGTGTTCGGGTTGTTCCCCGCTCTGCAGATGTGGCGGACCGACGTGACAGAATTGCTGAAGGAAGGAAGCCGCGGGACCACCGAGGGCATTCGTCGAAACCGGGTGCGGAGCGCCCTGGTGATCGTGGAAGTGGCGCTTTCGCTGGTGCTGCTGGCCGGCGCGGGCCTGTTGCTCCGCAGTTTCGCCCGGGTGAGTGCCGTCGACCCTGGCTTCGATCCGGACGGCGTCCTCACGGCCATCATTGCGCCGCCGGAAAAAAAGTACCCGGGTGAACAACGGCAGGCGGCCATGATTGGGGATGTGGTGGAGCGGCTTCGGGCGCTTCCCGGAGTGAAGTCGGCCGCCGCGGTGTTCGGTCTCCCGCTTGGCGGGGTGGTATCGAAGGTTCACCTGACGATCGAAGGCCGGCCGGCTCCGGCGCCAAGCGAGCCGTCCGACGCCCTGTATCGACAGGTGACTCCGGGATATTTCCAGACGATGGGCTCACCACTGCTGGGAGGTCGCGACTTCGATTCCCGGGACACCACCAACGCTCCCAGGGTGTGCATCGTCAACGAGGCCTTCCTCCGCACCTATTTTCCGTCGGCGCCTGCCGGCAGCCTGCCCCGGGGCCGGGTGAACCTGGAGGAAGGAACCAACACCTGGATGCAGATTGTCGGAGTCGCCCGCGACATGCGGGACTCCAATCTCACCGACGCCCCCGAACCCCAACTGTTCCTGCCCATGACCCAGCAGTGTTGGGGGTTCGCAAGCCTGGTGGTGCGGACCGCTGGGACTCCGGAGGATCTCATCCCGGGGTTGAACCGGGCGACCCAGGAGGTGGATCCGGAACAACCCCTCGAACGGGTGCGCTCGTTGGAATCACTGCTGGACGATTCGCTGGCCCAACGCCGGCTGCAGGCGTCACTCCTGGGTGGATTTTCCCTTCTGGCGCTCGTCCTGGCGGCCATCGGCATCTACGGGGTGATGGCCTGGTCGGTGTCGCGCCGTTCCCACGAGATTGGTGTCCGCATGGCACTCGGTGCGCAATGGGCGGATGTGCGTGGCATGGTGCTGCGGCAGGGCATGATCCTCTCCGGAATCGGTGTCGCTTCCGGGTTGGCGGCTGGGCTCGGCCTGGCCCGGCTTTTGGCCGGCCTGCTGTATGAGGTGCAGCCCCATGATCCGCCCACGTTCGGAACCGTGACCCTGGTCCTCCTGGCGGTGGCCCTGGCGGCGTGCTGGATTCCGGCGCGTCGTGCGGCCCGGGTGGATCCGATGGTGGTATTGCGGGGTTGAGGCCACGACACCCGTCGCAACGACAGGAACCCGTCATGAATGACCTGATATTTGCAGTGCGGCAGTTGAGGAAACATCCGGGGTTCACCCTGGTGGCGGTGCTCACCCTCGCCTTGGGCATCGGCGCCAACTCCGCCATGTTCAGCCTGGTCAACAATCTGGTCCTCGAGCCGCTGGCCGTTCAGGATCCCCATCGCTTAGTGGCCCTTTACAGCCGCGACTCCGCGCATCCGGACACCTATCGGGCCTTCTCCTTCCCCAACTATGCCGATCTCCGGAACGAGAAGGAGGTCTTCACCGACGTGCTTGGGCAGATGCCCAGCGTGGTGGGCCTTGGGGAAGGCGAGTCCACCCGCCGGACCATGGCGATGCTGGTGACGGCCAATTTCTTCTCCACTCTGGGCATCCCGATGGCCCAGGGACGCGGGTTTCTCCCGGAAGAAGAGCTGAAGCCCGTGCCGGTGGTGGTGGTGAGCCATGGTTATTGGAAGAACCACGGGCGTGATCCCGGCCTCGTGGGCAAGACCCTCCGGATCAATTCGCTGGTTTGCACCGTGGTGGGCATCACTCCCGAGGATTTCACCGGCACGATGGCGCTGGTGGCGCCGGAAGTGATCCTCCCGTTCGGACTTTTCAACGAACTGGCCAACGGATTTGTGGGTGCCGGTCCGGGATCGCTGAACGACCGGAACCGCCCGGTGCTGATGCCGGTGGCGCGATTGAAGCCGGGGGTCAGCGTGGAGGCGGCCAATGCGCGTCTGGCGGTAGTCTCCGATCAGCTGGCCCGGGCCTATCCGAAGGAAAACGAAAACCAGGTGGTCCTGGCGGCCGCGCTGCCGCGTCTGTCGATATCCGACCGGCCGCAGCGCGACACCGGACGGCTCGCAACGGTGGGCGTCCTCCTCCTGGCCATGTCCTGCGTGGTGCTGATGATCGCCTGCCTCAATCTGGCCAACATGATGCTGGCTCGCGGGGCGGCCCGACGGAAGGAGATCGCCGTGCGGCTCGCCCTCGGCGCCGTCCGTGGCCGGATCTTCCGTCAATTGCTGTCGGAGTCCCTTCTGCTGTCCCTCCTGGGTGGACTGCTGGGCCTGGTACTGGCGTCCTGGTGTTCCCGGGTCCTGCTGGGTTCCCTGCAGAATCTGGCGCCGGTGATGCTGGTCTTTCATTCCGCCTTCGATCCCGCGGTGTTGTTGGCGACCTTTGGGTTCTGCCTGCTGGCGACGGTGTTCTTTGCACTGGGCCCGGCGTGGCGGCTGTCGGGCCTCGACGTGAACGAAGATCTGAAGGAAAACGCGGGGGAGGATGCGAACCGGACCGGGTTTTTTGCCCCGCGGAACCTGGTGGCCATGGGACAGGTCGCCTTGTCGCTGACCCTGCTGGTCGCAGCGGGACTGTTTTCACGGAGCGCCCTGAATGCCCTGCGGGGCGATCCGGGATTCCCGTTGGACCGGGGGCTCGTGTTCCAGACCGACGCCCAGATGGCGGGCTACGATGAAGCCAGGGGTCGGGTGGTCTTTGGGAATCTGGTGGAGCGGGTCCGGACCCTGCCCGGAGTCGAATCGGCGAGCCTCGCCGCCACCGTCCCGTTTGGGGATGTGCAGCTGGGGAAGTCGGTGCAGCGGGATGGGGCGCCGCGGACACCGTCCAGTGCCGATGCCACCGCCGCCCAGGGGCGTGCCTATTCGAGCGGGTTCAACATCGTCGGTGACGCGTATTTCAAGACCATTGGCGTGGCATTGCTCCGCGGTCGCGAATTTAATGTCGCGGAAGCGACCGGGACCAACGCCCCGGCCGTGGCCATCCTCAATCAGGATCTGGCGGAGGCGCTCTGGCCCGGCGAGGAGGCGCTCGGCCGCCGAATCCAGTTCTCCGAGTCGGACGCGCCCGACGGCGGCGGATCGGCGGTGGGTCTGGTGGGGGACGTCCCGCAGTCGGAGCGCGGAAACTCCATGGAGGTGGTGGGCGTGGTTCCGACGCTGAAGAACGACCTGTTCGACCGCGGGGACCCGTATCGGGTGTATGTGCCGGTGGGACGGAATTACCAATCCGCAATGCATCTGCATGTTCGCCCGGCGGCGGGAACCGATGCAGCGGCGCTGATCCCGGTGCTGCGGGAGGAAGTGCGCCGCGTGGATTCCGCACTGCCCCAGCTGTCGCTGCAGACGCTGCGTTCCCATTTTGAGCGGAACGGTCCGCTGTGGATGGTTCGGACGGGGGCGGCGTTGTTCAGCGGGTTTGCCGCGATTGCGCTTCTGTTGTCGGTGATCGGTGTGTACGGGCTGAAGGCCTAC
>JBGAPN010000468.1:0-4553 GCA_044221235.1 Limisphaerales bacterium
TGACAGATTGGTGGTGACCCGTGGACCCTTGGTGCCAATGGGGCCTTTGGTGACCTGGACGATGATCTCACTGCCAACCGGGTAGAGTTTGGGAACGTCCTTGGTGGTGAACTTGGGCTTGTCCTTGCGCTCCTTGCGGCGGTCCTCGCGTTCCACCAATTCAACGCTGGAGTCGAAGGTGTTGGGCATGATGTCCCAGTAGTGGAGGAAGGCATTCTTCTCGAATCCGATGTCGACGAAGGCCGCCTTGAGCCCGTCCTCAAGATTCTTTACCCGCCCCGTGTAGATGGAACCCACGAGGCGCTCGGTATTGGTCCGTTCCACCGTGAAATCATCGAGGCGGGATTCCACGAGGACCGCCACGCGGGTCTCGAGCGGTTCCGCGTTGATGATGACCTCAATCGTCGATTTGTCCTCCGGAACGATCAGTTTTCTGACCTTTTTGACGACGTCGCTCACCGCCTGGCGGGCCTTGTCGAGGAGGCCCTTTGGGGCCCTGTCGCGACCGCGGCTCTGCGGTGCGGGTTGGGGCTCGTGGGCCCCGGCTTCGCCTCCCGAATCCTCGGTGTCATCGCCCGCCCTCGCATTCGGCGCGCGGAAGCGCTGGTCGCGTCCGGACTGGGGTGACTCTTCAACGGACTCATCGGCGTCTTCGGGGAGGCCGGCGGCGAGGTTTTCCGCCCTTCGGATTTCCTCCTCGTGGCGGCGTCGATCAAAGCGGGACTCCTCGTGGGAGCGTTCCTCGGGCGATGCAGAAGCGGGGCCGGCGGTTGTCCCGATGGATTTCGGGGCGACACTGGACACTTCTCGGGTGGGCTTGGGTGTGCTGAGGCCGCGGGTGGGCTTGAAGCGCATGGGTCCGCGACTGCGTTTGTAGGACTGCTGGCTCATGGGATGAGGAAAGGGTCAGTAGTGACGTCGATGCAGGTGGATGTTCTGGAGGATTCCCACCGCGACGAGCGAGCAGATCACCGAGGTGCCCCCTGCGCTGAGCAGGGGCAGTGGAATGCCCGTGACGGGAACCATCCGGATGTTCATGCCAATGTTGACGAAGATGTGGGTGAACAGGAGCGTGACCACTCCAACGGCCAGGAGGCGTCCAAGGCGGTCGCGGGCCTGGGAGGCGGTTTTGATGCCGGAAAACAGCACCACGGCGTAGAGGATCACAACCGTCAGGCTGCCGATGAACCCACGCTCCTCGGCGATGACGGAGAAAATAAAATCGTTGTGCGCGACGGCCCGGGGCAGATAGCCGAGGGCGCTTTGCGTTCCCTCCCGCCAGCCCTTGCCCATGAAGCCGCCGCTGCCGACCGAAATGAGCGACTGCTTGACGTTGTAGCTCTTCTTTTCCTGCTCGGCGCGGGCGGCGAGGCGTTCGGCGGGGCTGGCGTTTTTTGGTGCGAAATCCAGCCCGAAATACACCAGAAGGCGGTGCTTTTGATATTCCTCCAGTTTGATGAACTTCCAGCCCGGTGGCGCAAACAGGATGTCGATCAACAGGACGACAACGACCAGGGAGGCGCCGCCGACGAATCGAAAAAGAAATCGTCGGGGCACACCAGCGACGAACATCATGCTGAGGGCAACCGGCATGAACACCAGCGCGGAGCCGAGGTCGGGCTGCTTGAGGATCAGAACGAAGGGAAGGAGCGCCATGCCGAGGGCCTTTGCGAACAGCCCGGGCGAGTTTAATTCGCCGGACGGTCTGGCGAGGAAGTTGGCCAGCGCGAACAGGAAGGCGAGTTTCGCCAGTTCGCTGGGTTGGAATTGAATGGGGCCAAAATCCAGCCATCGCTTGGCGCCGAGCCGCGACACCCCGAACAATGCCACACCCACCAGGAGAGCGATCGTGATCCAATAGGCCACCAGCGACCACCGGGCGAGCCGGGCATAGTCGATCAGACATAGGACCGCCACCAGGACCATCCCGAGAGCGTAGGCGGCAACCTGGCCCACGACCCGGTAACGCCACCACGGAAGTCCGTTGGAGGAATCTGCCGAGCCGGTCGCCGAGAAAATGAAGGCGGCGCCCACCGTCATCAGACCGGCTACCGCCAGCCAGAGCGGCCAATCGATATTGCGTTCCCGCGGGGCAACGATGGGGGCGTTCCACGTCATGGTACACCTCCCGCGACGATTTGATTGGAACGGCCCTGCTCCCGCTTCTGGAGAAACTCGTAGATTCGCCGGGCAACCGGGGCACACGTCCCGCCACCGGAAACCCCGCTTTCCACCATCACTACCACCACGTATCGAGGAGCCTCGTAGGGAGCAAAACTTGCGAACCAGGTGACTTTGTCCTTCCGGCCTTCTCCCTTGATTTCAGCGGTGCCCGTCTTGCCGCAAATGCCAAATCCTTCCAGACGGGCCGCCTTGCCGGTCCCCTCGGGATCGAGCACGTCATCCCGCATGGCGCTGCGGACAATGTCGAAAGTGCGCCGTCGGGTCTTGATTTCGGCGCGGACCTGGCCGGGCTGGACGCGGACTGTTGGTGTTTCAGAAAGCGGGCTTTCGGGTTCGAGCCGGTCAACCAACCGAGGCCAGAAAACCTTCCCGCCATTGGCCACGGCACTGACCGCGACGGCAAGCTGGAGAGGCGTGACGGTGATTTCCTGACCGATGCTGACATTGGCCAGATTGCCAGCGGTCCAGCCGCGTTCCCGGACGGTTTCAGGGGAGGGAAAGTTGGCGGCTGTTTCTCCGCGAGTCGGATGCCGGTGCGCTGGCCAAGGCCAAATGCATTGCCGTAGTAGAGCATGCGTTCCCAGCCGATCCGGAGCGCATGGTCGATGAAATAGCTGTTGCTCGAGCGGATGAAGGCACGCCGCAGGTCGTAATCCCCAGGGGGGGCGAGGTCCTTGATGGAACGTTGTCCCAGCATGTACCGGCCCTTTCCCGGTGTGGTGGGGTCGGGATCCACATGGAAGATCTCGGTGGGATCCAGGCCGTTTTCGAGGAGGGCGACGGCATCGATGATTTTGAAGGTCGAGCCGGGCGCATACTGGCCATAGGTTGCCCGGTTGATCATGGGTGTCGCCGGTTCGGCGAGAAAGAAATTGGTCCAGCGCTGAGCGGACACCCCGTCCAAAAACTCCGATGGGTCGAAATCCGGCGCAGAGGCCATCGCGAGGATGTCGCCGTTGGTTGGGTCCATCACCACGACGGCACCCCGTTCGTCGCCTTTGACCTGGGTTAGAGACAGCTCCGCCGCCTGCTGCAGTTCGAGATCAAGAGTTGTGACCAGATTCAGTCCGGGCTGAGGCTCGGCGATCACCTCCTCGCCCTGCCGATGTCGGTAGCCGGCGGAATTGACCAGGATGCTCCGAGCCCCGGACTGACCCCGCAATTCACGATCATAGGCCGCCTCCAAACCCATGGCTCCGCGGAAATCCCGCATCCGGTAATCAAACCGTCCCTCCTCCTCGTCGTAATCATCGTCGCGGCGCAGATGACCCACGACATGGGATGCAAGATGTCCATACGGATAGCGGCGAATCGGGACCTGTTGGAGGACCACCCCGGGCAGGTTCCAGCTCTGCTCGGTGATGAGAGCCACCTGCTGTGGCGTGCAATTGGGAAGGATCGGCAACGGGAGGGCACGTTTGGTGAGGTAATGCTGGTGAAGCGCCTCCTCGCTCAGGGTCAGGGGCAGCCGAAGCCGGCGGCCCACCTCGGCAATGGTGTTGCTGACGGCACCGAAACGGCTCTGGCGCGCCAGAACGTCAATTTCTTCACGGGAGAGTCGGGCCTGTTTTTTGGAGCCCGGATGCGTCGCACGATCCAGTCGAAGAATCCCTCGTCGTCGTCGGCCTGGCGCATCCCCTTGGACGCCAAGAGCAGAGCGCGACGCGCCTTGTATTCCTGCTCGAACTGCGGCCGAAGCTCGTCGAGATACAGCTCCAGTCGATAGCGGGGCGCGTTTCCGGCAAACTCGCGCCCCACCCGGTCGAGAATCTTTCCGCGCATGGCCGGAACTCGGACGGTGCGGAAGCTTTGGGCTTCCTGGCGTTCCCGGTACTGGGCGCCCGAGACGACCTGAACCTTCCAGAGTCCTCCCACCAGCAGGAGCAGCCCGGCGAGCACACCCCACGCAATGACGCGCAGGGCATTGTCACCTTTGTTGAGCTGGTCGAAGAGGAGCATGCGTCGAAGTCTACATTCGTCCCCGCTTGATTTCGCGGTCCGGGCGGAAACTCAGTTGAGTCATCGGTTGATAATCAAAGACCCGGCCCAGGGCGTCGAACAACCGGAACAGGGCCGGACAGGCGATTCCATTCAGGAGGCCGGTCGCGGCCAATTGCCACAGGAAGTAGGGACCGCTGATCGGGGTCACAGGTACCAATTGCAGCATCAGCAGGGTGGTCAGCGGGACTGAGAGCCCGGCAGCCAGGCCGAGCCAGAATTGGGCGTAGGTCTGATCCCGCAAGATGAGATGACGCCTCAGGTGGAGGGCAAATCCCGGCAGGAAAAGCGGCAGCACGGAAATGCCGAGGGGATTTGAGGAAATGGAATCGAGAGCCAGGCCGGCACCGGAAGCAACCGCCGCGACCACC